>NZ_CP122458.1:934285-1245714 GCF_032598905.1 Streptomyces sp. 11x1 | reverse complement strand
GGCAGGCCTGCACGGACACCCGGCAGGAGTTCGTCCTCCTGTCGGACGTCCTCGGCGTCTCGATGCTCGTCGAGACGATCAACAGCGACGAGCGCGGCGGCGCGACGGAGTCGACGGTCCTAGGCCCCTTCCACATGACCGAGTCCCCGGTCCGGGAACTCGGCACCGACATCGACCTGGTCGGCGGCGGCGAACCGTGCGTGATCAGCGGCCGCGTGCTGTCCGGCGACGGCACCCCGCTGCCCGGCGCGACCCTCGACGTCTGGCAGGCGAACGCCGAGGGCTACTACGACGTCCAGCAGCCCGACGTCCAGCCGGCGGGCAACGGCCGCGGACTGTTCACGGCGGACGACGAGGGCCGCTTCTGGTTCCGCACCTGTGTGCCGAGCCCGTATCCCATCCCCACGGACGGCCCGGTCGGCGACCTCCTCCGGGCGACGGCCCGGCCCTCCTACCGCCCGGCGCACATCCACTTCATCGCCTCGGCCGAGGGACACACCCCCGTCACCACACACATCTTCGTGGCCGGCAGCGAGCATCTCGACACCGACGCGGTCTTCGCGGTCAAGGAGAGCCTCGTCCAGGACTTCAAGGAGACCGACGACCCGTCATTGGCACGGCGGTTCGACATCCCGAACCCGTTCCGCCACGCACGCTTCGACCTCGTGCTCAACACGTCGGACGCACCGGCCGAACGCCACCCGGAGCGCTCGTGACGGCGATGGACTTCGTGTACGAGGCCCAGCCGGTCCGGGTCGTGATGCGCCCCGGCGCATCGGTGACGGCGGTACCGGGGGAGGCCGAACGGCTCGGTCTGCGCGCCCTGTTGGTGGTCTGCGGCCCGAGGGGCGCCGAGACCGCGGGGGCTGTCGCGCGGGCGCTCGGCGACGCGTGCGCCGGGGTGTTCGCGCGGGCTCGCCAGCACGTACCCGTGGAGGTGGCCGACGAGGCGGTCCGGGCGGCGCGGGACGCGGGCGCGGACGGCCTCGTGGCGGTCGGCGGCGGCTCGGCGATCGGACTGGGCAAGGCGATCGCGCTGCGCACCGAACTCCCGCTGATCGCCGTACCGTCGACGTACTCCGGCTCGGAGATGACCCCGGTCTGGGGCCTGACCGAGCACGGCGCCAAACGCACCGGCCGTGCCCCGTCGGTCCTGCCGCGCAGCGTCGTCTACGACCCCGAACTCACCCTCACCCTCCCGGTACCCCTCTCCGTGACCAGCGGCATCAACGCCCTCGCCCACGCTGCCGAAGCCCTGTACGCGCCGGACGCCTCGCCGCTGGTGTCGCTGACGGCGGAGGAGGGCGCCCGGGCCATGGCGGGCGCGCTCCCCGGCGTGGCGTCCGACCCCGGGGACCTGGAGGCGCGCGGCCGCGCCCTCTACGGCGCCTGGCTCTGCGGCACCGCGTTGGGCTCGACCACGATGGGCCTGCACCACAAGCTGTGCCACGTCCTCGGCGGCACCTTCGGCCTCCCGCACGCCGAGACCCACACGGTCGTCCTCCCGTACGTCCTCGCCCACAACGCCCCGGCAGCCCCCGAAGCCATGACGGCCCTCGCCCGGGCGCTGTCCACCGACAACGCCGCCGAAGCCCTCTGGGACCTCGCCGGCAGCCTCGGAGCCCCCCGCTCGCTCGCTGAACTCGGTCTCGAACAGGCTGACTTGGCGACGGCCGCGGCCCAGGTGACGAGCCAGGCGTACCCCAACCCACGCCGGACCTCCACGGCGGAAGCCCTGGAAATCCTGAGAGCGGCGTACACCGGCGACCGCCCTCAGACATGGTCCTGACCACGCCCCGCCCAGCGCCCGACGCACGCACGACTGACGGCCGACGACGAGACTCGAAAGGTGAACACCATGCCCCTCGGACTGCTCCGGCGGCGACGCGGAAATGCCCCCGGGGGCGCCGCGGGCGCCCCGTTCCCGGTGCCGGACGGCGCGGGTGTCGTCCTTCGTGAGGTGCTGGACCCAGTGAACCAGCCCATGGCCGCGGCGGACGTGACAGTGACGGAACTGCGCAGCCACCGCGTGGCGGCACGCGGCGCGACCGACCCGTACGGCTTCTTCACGGCCGTTCTGCCGCCGGGCACCTACAGCGTGCTGATCATGGCCGAGGGGCTGGAACCGCACCGGGAGACGGTCGAGGTCAGCGCGGACACCGGTGTCTCCCGGGAACGGGTGTGGCTCCAGTCGGCCCGCGCGCTCGAACTCCCGCCGCCCGGCACCTGGCTCTTCGACCCTCCGCACACCGCGATCCGCTTCATCGCCAAGCACGTCGGCATGGCCCATGTGCACGGCCGCTTCGAGCGCTTCGACGGCGGCCTCGTGGTCGACCAGGACATGACGCGGTCACGCGTCCACGTCCGCATCGACGCGTCCAGCGTCAACACCGGCAACAACACCCGTGACACGCACCTGCGTTCAGCGGACTTCCTCGACGTCGAACGCTTCCCGTACATCGACTTCACCAGCACCCGCTTCGCCTACCGCGGCGGCAGCAAGTGGACCCTCCAGGGCAGCCTCACCATGCACGGCGTCAGCCGCTCCGTCGCCCTCGACACCACCTACCTCGGCACCGTCAACGGCGGCTACGGCGAGGAACTCCGCTGCGCCGCCCTCGCCAAGTCCGAACTCCACCGCGAGGACTACACCCTGAACTGGCGCTCCATGCTCGCCCGAGGCATAGCCGTCGTGGGCCCCACCATCCAACTCGAACTGGACGTCCAGGCGATGTACCGCACCCACGACACACCTACGCCGCCGGAGTAGGGCGACCTGGGGCGTGGTCGTCCGGCGTTCACTCGGTGGTCGCTCGTATGTCTGAGAGCGGCGGGTGCAGGGTGGGACCACGCTCTTCGCCCACCGGTACGCCGCCGGCAGCGGCTTCCGCAATCCGTCCGTGTACTGCGCCGACCTGGCCGCGCTGATCCTGCACATCCGGGACCGGGTCCGAGCCGATCTCACCGGGACGACACGGGGGCTGCCCGAACTCGGCGTCAGGGGTACGTAGGGTAGGGTTTACCTGCGCGTTCACACGGAACACCGTGCCGAGCGCGACGGGACGTGGCGCAGCTTGGTAGCGCACTTGACTGGGGGTCAAGGGGTCGCAGGTTCAAATCCTGTCGTCCCGACTTGTGAAGCAGCAGGTCAGAGGTCATTTCCGATGGATCGGAGGTGGCCTCTTCGCCGTTTCCGGGGACCGAAGCTGATGGACCGAAGCTGATTTCTTGCGGCATATGTGCTTGATATTCCCTTATGTCCTCTTTAGTGTTCGCCCGGGAGGGAGACGTTGCGAGGTTCCAGTCCCGTGCCACAGTCCGGAAGCGAGGTGTGGAGCGCGTGCACGCGAGGTACGGCTGTCGGCCCGTTCCGGGGCGGAAGGGCCGCAAGGGCCCCGAGGGATGCCGCGGACGGACGCGATGGCTGCGGGCGTTCGCCGTACTGCCGTTGCTGGCGTCGGTGCTCGCCGCCTGCGGCGGTGACGAGAGCTCCGGCAGGCCCACCCTCGACTGGTACAACTTCCCGGACGACTCCGGTGCGCTCCAGAAGGCGGCCGACCGGTGCAGCCAGGCGTCGGGCGGCCGCTACAGGATCAGCTACCACAAGCTCCCGCGTGCCGCGGACGGCCAGCGCCAGCAGCTCGTCCGCAGACTCGCCGCCGAGGACGACTCGCTCGACATCCTGGGCCTGGACGTCACCTGGGCCGCGGAGTTCGCCGAGGCACGCTGGATCCGGGAGTGGACGGGGGCGGCGAAGCGGCAGGCCGTGGAGGGCACCCTGCGCGTACCGCTGCAGACCTCGACGTGGAAGGGCAAGCTGTACGCGGTCCCGTACAACACCAACACCCAACTCCTGTGGTATCGCAAGGATCTGGTGCCCACCCCACCCAGGACCTGGGCCGAGATGCTCGACATGGCCGAGGTCCTCGCCAGGCAGGGCCAACCGCACTTCGTGGAGATCCAGGGCGCCCAGTACGAGGGGCTGACCGTCTGGTTCAACACCCTGATCAACAGTGCGGGCGGCTCCATCCTCAACGCGAGCGCGACCGAGCCCTCGCTCGGTCCTCCCGCCGTGCGTGCCGCCGGGATCATGCGCGATCTGGCGAAGTCCCCGGCTGCGGACCCATCCCTGCCCAACCAGATGGAGGACCAGAACCGCCTCGCCATGGAGTCGGGGACGGCCGCGTTCGAGCTCAACTACCCGTTCGTCTATCCGTCGATGAAGGCGAACAACCCCGAGCTGTTCAAGAACTTCCGCTGGGCGCCGTACCCCCGGGTCGACGCCGGCCGCCCGGCCCGGCCCACCATCGGCGGCATCGACCTGGCCGTGAGCGCCTACTCGCGCCACCCCGACCTGGCCTTCGAGGCGGCGCTGTGCCTGCGCAACCGGGAGAACCAGCTCGCCGCCGCGCTCGAGGGCGGTCTGCCGCCCACCTTGCGAGCCCTGTACGACGAGCCCGCGTTCATGAAGGAGTACCCCTTCTCCAAGGACGTGCTGGCCGCGCTGGAGTCGGCGAGCGTGCGCCCGATCACTCCGGTCTACCAGAACGTGTCGATCGCGGTCTCCCACACCCTGTCGCCGCCGTCCGGGATCGAACCGGAGAGCTCCGTCGACACCATCGGGGAGCAGATCGACGATGCCCTGCGATCCGAGGGTGTGATCCCGTGAACCACTGCCCACCGCACCACTCCGCCGGCCCGCGCCGCACCGCGCGGGCGTCGTCCCCGGGCGGCCGGACATGAGCACGCGGGCGCGACCCGCCGGAGCACCGACGCCCCCCGGGTCGGAGACGGGGCGGGTGAAGGCGGACCGGGCGGCGCTCTCGGCGGGTGCCAGACAGGAGCGGCGGCTCGGCTGGCTGCTCTGCGCGCCCGCGGTCGTCGTCATGACGGCGGTGACCGCCTACCCCATCGGGTACGCCGTCTATCTGTCCCTCCAGCGGTACGACCTGCGCTTTCCCGGACGGGCGGAGTTCGTGGGCCTGGACAACTACGGGGCGGTGCTCTCCTCGCCGTTCTGGTGGGACGCCTTCTGGGTCACGCTGTTCATCACCGCCGTGTCGGTGGCGATCGAACTGGTCCTCGGAATGGGACTCGCCCTGGTGATGCACCGCACGATCTTCTGGCGCGGCGCCGTCCGCACGGCGGTCCTCGTCCCGTACGGGATCGTCACCGTGGTCGCCGCCTTTTCCTGGCAGTACGCCTGGACCCCGGAACTCGGGTATCTCGCCGAGCTGTTGCCCAGCGGAGAGGCTCCGCTGACCGAACAGTGGTCCGCCCTCTGGCTGATCATCCTCGCCGAGGTGTGGAAGACGACGCCCTTCATGGCCCTGCTGCTCCTCGCGGGCCTCGCTCTGGTCCCCGAGGAGACCCTGAAGGCGGCCATGGTGGACGGGGCCACCGCCTGGCAGCGGTTCACCAAGGTCATGCTGCCGCTGATGAAACCGGCGATCCTGGTGGCGCTGCTCTTCCGCACACTGGACGCGTTCCGGATCTTCGACAACATCTACATCCTGACCGCGGGCGCCCAGGGGACCGGGTCCCTGTCGATCCTCGGGTACGACAACCTGTTCACCGCGCTGAACCTGGGCATCGGGTCGGCGATCTCCGTCCTCATCTTCATCTGCGTCGGGATCATCGCCTTCGCCTTCGTCAAGATGTTCGGCACCGCGGCCCCGGGCTCGGAGGTGCGGAACTGATGGCCGAGGCGGGAAAGACGCATGCCGCCCGATGGGGTGTCATCAACCTGGTGGTGGTCCTGTATGCCCTGTTCCCGGTGTGGTGGATCGCCGCGCTGTCGTTCAAGGACCCCGCCACCCTCACGGACGGCGACTACATCCCCAGGGACTGGACCCTGGAGAACTACCGCGGCATCTTCGAGACCTCCGAGTTCACCCGTGCGCTGATCAACTCGATCGGCATCGCCCTGATCGCCACGGTGATCGCGGTGGCGCTCGGCACCATGGCAGCCTACGCGGTGGCCCGGCTGCGCTTCCCCGGCAAGCGGGTGCTCATCGGTATGTCCCTGCTGATCGCCATGTTCCCGCCGATCTCCCTGGTGTCACCGCTGTTCAACATCGAGCGGATCATCGGGATCTTCGACACCTGGATCGGGCTGATCATCCCGTACATGACCTTCTCCCTGCCGCTGGCGATCTACACCCTGTCGGCGTTCTTCCGGGAGATCCCCTGGGATCTGGAGAAGGCCGCCAAGGTCGACGGGGCGACGCCCGCGCAGGCGTTCCGGATGGTCATCGTGCCGCTGGCCGCGCCGGGCGTGTTCACCACGGCCATTCTCGTGTTCATCTTCTGCTGGAACGACTTCCTGTTCGCGATCTCCCTGACGTCCACCGAGTCCGCGCGCACCGTACCGGCCGCGATCGCGTTCTTCACCGGAAGCTCCCAGTTCCAGCAGCCGACAGGCTCGATCGCCGCAGCCGCTGTGGTCATCACCATCCCGATCATCGTTTTCGTCCTGTTCTTCCAGCGGCGGATCGTCGCCGGACTGACCTCCGGGGCAGTCAAGGGGTGAACGGGATGACCGCGGCGGACGGGCCCGGTCCGGGACACCGGACACCGGACGGCGGTACTCGGACCCGGAAGGCATGAAGGCAAGGAGGCACCATCCATGGCCGAGATCATCCTCGAGGGAGTCACCAAGCGTTTTCCCGACGGGGCCGTCGCCGTGCGGGACGTGGACCTCGAGATCGCCGACGGCGAGTTCGTGATCCTGGTCGGTCCGTCGGGATGCGGCAAGTCCACCACCCTGAACATGATCGCCGGACTCGAGGACATCACCGAGGGCACCCTGCGCATCGGCGACCGAGTCGTCAACGACCTGGCCCCCAAGGAACGCGACGTCGCCATGGTGTTCCAGAGCTATGCCCTGTACCCGCACATGAACGTCCGGGAGAACATGGGCTTCCCGTTGCGTCTGGCCAGGGTGGACAAGGACACCATCGACGCCAAGGTGACGGAGGCCGCCCGCATCCTCGACCTCACCGATCACCTGGACCGCAAACCCGCCAACCTCTCGGGCGGACAGCGCCAGCGGGTGGCCATGGGGCGGGCCATCGTCCGTGATCCCAAGGCATTCCTGATGGACGAGCCACTGTCCAACCTGGATGCCAAACTCCGGGTACAGATGCGCACTCAGATCTCCCGGCTGCAGCGGCGCCTCGGCACGACCACTGTGTACGTCACCCACGACCAGACCGAGGCGATGACGCTCGGCGACCGCGTCGTGGTCATGCGACAGGGACTGGTCCAGCAGATCGGCACGCCCGCCGACCTGTACGACCTGCCGCGCAACATCTTCGTCGCGGGCTTCATCGGCTCCCCGGCGATGAACTTCCTGAACGCCACCCTGGAGGGCGGTGCCCTGCGCTCGTCCCTGGGCGACCTGACCCTCGACGACCGTACGAGGCAGGCGCTGGAACGTCAGGACGCGCCCCGCGAGGTCATCGTCGGGCTGCGGCCGGAGGCATTCGAGGACGTGGCCCTGTCACATGGCCAGGACCGGACGGGGCCGGTCTTCACCGCCACCGTGGACGTGATGGAGTCACTGGGCTCCGATGTGTACGTCTACTTCAGTGCGGAGGGCGGCCCCGCGACGACCACCGAACTGGAGGAGCTCGCCAAGGACTCGGGGCTGCGCGACACCGGCGCCGACACGCAGAACATCGTGGCCCGACTGGACGCCGCCACGCGTGCCCGCGAGGGCGAACCGCTGGAGCTGCGGGTCGACATGGCCAAGGCTCATGTGTTCGACCCGGCGACCGGAGCGAACCTCACGCATCCGATGAGGGAGAGCGCGGACTGACGACGCGGAAGGCGGAAGACGGCGCGCGGCGGCAGGCCCGAAGCCGTACCGGTGCGACCGGTACGGCTTTCTCCGTTTCAGGCGGAGGGCTCCGAGGCGGAGGGTTTCGAGGAGGAGGACTCGGTGTACGCGCGCTCGCAGTAGGGCCAGTCGCCGAAGTCGCCCGCGCGTTTCCACAGGCGGTGGGCCGCCTGGATGTTCCACTCCGGTTCCAGGGCCTTGCGCGGGGTGCCGCCGAGTTCGCGCAGCCGGGTGTCGGAGATCTGGAAGACGCCCCAGTTCCTGGTGCCGTTGGTGTTCGGCAGGATGTGGAGAGGGTCGAGGAAGGACTGGCAGTCGGCGATCGCGACCGCGTGGTCGGGGTCCTCCGCGAACACCTGCCGGACGCGTTGGCGTACCTTCTTCGGCGACCAACTCCGTATACGCGCCTTCGGTTCGTAGAGCGCCCGCTTCGTCTCGGTGCCGACCACGCCGTCCGGGTCGAGGCCGTGCAGCACCTGGAACGCGGTGACGCGGCGCAGGGTCTGCGGTCCGAAGGAGCTGTCCACGGAGATGTCCGCGCCGACCGCGGCGAGCAGTCGCTGCACCTCTTTGACGCAGGTGTCGTGCTGGCCCATGCCGACCGGTTCCGCGCACGCGGCGGAGAACAGCAGCCGTCCGTCGTCCGCGTCCTCGGTGGCGGCCTGCTGACGGGTCGCCAGCGTGATCCAGGTCCCGCAGGCCACCAGGAGGAGAAAGCAGAGACCGAGGATCGGCAGCGCACGTCGGCGCCAGGGGGTGACTGCCACCGCTCCGGCCAGCGCCCCGGCCTGTGCCCCCGCCCTCCCGTCCGCCGTAGGCACCGTCCCGGCCGTGGTGGCCGCGCTCCCGGCCGCCGAAGGGTCGGTCTCGGCCGACGACGCCACGGCCCCGGCCGTCGACAGCACGGTCCCGGCCGCCGCCGTCGACACGGGTTCCGCCGTCATCGACCCAGGTTCCGGGACCGCCGTCGGAGCCCGTTCCGTCCCGTCCGGTCTCGTGGCGGGCCGACCCGCTTTCGGAGCCTGCCCCTCCCCTTCCGCTTTCCCTTCCCCCTCGGCTTCCCTCTCGCCTTCCCCCTCGGCGCGCATCCGGCTCATGTCGGCCACTGCCCAGAGCCGGTGGAGTTCTCGCAATTCGGTCGGGGAGGCTCCGCAGATCAACGCGAAGCGGTGCACAGGGCCGTAGTCCGGCGGCACGTACGAACCCGAGCAGTAGCGGTGGAGGGAGGATCTGCTGCTGCCGGTGCGTTGGGCGAGCGCCTCGTAACTCAGGCCCGACCGCTCCTTCAACGACCGCAGGAACGCCGCGAATCGTTCGGGATCGACGGTGGCTCTCACAAGTTCCCCTAGTAATCGGTCAGTTGGAGATCGGACCCTAGAGCATTTTCACCCCGTGCGCATCTTGTGTTCGCCGTGTGCGTATTTGGTGCACGCCTCACCGATGTCCCACCGGCGTCCCAGAGGCACGGGAAACGCCCAGGCAGCGCGGACGACGGCATCCCACTCTCCCATGACCTGCGGTTTTCCTTGCCGCGCCGGCTCCCTCGTCGCCAGAGTCTGCGGTGCTCGCCGGGCAACGGTCCGGTGGCTCGAAGAGAGGACTCCCATGAGCTTGCGCACGCGATTCAAGCTGGCCGCCTGCACCGTCGGCGTCGTGGCCACGGCCACCCTCGCGCTCGGGACCACGCCGGCCGCCGCGAGCGGGACGTACAGCGGGCTCGCCTACGTCTACGGTGCCGACAGCTACACCGACGACTGGGGCAACGAGGGCATCCTGTCGACCGGCACCAACACCAACTCCAACGCCACCTGCCTGTGGCAGAAGATCCTCTGGGCGGACGGGTTCCTCGACTCCGCCGCGCACATCGACGGCAAATTCGGCCCCAGGACCAAGGCCGCGACCGAGGACCTCCAGAGGTACTTCGCCCTCGGTGTCGACGGATCGGTCGGCCAGGAGACCTTCGGCCACATGGACAAGTGGCTCTACTTCGTGTCCGGCAGCACCGCCGACGGTCACACCGCGAACCTGCGCTACGACGGGATCGTGCGCGACTTCAACCTCAGCCGCAACGCGGACGGCAACTACAGCTTCCCCGACGGCGACGGCAACACGCGGCTCGCCGGCTACAACTACCTGTCCTGCACCTGATCCTCCTGCGCGTCCGGCGGCGCCCGACCGCGGCCAGGGGGGTGTCGCGGTCGGGCTCAACCGCCTCCGTCGAGGTCGTCACGGCGGCGCAGCACGCTGAGTTCGTCGCCGTCGAGCCGCATCTCGTAGAGCTTGCCGCGGGCGTTCTCGAAGGGGCGGTGGAGGATCATCATCAACCGGCCGTCGAAGGTGTGGAACAGCATGCCGTGGCCGCTGTCCTCCCGGACCAGCGGCCGCCGTTGGTCCCACGGCCCGGTGAGGTCGCCCGACCTGGAGACCGCGTAGGTCTGTACGTAACCGCCGCTGATCGTGCCGTCGTCACCAGCCACGTTCTTCTCGTACGTCGACCACAGCATCAGCAGGGAGCCGTCGGGCGTCCGGTACAGCTGGGGGCCGTCGGTGATGTACGGCGCGAGCTGGTGCGGCACTCCGCCGGGGATCTGGTCGGTGAGCCAGGACGCGTCGGAGGCCTTGAACAGGAAGACCGGGTTCTCGAGAGTGCGGGCCAGATCCGGGGCCAGCCGGATCGCCTCCATCGTGCCGTCGACGGTCTGCAGCCACTCGTGCGCGTACACCATCCAGGGCTGCCCGGCCGCGTCGACGTACAGCGTGCCGTCGAGGGTCATGAGGTGCTCGGGCAGGGTGGGACGCGTGGGGTCCACGACGGTGAACGGGCCCAGCAGCGAGTCGGACACCGCGGTGACCGTGCCGCGCATATGGTTCGGGAGCTGGAAGGGCGTGCCGTACCGGCCGGCCGGTGGCACCTTGAGCGGCTTCCCCTCGTCGTGCAGCGTGGTGAAAAGGTAGTACCTGCCGTCCCACGCGTGCACCTCCGGCGCCCACGCGCCGTCCGTCGCCCAGATTCCCTCCTGCTCCTCCGTCCGGAACACCACGACCGGCCGCGTCCAGTCCCGCAGATCGGTGCTGCGGTAGACCATCGTGCCGGTCCCGTCCACACCCGAGACGGCAGGATCATTGGACGTGTAGAGGTGATACGTACGGGTCTCGGCGTCGGCGACGACGAACGGATCGTGCAGCGGCATGTCGGGAAGCCGCAGGTCCGCGAGGCGAATGGGTTCGGTTTCGGTCACGGCCGAAGGATAGTGACCGGAGATCGGCCGACGAAGGGCGTTGACTTCGCGTGCGCTTCAAGTTGAAGACTCCCTTCGGGCCCGAGAGCCGGGCGGAACGGGAGACGGCAGCATGAAGTACCGCACGATAGGCAGTGATCCGGCGACCCGCCGCGAGGTGAGCGTGCTCGCGCTCGGCTCGATGCTGTTCGGCTCGCGGACGGACGAGAAGACCTCCTTCGCCCTGCTCGACCGCTATGTCGAGGCGGGCGGGAACTTCATCGACACGTCCGACAACTACGCGTTCTGGATCGACGGCGGACAGGGCGGCCAGAGCGAGGAACTGCTCGGCCGGTGGCGGCGCAGCCGGGGCGTCGGCGAGGAGATCGTCATCGCCACCAAGCTCGGCGCCCGCCCCCTCGCACCCGGCACCGGCTACGTCGACAACGCCGAGGGCCTGTCGGCGAAGGTGATCCGGGAATCGGCCGAACGCAGCCGGGAACGCCTCGGCGTGGAGCGGCTGGACCTGCTCTACGCCCACATCGAGGACCGTACGGTGACGGCGCGGGAGACCGTCGAGGGGTTCGCGGAACTCGTCGCCGAGGGCGCGGTCGGACTGCTCGGCGCGAGCAACCACGCCGTCTGGCGGGTGGAGCGGGCCCGCGCCCTCGCCGCTGCGGCGGGGCTGCCCGGCTACGAGGTGCTCCAGTACCACCACAGCCATCTGCGCCCGCGCACCGACGTCCCCAGCGATCTCTGGGCCGACGGCACCCTCGGCGCGGCCACCGCCGAACTGCTGAGCTATCTGGAGGCCGAGCCCGGCCTCACCCTGGTCGCCTACTCGCCCCTGCTCAAGGGCGGTTACGTACGGCCGGACACCCTTGCGTCGGACTACGACCACCCCGGCACCCCCGCCCGGCTGAAGGTGCTGGGCCAGGTGGCACGGGAGACCGGCGCGACGGTCAACCAGGTCGTGCTGGCCTGGCAGTTGAGCGGCCGGTTCCCGATCGTCCCGCTGGCGGGGGTGTCGTCGCTCGACCAACTGGAGGAGAACCTGGGCGCGGTGGAGCTGGAGCTGACGGAGGAGCAGCGGGCCCGGCTGGACGCCGCACACTAGGCCCTGTCGTCACATTCCCGCCTGCCCCGCGACGCCATGCACGCGCTCTCGACGCGCCGGGCACTGACCCGAGTACGTCCAGTACGCGAGTCAGCGCCCGGTACGCCGAGAGCACGCTCCCCCGGTCTCGGCTGCGCTCGACCGGGAGGTACCCCCACGACGCCGCCAGGCCGCCCTTCGGGCGACGACGGGAATGTGACGACGTCCGGGTCAGCCCTGGCTGACGTTGGCCGTGAGCAGCCGCAGCAACTGCTTGGCCATGGTGTGCTGTTCGGGGGACAGCCCCATGGCCTCGCCGATGTCCACGGGGACGCTCCGGGCCCGCTCCTCCAGCCGGGCGCCGGCGTCGGTGAGGCGGATGGAGACGGAGCGCTCGTCGTCCGTACGGCGCTCGCGGCGCAGCAGGCCGCCGGCCTCCAGGCGCTTCAGGAGCGGGGAGAGGGTGCTGGACTCCAGCTGGAGCGCCGTGCCCAGGTCCCGCACGGAGATCGAGTCCTGCTCCCAGAGCACCAGCATGACCAGGTACTGCGGATAGGTCAGCCCCAGCTCGTCCAGCAGGGGCCGGTAGCGGGCGGTCACCGCGCGCGAGGCGGCGTACAGGGCGAAACAGAGCTGGTCGTCCAGGAGCAGTGTGTGCCCCCGTGTCGATTCCGCCCCGGCAGCGGTCGCGATGTCGCCGGCTGTGCTCACGGTGTCGCTCCTCGGTCCCGTGCTCTCGCATGACGATCTCCCACCCTACCCGCGGGTCATCCCACTCTATCGGGCACTAAGGGATCGAGCGACAGTGAATTGTGCACATATTAGTTGTGCGCGATGTAATCGAGCGCTACTGTCTTGGTTGTGCCGCCCAACCGGCGAAGGGCATCTCCCCAACCTGCCCGCCGCACCCGTCGCACCTCTCGCGAGGAGATCGTCATGACCGAGACCACCGACCCCCGTCCCGTCCTCGAACCCGCCGCCGCGGCCTTCGTCGAGGCGACCGCGAACCCGCCGTACCTCTTCGACCTCGGGCCGGTCGAGGGCCGCAAGGTCGTCGACGAGGTGCAGTCGGGCGACATCGCGAAGCCGGCCGTGGACGAGGAGTGGGTGACCGTGTCGGGCGGGCCCACCGGCGAGGTCAAGGCCCGTGTCGTCCGCCCGGCGGGCGTCGGGGGCGTGCTGCCGGTGATCCTCTACATCCACGGCGCGGGCTGGGTGTTCGGCAACGCCCACACCCACGACCGGCTGGTGCGCGAGCTGGCCGTGGGCGCGGGGGCCGCGGTCGTCTTCCCCGAGTACGACCTCTCGCCCGAGGCCCGCTATCCGGTGGCCGTCGAGCAGAACTACACGGTGGCCCGCTGGATCGTCGCCGAGGGTGCCGACCGGGGCCTCGACGCCACCCGGATCGCCGTGGCCGGTGACTCCGTCGGCGGCAACATGACCGCTGCGCTGACCCTGATGGCCAAGGAGCGGGGCGATGTGCCCCTGGTCCAGCAGGTGCTCTTCTACCCGGTCACCGACGCGGCCTTCGACACCGGTTCCTACCGCCGCTTCGCCGAGGGCTACTTCCTGCGGCGCGACGCCATGCGGTGGTTCTGGGACCAGTACACGACCGGCGAGGAGGAGCGCGCCGAGATCACCGCCTCACCGCTGCGCGCCACGGCGGAGCAGCTGCGGGGGCTGCCGCCGGCCCTCGTGATCACCGCCGAGGCCGACGTCCTGCGCGACGAGGGCGAGGCGTACGCCGACAAGCTCCGCGAGGCCGGGGTGCCGGTGACCGCCGTGCGCTACCAGGGGATCATCCACGACTTCGTCATGCTGAACGCCCTGCGCGGGACGCACGCAGCCGAGGCCGCCATCGGCCAGGTGATCGCCACCCTGCGCGCGGCGCTCGGCACGGTCTGACCGTCGTACGCCCCCGCGACAGCACGCCGCCCCGGCCGGGAGTGATCCCGGCCGGGGCCGCGGTGTGCGGACGGGAGGGTCCGCACGGGGGGTGCGGCGAGGCTCAGGCGAAGTTCGCCAGCGCCTCGTTCCAGGTGGCGGACGGGCGCATGACCGCCGCGGCCTTGGCCGGGTCGGGCTGGTAGTAGCCGCCGATGTCGGCCGGCCTGCCCTGGACGGCGATCAGCTCGTCGACGATCCGCTGCTCGTTCGCCGTGAGGGTCTCGGCGAGCGGGGCGAACGTCTTGGCCAGGTCGGCGTCGTCGGTCTGGGCGGCCAGCTCCTGGGCCCAGTACAGGGACAGGTAGAAGTGGCTGCCGCGGTTGTCGATGCCGCCGACGCGACGCGAGGGGGACTTGTCCTCGTTGAGGAAGGTCGCCGTGGCGCGGTCCAGGGTGTCGGCGAGGACCTTGGCCTTGGTGTTGCCGGTGGCCGTGGCGTACTGCTCCAGGGACGGGACCAGGGCGAAGAACTCGCCGAGGGAGTCCCAGCGCAGGTAGTTCTCCTTGACCAGCTGCTGGACGTGCTTCGGGGCGGAGCCGCCGGCGCCCGTCTCGAAGAGGCCGCCGCCCGCCATCAGCGGGACGACCGACAGCATCTTGGCGCTGGTGCCCAGTTCCAGGATCGGGAACAGGTCGGTGAGGTAGTCACGCAGCACGTTGCCGGTCACCGAGATGGTGTTCTCGCCGCGGCGGATGCGCTCCACCGACAGTTCGGTGGCCTCGACCGGGGCGAGGATGCGGATGTCCAGGCCCTCGGTGTCGTGCTCCGGCAGGTAGGCGTTGACCTTGGCGATCAGGTTGGCGTCGTGCGCGCGGGTCTCGTCCAGCCAGAACACGGCCGGGTCGCCGGTGGCGCGGGCGCGGGTGACGGCCAGCTTGACCCAGTCGCGGATCGGGTCGTCCTTGGTCTGGCAGGCGCGGAAGATGTCACCGGCGGAGACCGTCTGCTCGATGACGACGTTGCCGGCCTGGTCGACGAGGCGGACCGTGCCGGTGGTCGGGATCTCGAAGGTCTTGTCGTGGGAGCCGTACTCCTCGGCCTTCTGCGCCATGAGGCCGACGTTCGGGACGGAGCCCATGGTCGACGGGTCGTAGGCCCCGTTGGCGCGGCAGTCGTCGATCGCGACCTGGTAGACACCCGCGTACGAGGAGTCCGGGAGCACCGCGAGGGTGTCGGCCTCCTGGCCGTCCGGGCCCCACATGTGACCGGAGGTGCGGATCATGGCCGGCATCGAGGCGTCGACGATGACGTCGGACGGCACGTGCAGGTTGGTGATGCCCTTGTCGGAGTCGACCATCGCCAGGGCCGGGCCCTCGGCGAGCTCGGCGTCGAAGGAGGCCTTGATCTCGGCGCCCTCCGGCAGGGCCTGAAGGCCCTTGTAGATGCCGCCCAGACCGTCGTTCGGGGACAGACCGGCCGCGGCCAGCGTCTCGCCGTACTGCGCGAAGGTCTTCGGGAAGAAGGCGCGCACGACGTGACCGAAGACGATCGGGTCGGAGACCTTCATCATCGTGGCCTTGAGGTGCACGGAGAACAGGACGTCCTCGGCCTTGGCGCGGGCGACCTGCGCGGTCAGGAACTCGCGCAGCGCGGCGACGCGCATCACGGAGGCGTCGACGACCTCGCCCGCGAGGACGGGTACGGACTCGCGCAGCACGGTGGTGGAGCCGTCGTCGCCGACCAGCTCGATCTTCAGCGAGCCGGCCTCGGAGATCACCGCGGACTTCTCGGTGGAGCGGAAGTCGTTCTCGGCCATGGTCGCGACGTTCGTCTTGGAGTCGGCGGACCAGGCGCCCATGCGGTGCGGGTGGGTCTTGGCGTAGTTCTTGACCGAGGCGGGGGCGCGGCGGTCCGAGTTGCCCTCACGCAGGACCGGGTTCACGGCGGAACCCTTGATCTTGTCGTAGCGGGCGCGGATCTCCCGCTCCTCGTCGGACTTCGGGTCGTCCGGGTAGTCCGGCAGCGCGTAGCCCTGCCCCTGCAACTCGGCGACGGCGGCCTTGAGCTGCGGGATCGACGCCGAGATGTTCGGCAGCTTGATGATGTTCGCCGCGGGCGTCTTGGCCAGCGCGCCCAGCTCCGAGAGGGCGTCGGGGATGCGCTGGCCCTCCTCCAGGTACTCCGGGAAGACGGCGATGATGCGCCCGGCCAGCGAGATGTCACGGGTCTCGACGGAGACGCCGGCCTGCGAGGCGTACGCCTTGATCACGGGCAGGAACGAGTGGGTCGCCAGGGCGGGCGCCTCGTCAGTGTGCGTATAGATGATGGTCGAGTCAGTCACCGGGTGCTCCGCTCCACGTCTGCAACATTGCTCGACATCAAGATATCTCGTGCGGGGGCGGTACTCGACAGGGGGCGGGGAGAGGGGCGCGTTGTCGGGTGCGGGGGCGCCGGGGGTGGAGAAGCAGGGGGCGCAGCCCCTGCTTCTCAGGGGCGCGGGGAACTGCGCGGGAAGCCCCACCGGACCCGCACCCGACACCCGTCCCCTACGACGCGACCTCGACGGAGGGCTCCCGCTGATGGGGGATCTCCACGCTGCCGCCCCCCGTCTGGAGCGTGATCGCCCGCCGCGGAACCGGCACGCTGATCCCCTCCGCCCGGTACCGCCTGTGCAGCCGCTTGATGAACTCGTGCTTGATCCGGTACTGGTCGCTGAACTCCCCGACCCCCAGGATCACGGTCATCCCGATGCGCGAGTCGCCGAAGGTGTGGAACCGCACGGCCGGCTCGTGGTCGGGAACGGCGCCCTCGACCTCCTTCATCGTCTCGGCGATGACCTCGTTGGTGACCCGCTCGACGTGCTCCAGGTCGCTGTCGTAGCCGACACCCACCTGCACCAGCAGGGTCATGTCCTGCTCGGGCTGGTTGAAGTTGGTCATGTTGGTGCCGGCGAGCTGACCGTTGGGGATGATCACCAGGTTGTTGGAGAGCGACTTGATCGTCGTCTGCCGCCAGTTGATGTCGACGACATAGCCCTCCTCGCCGCTGCTCAGCTTGATGTAGTCGCCCGGCTGGACCGTCTTCGAGGCGAGGATGTGGATGCCCGCGAAGAGGTTGGCGAGGGTGTCCTGGAGGGCCAGCGCCACCGCGAGACCGCCGACACCGAGGGCGGTGACCAGCGGGGCGACCGGGATGCCCAGGGTCTGGAGGATCACCAGGACACCGATCGCGAGGACCGTGACCCGGGTGATGTTCACGAAGATCGTGACCGAGCCCGCGACACCGGCCCGGGACTGGGCGAGGGTGCGCACCAGTCCGGCGATCACCCGGGCCGCCGTGACCGTGGCGACGAGGATGAAGAGCACCGTCAGCGACTGGTTCACGTTGTGCTGCACGGTCTTCGTCAGCGGCAGCACCGCTCCGGCGGCCGCCGCCCCGCCGACGAACGCGCTCCAGGGCACCAGCGAGCGCAGCGTGTCGACGATGACGTCGTCACCGCTCCAGCGGGTCTTCGTCGCGTGGCCGCCGAGCCAGCGCAGCAGCAGCCGCAGCAGGAACGCGGCCAACAGGCCCGCGACCAGGATGATTCCGGCCACGAGACAGTCGTCGAGGGTGAGGGTCCGGGTCATCGCTCGCCTCCCGTGGGACGCGGGGAGCGGCCGGGGAACCGTATGTCGTGTCCCGAGGGCCGTATGTGATGTGTCGTCAGCTTGCCACCTGCTCGAATCAAGAGTGCGTGTTCTCGCCCGCCCGGACGCGTGTACGGCGTCGGGCGCGACCGCTCATCCTGCCGTATCCGCACGGCTGATCGGCACCGGACCTGCGCGGATCGGCCGACGAGGGCCCCGCGCCTTGAGGGAATGTCCGGATGTGCTCGGCGGTACGACGGCCTCCTCTTCAGAGCACCTTCAGCCGGACCAGCGCACCGAGCGTCAACGCCCCCGGCAGCAACGGCAGCCAGACCGTGACGATCCGGAACGCCAGCACCACCGCGGTCGCCACGGCCACAGGGCCACCGGCCGCCACCAGCGCGACCACGAGCGCGGCCTCCACCGAACCGAGGCCCCCCGGCGTCGGGACGAGGGCGACCGCGACGGTGGCGGCGAGATAGGCGAGCGCCATGTGCGTCACCGGGATGTGCAGCCCCAATGCCAGCCCCACGGTGACCAGTACGCCCGCCTGGAGCGCGGGGAACGCCAACGAGCCGCCCCACAGAGCCAGCACCCGCGCCGGTCGCGCGTGCACCGCGCGGGCCTCGCGCAGGGCCGTGCGTACGAAACCCGACACGGCCGCACGTAGCCGCCGTACCAGGAGAACCGCGGCCACGGCCCCGCACCCCACGACAACCGCCGTCACCAGCAGGGGAGTCGACGTGCCGACGGGCAGGAGCGGACCGAGGCGCAGGGCCCGGGGGAACGCCGTCAGCAGGGCCAGCAGCAGGCCGACCCGGGCGACGGACTCCGCCAGCAGATACAGCGCGAGCGCCGCCGACGAACGGGACAGGGGCACCCCGCACACCGTCATGAACCGCAGGTTCACCGCGCTCGCGCCCAGACCCGTCGGCAGCAGATGGTTCGCCGCGCCCGCCGCGAACTGGGCGGCCAGCAACCGCCCGGCGGGCAACCGCTCGACGAGCGCCCCCTGCCGCGTCACGGCCGCCGCGACCCAGGTCAGACAGGTCACGCCGGCCGCCGCGACCAGCCATGGCCACCGCGCGGTCGCGAGACGCTCGAAGCCCTCGACGAGTACGGAACGGTGCCGCGCGGCGACCACCAGGACCAGCGCGAGGGGGAGCAGGCAGAGGATCCGCCGTACCGGAATGCGTGCGATGAGCGGCCGTGGGAGCTGTGTCGCTGTCACACCGGGAGAGACTCTCCGGGCCCGGCCAACAGAGGGTTGCGGGCGCGCGGACGGCGGTCGACCGGCGGCGGACTTCACCGCACCCCGGCGTGCGCCGAAATACGGTTGACCTCAACTTTGGTCGAGGTCCTAGCTTCTTCCCCATGAGTATGGAGACCACCGCCTGGACCCAGCTGCAGGGCATGATGACAGCCCAGCGGAACAGCCGCCCCCTCGCCCGGACCACGCTACGGCGCGTCGGTGCCTTCGCCCGTCCACATCGTCGCCGTATCGCGTGGTTCGTCGGCATCGGCGTCGTGACCGCGCTGCTCGCCGTGGCGACGCCGGTGCTCGCGGGGAACGTCGTGGACGTGATCGTCTTGGGCGGGGACGAGAACCACGTCGTCCGCCTTGCCGTGCTCATCGCCGTCATCGCCGTAGCCGAGGCGGCGCTCGGACTCCTGGGCCGACGCCTGTCGGCGACGCTCGGCGAGGGTCTCATCCTCGATCTGCGGACCGCCGTCTTCGATCATGTGCAGCACATGCCGGTCGCGTTCTTCACACGTACTCGTACGGGAGCGCTCGTCAGTCGTCTCAACAACGACGTCATCGGCGCGCAACGCGCGTTCAGCAACACCCTGTCCGGAGTGGTCGGCAACCTGGTCACGCTGCTGCTCACCCTCGCCGTGATGCTCACGCTCTCCTGGCAGATCACGCTGCTCTCGCTCGTCCTGCTGCCCGTCTTCGTGGTCCCCGCCCGGCGGATGGGCCGGCGCATGGCCCGGCTCCAGCGGGAGGCGGCCGACCTCAATGCCGCCATGGGCACCCGGATGACCGAGCGCTTCTCCGCACCCGGCGCCACCCTGGTCAAGCTCTTCGGCCGGCCCGACGACGAGTCCGCCGAGTTCGCCGAACGGGCCCGCCGGGTACGGGACATCGGCATCCGCACGGCGATGGCGCAGTCGGCGTTCATCACCGCCCTCACCCTCGTCTCGGCCCTCGCGCTCGCCCTGGTGTACGGCCTCGGCGGCTGGTTCGCGCTGCGCGGCACCCTGGACGCGGGCGCGATCGTGTCCCTGGCCCTGCTGCTGACCCGGCTGTACGCGCCGCTGACCGCGCTGGCCGGGGCGCGCGTCGAGGTCATGAGCGCCCTGGTGAGCTTCGAGCGCGTCTTCGAGATACTGGACCTCAAGCCGCTCATCGCGGAGAAACCGGACGCCCGCGAGGTGCCCGAGGGCCCGGTGGCCGTCGAGTTCGACGACGTCCGCTTCGGCTATCCCTCCGCCGACAAGGTCTCCCTCGCCTCGCTGGAGGAGGTCGCCTCGCTCGACACCCGGGGCGGCACCGAGGTCCTGCACGGCGTCTCCTTCCGCGCCGAACCCGGCCAGACCGTCGCCCTCGTGGGCTCCTCCGGCGCCGGCAAGTCCACCGTCGCCCAACTGCTGCCCCGCCTCTACGACGCGGACGCCGGCACGGTCCGGATCGGCGGCGTCGACGTACGCGACCTCAGTGCGGCGTCGCTGCGCGGCACCCTCGGCATGGTCACCCAGGACGGCCACCTCTTCCACGACACCGTCCGCGCCAACCTGCTCCTCGCCCGCCCCGACGCCGGCGACGACGACCTGTGGGACGTCCTGCGCCGGGCCCGGCTCGACGACCTGGTGCGCTCCCTGCCCGACGCACTCGACACCGTCGTCGGCGAGCGCGGCTACCGCCTCTCGGGCGGTGAACGGCAGCGCATGACGATCGCCCGGCTGCTCCTGGCCCGTCAGCGCGTCGTCATCCTCGACGAAGCCACCGCGCACCTCGACAACACCTCGGAGGCCGCCGTGCAGGAGGCGCTCACCGAGGCGCTGGAGGGCAGGACCGCCGTGGTCATCGCCCACCGCCTGTCGACCGTGCGGACCGCCGACCAGATCCTCGTCGTCGAGGCGGGCCGGATCGTGGAGCGCGGCCGGCACGAGGAACTGCTCGCGGCGGGCGGACGGTACGCGGAGCTGTACCGGACGCAGTTCGCGAGGTCGACGGACCACGAGCCCGGCGAGGAAGCACCGGTGGCGGCGGCCTAGTAGGGCTCCGTTACGTCTGTCTGTCGGTCCTGTTTGGGGGAACGCTGAAGGTGTGGACGCACATGAAGTGAACCGGGCTCGGGCGACGTTGGCGTTGTTCGTGGCTGACGTGTTCGCGTCGGTGCCGCGTAAGGATCAGCGGGCGAAGGGCGACTGCTACCTGCGGGGACTGATGCTGGACGGACGGCGGAAGTCGATCCAGCCGATGGCGGAACGGCTGCCGGACGGCAACGAGCAGAACCTGCAGCAGTTCGTGAACCAGTCGACGTGGGATCCGGTGCCGGTGCGGCGGCGGATCGCCCAGCGGATGGTGCCGAGAATCGGCCCGGAGGCGTGGGCGGTCGATGACGTGTCGTTCCCCAAGGACGGGAAGATGTCGGTGGCGGTCGCGCGCCAGTACTGCGGGGCGCTGGGCAAGCGGGCCAACTGCCAGGTCGCGGTGAGTGTGCACGCGGTCTCCGACACGGCGTCCTGTCCGCTGCAGTGGCGGATGTTCGTGCCCGAGGAGTGGGCGGACGATGCGGTGCGGCGGCAGAAGACCGGGATACCGCCGGAGGTCGGGCACCGGGAGAAGTGGCGTCTGGCCCTGGACATCCTCGACGAGCTGGCCGGGTGGGGGCTGGTTCCGCCGGTGCTGGTCGCCGACGCCGGCTACGGGCAGAACGCCGACTTCCGCGACGGTCTGAGCGAGCGGGGCATCGGCTATGTCGTGGCGGTCCGTTCGGACGTGACGGTCCACCCGCACGACGTGCGGCCCACCGCCCCGGCGTGGTCCGGGAACGGTCGCAGGCCGCAGCCCCGCTACCGGGACAAGCCGTCCTCGGTGGCAGCGCTGGCTCAGGAGCACGGACGGCAGGCGTTCACCGAGGTGACCTGGCGTGAAGGCTCCCGCGGGCCGATGCACTCACGCTTTCTGGCGCTGCGGGTGCGGCCGGCCGGGGTGAGGGCCCGCCGTCTGGCCCAAGCCGCCGCCACTGCCGAGCACGGCCACTGGGACGGTGTCCTGCCCGAGGTGACGCTGCTGGTCGAATGGCCCGCCGGCGCCGAAGCACCCACCGACTACTGGCTGTCCAACCTGCCCGCCGACACACCGATCACCGAACTGGTCCGCCTGTCCAAGATCCGCTGGCGCATCGAGCACGATTACCGGGAACTCAAGCACGGCCTCGGCCTGGACCACTTCGAGGGCCGCTCCTGGAACGGCTGGCACCACCACGTCACCCTGGTCACCGCCGCCCACGCCTTCCTCACCGAACAGCGCCTGTCCCCAAAAGCCGATACAGCGGACTCACCCTCTACCAGATCCTCGACGCCATCCAGGACCTGCTGAACTGCTGGACCGGCACCTGCACCACCTGCCACCGCCCCCTGCCCAGAACATCCACCACCAGCCAGAACCCAAGAGCCAGAGCAACCTAACGGAGCCCTACTAGGAGACCGCTGAAGATCTTGCTCTGGCCGCCCGACTCACCCTGGATTGCCGGTAAATATCAATCGCCATCAAGTAGGGCAAGCCGGGCGCATTTTCAAGATCTTCAGGACGCTTCTAGGCCCTGTCGTCACATTCCCGTCGTCGCCCGAAGGGCGGCCCCCCGGCGTCAGGGCCTAGGGACCGTGCGGTCTCCCGGGGTTCAGCCGCCCTCGCCGCCGGTCGTCGCGTGGGCGGCCCCGACCGGTCTGGATTCCGGGGAACCGCGCTGGCGCAGATAGATCGAGAGGATCGCCATGGAGGCGATGGCGAGGAACTCGGACTGCCAGTTCTGCAGCGTACGGTTCCAGAAGTCGGCGGAGACGACGTACTCGGACCAGCTGTCGGGCGCCTGCAGCTCCCGCAGCTGTTCCTCGTTGTACGCCGCCACACCCGTGATCGACTGGGCCAGCCACGACAGCACGAACACGACCCCCATGACATACCCCAGCGAACTCGCGTACAGCTTCAGGCGCAGGCCGCCGGCCGCCGCCCAGCGGAGGGAGTCGGAGCGCGCGTGCGGTCCCACCCGCTGTTCCTCGTCCGACTCGACCCCGATGCCGTCCGGGGGCTTGGACTCCGGTGAGCCGCGCTGCACCAGCCAGACCGTCAGGAAGACGTACAGGAAGAACTGCAGGTACTCGGACTGCCAGTTCTCCATCACGTCGACCGCGAAGTCCGACGACGTCACGTACTCGCCGAGCGAGATCCGCTGGAGCTCCTCCGCCGCGAGCCGGTTGTCGAAGTCGGCGTGACCGGCGAACGCCTGGCCGACCAGGGCGAGGGCGAACAGCGTCAGGAAGGTGAGCCCCAGGCCGTTGTCCCGGAAGAACCGCCGTACGGATCCGGTCATCGGTGCAGCACCCCCAGCGTGACGCAGTAGGCCAGACCGCCCGCGATCACCAGCAGGCACAGGGCGAACATGACGCGCACGACGTCCTCACCCACCCTTCAGCAGACACTGGTAGGGCCGCTCGGGACGCGGGGTACACCCGGCGGCGAGGACCTTCCACCCGTCGGAGAACCGCGACAGGAACAAGGTGTCCGCCGAGAACTCCACCCGGGCCTGGCGTCCGGCGACATCGACGCCCTCGACCTCGTCCTCGGCCGCCGCGACGAACGGAACGGCCTCCTCCAGGACGGCGTCCTCGCACGGCGTCCCCGAGGACTGTTCGAGCTCGTCCCGGACCCCAGGTGCCAGCACCGCGCACGGCGACCCCGTCCTGCGCCCCCAGCGTCCGCTCGAAGCCGACGGCCGCGTCCCGGGCCGCCGTACGCCGCTGCTCGACCGATCCGCAGCCGGCCGTCAGCAGCACCACGGCACCCGCCGCGACCCCCCACCGCCACCGCCAGGGCATCCGGGACCTCCCGTCCGGCCGTCCGCACGCATGTCGACGGACGGTAACCCCGCCGCCGGACCCGCGCCCGGGTGCCGCGCGACGGCCCCGGACCGCTGTCCCCCCCGGCCGGGGCAACCGGCGCTACGAACCCTCCCCGCCCGCGCCGCGCTCCCCGTCCACCGGCAACCGGTACACGGCGAAGGCACGCCGGATCACCGGCTGGGCCACATTGCGCACCCGCACCCCACCGCTGGTGATGCCGTGCTCGGTGCCCAGATGGGCGTGGCCGTGGACGGCGAGGTCGGCACCGGACTCGTCCATCGCCTCGGCCAGCAGGTAGCTGCCCAGGAAGGGATAGATCTCCAGCGGTTCACCGACGAGCGTGTCCGGTACGGGGGAGAAGTGGGTGAGCGCGATACGGACCGCGCAGCCGTCCTCGGCCAACTCGTCCAGCGCGCGACGCAGACCGTCCGAGAGCCCCCGGGTGTGACGGACGAAGGCCTTCATCTCGGGTTCGCCGAACTCGCTGCCGCTGCGCCCGGCGAAACCGCCGCCGAACCCCTTTGTCCCGGCGACCCCCACCCGTACGCCGTCGACCGGAACGACGGTGCCCTCGCCCTCCAGCACGGTCACCCCCGCGTCCCTCAGCACGGCCGTCACGTCCTCGGGGCGCTCGGAGTGATGGTCGTGGTTGCCGAGGACGGCGATCACCGGCACCGGCAGCCCCGCCACCTCGTCGGCGACGACCCGCGCCTCCTCCGGTGTGCCGTGCCGGGTCAGGTCCCCGGCGAGCAGCAGCAGGTCGGCGTGGTCGGGCAGGGTGTCGAACGCCGGGCGGAGCAGGCCCCGGCTGTCCGGCCCCAGATGGATGTCCCCGACGGCCGCGACCCGGATCACGACAGCTCCTCGGGACGGTCCGGGGCGGTGACGTCGGCCAGCGTGATGTCCGCGCGTACGGGCACGCCGGGCAGCTCCTCCGCCGCCAGCCGCAGGATCGCCTCGCGAACGGCCGCGGTGGACGCCGTGCCGGTGATGTGCACGGCGTCGCCGCGCGCCTCGATCCGCATCCCGAGCTCGGCCAGATCACTCCGGGCGAGCCGCTCCTCCAGGTGGGCTATGCGGTACTCGCTGTGCGCCGGCGGGTGCACGGCGGGGTGTTCCCGGCCGCCCGCCGATGGTGGTGCGCCGCCGTCGCCCGGTGGGTGTGGGGCGCGGTGCCCCGGCCCGTCCGCCGGTGGTGGTGCGGCGGGGTGTGTCGGGTCGTCCGCCGGTGGTTCTGTGGCGCGGCGTCCTGGGCCGTTCGGGCCGTTCGTCCGCGGGTGGTCATGTCCTGTCGCCATCGCCGGTCTCCTCCGGCTCGATCACGTTGAGGCGCTCCAGCAGGAAAAGGAAGGCCGCCGGCATCGGCTCGCCACCGCACTCCTGCCGCACCCGGCCCCAGTCGATCTTCTCGCGCAGGGTCCGGGCGAGCGGCAGCACGGCACCGAAGTCGCAGTAGTGCTCGGAGAACGCCAGGAGACGCCCGATGAGCAGATCCGTCACCGCCAGCACGGGCATCCACACGGACTGGACCGACAGCACCTCCGCCCGGTCCAGCAGCTCACGGCTGACCGGAGCCCGCGACGGCCGGAAGATCAGGTCGACCTCCTGGCCCTGGCTCCGGGTCTTCACCAGCCAGTCCTCGGGCGGCTCGACCACGGTCAGCCCGGCCGCCTCCAGCGTGCCGGTGACCGCCTCGACGTCCTCCGGCAGTACGCAGAAGTCGACGTCGTGCTGGAGCGTCCCGGGACCGCCATGGGCGTACACCGCGACGCCGCCCGCCAGCGCGAAGGGATGCCCACCGGCCTTGAGCAGCGAAGCGACCTCCTTGGCCGCTTCGAGGATGGCCTGGGTCCGATCGGGAGGGAGCCCGTCGTCGTCCGGGCCGGCGAGATCGCCCATGCCCTCCACGATAGTGCGACCGGGGCCGACGGCCAGATGCGCGGGTGCGCGACCTGAAGCCGCTGGTGACCACGTACTGGGAGGGGCCACCGACCTGGATCTCGCTCTCCCTTCAAGAAACTTCTCCGTACGTGTGTGCGAGTGGGCTCTCGATCGTCACGAGCCTGCTTCGGTCGGGGTCCCGTCGTCCGGCGGCCGGTGCCTCAGAGGATCCTGACCTTGTTGATGCGCACCCCACCGGGATGGTTCGGCCCGGAGCAGACGGTCCACCTGTCGATGGCCTGGGCGGGCTGCCACCTGCCGTCCCCGTACCACTGGACGCGGTTGTCGCCGGTCGAGATCCGCGTGACCCACCAGTTCGTGGAGAGCAGGTCGGCCTCTCCGGCGTTCGCGTAACACCGCATCCGCGAGGTCTCCCAGTCCGCCGTCTCGATCCGGGCGGGCTCGGCCAGCGGTATGACGAGCATGGTGACGGTCAGCCGGAGCGCGTCGGGATCCTCACCGTCCGGGGGATACGCGAGGCACCCCACGTACACCGGATGGCGACCCGCGGGAACGCGATGGCTGAACCCGCCCTCGGTGCGCCACGGGGTCTCCCAGGTGATGGGGCCGTCCACCACGACGAGTTCACCGGCGTGGTCGAACCACGTGGGCCGGGCCGCGACGGAGTACGTCGGTGGGGCGGGCGCGTACTCGTCGGCCGAGCGCCACAGAAGCGGCTCCACTTCCATCGTCGTTCCCTTCCATGTCGACGGTGCGCCCTGACGGACCTCGACGCCGTCGGGGGGGTGCAGCCGCCCCACACGTCACCGCCACCCGTTGTACTCCGTCCGCCTCCTGGCAGCCGCCACCCGGCCGCCCCTGCCCGGTAGTGGCTGAACGGCCCATCCGGTCGGGACGTCCGGCCCCAGCGCGCCGCCTCCCGGCCGAGGGACGATGCCCCTGAGGACACAGGCTCCCCAGGGCGCCGGGCTCCGGGCCCGCACCCGATCGCCGAACGATCCGAAGCAGGTGCATGGCGATGTTCTGGTACGGCCACGACGTCAGCGGATGGGGCTGGTTCGCGATGTCCGCCAGCATGATCCTTTTCTGGGCGCTGGTCATCACGGCGGGTGTGCTGCTCTTCCGCGCTCTGAACCGGCCCCAGGAACACACCCACGGTCCCGCCGCGCCGCAGACACCCGAGGAGGTCCTCGGACAGCGGTTCGCCCGGGGGGAGATCGACGAGGAGGAGTACCGGCGCCGCCTGAACGTCCTGCACGCCGGCCCTCTCGCCAAACCCTGAACGCCGCCCGCTCCGGCTGCGGCCCCTCCGCTCCGCGGATCGCCCGGTCCCCTCAGCGAGGGGAGAGCTCGGCGTCATGCCCGCGCGCACTTGAAGCCGCGGTGTGCGGATCCCCGGCCGACGGGCCGTCGATCCGCAGATGACGCAGCATCGGAGCGGCCGGCACCACGGCCACGCACATCACTCCGGCCGCCGTGCCGGAGGAGATCCGCATGCCCTCGGTGAACGCCTCCCGGCTCGCCGCCGTCAACAGGAGTCCGGAGAGGTCCGCCGACAGCTGTCCGGCGACCTGGACGGCCCCGCCCAGCGTCTCGTGCGCGACCTCGCGCGCCGCCTCGGGATGCCCGACGGCATGTCGTCGTCCATGGACCGCCGGTACACGGCGGCACCGATGCTGCCGAGGACCGCGATACCGAGAGCGCCGCCGAACTCGGCGCAGGTCTCGGACAGTCCGGAGACGGAGCCCGCGCGCTCCGGTGGCGCGGCGACGATGATCAGGTCGGTGGCGAGCGCAGTACGACTCCGAGACCGGCCGCGGCGAGCAGGACGGCCGCGGATGACGCACGCCGGGCGGATCCTCCGCACGAGGACGGCCGCGAGGGGCGCGCCGACCATCGTCGCGCCGGCCGCCGGCAAGGTCCACAGACCGGTGCCCCACGGCCGCAGACCGTACACGAGTTGCAGGTACTGCGAGGTGAACAGGCCCGAAGCCGACCATGGCGAACATTGCCAGGAAGTTGGTGACGAACGCGACGCCACCAGCGGCCCGACGCCGGTCGCCGCCGACGGCACGGCCTCCACATCGTCCTCGGGGTTCTTCTTCATGCCGTCAGCGCAGCGAGGCTGATCCACTCGACGACGTCGATGCGGCGCCTCCCGGCGTCTACTCCGGGACGGTCGGCGGGCCGGGGTGTGAGCCCTGGAACGCGTGCGGACCGCTGACCGTGCACGTGAATCGCTGCAGTCTCCAGAGGGCGCCCTTGACCTGCAGAAAGCAGGCAGGGAGCAGACCATTCGGGAGTGGTTCCGTGCTGCCTCCAGGTCGGCAAACGGTCAGCGTCTGTGGGAGAGCGCCGTGACGCTTCCTCGGCCTCCAACTCGCCCGTCCTCGCCGGTGGCTGACGGCCACGATCTGCAGAACGTGGTGAGTCGCTCGGGCCCTTCGTGACCGGCTCCACAACAGTCCAATAGCCTGGCTGGTCCGGAGGGAAGTATGGACGCGGTGGGCTGAAGCCCTCTAGCCTTGTCGGTGTACCGTCACGGTCGTCGATGTGACCCGACAGCGCGGTAACCATCGACTTCTCCTGTTTCCGAGCCGTTGCCCCTGCTCGGCGTAGTGGCCTGCTGAAGCACACCCAGCGGGCCGAAGCGACGCATCCCGCTACGGCATCGGCGCGGCAGCGCGCGCCCCAAGCCTGGCAGCCACCTGTTCAGGAAGGGGACCGCATTGTCATGTTCACGAAAATAAAGAGGGCTCCCGCGCGTTGGCCGGCCATCGGTTCGGCTCTGCTCCTGATCGCGGCCGTTCTCACAGCGGCCTTGTCCAGTGCGACCCCGGCCTCGGCACACCCGATCAACGCCGCCGACTTCCAGCAGGTCCAACTGGCCCGCGGGGTCGCGGAGGTCGGTGAGCCTATGTCGCTGGCCGTACTCGCCGACCGGTCGGTGCTGCATACCGCTCGCAACGGGACCGTGCGCCGCACGGACGCGGGCGGCACCACCACGGTGATCGGCAACATCCCCGTGTACGCGCACGACGAGGACGGCCTGCAGGGCATCGGCATCGACCCGGGCTTCGCCACCAACCGGCACATCTACCTCTACTACGCCCCGCCGCTGTCCACGCCGGGAGGCGACGCACCGACCACCGGCAGCAACTGGTCGGCGTGGCAAGGCGTCAACCGGCTCTCCCGGTTCACGCTCAACGCCGACTTCACGCTCAACCAGTCCAGCAAGGTGGACATCCTCGACGTGGCGGCCGACCGGGGTATCTGCTGCCACGCCGGCGGAGACATCGACTTCGACGCGGCGGGCAACCTGTACCTGTCCACCGGCGACGACACCAACCCGTTCGAGTCCGCCGGATACTCCCCGATCGACGAGCGGACCAACCGCAACCCGGCGTTCGACGCGCAGCGCACCGCCGCCAACACCAACGACCTGCGCGGCAAGATCTTACGGATCAAGGTGAACGAGAACGGGTCGTATTCGATCCCGGCAGGCAACTTGTTCCCGCCCGGCACGGCCAGGACCCGCCCGGAAATCTACGCGATGGGCCTGCGCAACCCGTTCCGGATGAGCGTGGACAAGGCCACCGGCATCGTCTACGTCGGCGACTACGGCCCCGACGCCGGCTCCACCTCGGCGCGCGGGCCGCAGGGACAGGTCGAGTTCAACCGCGTCACCGGCCCGGGTAACTACGGCTGGCCCTACTGCACCGGCACGAACACGAACTCCGAGACGTACGCCGAGTGGGACTTCGCCGCCAACTCGGCGGGCGCGAAGTACAACTGCTCGGGCGGTCCGACGAACAACTCGCCCCGCAACACCGGCCTGAGCGTGCTGCCCGCAGCGAAGCCCGCCTGGATCCGGTACGGCGGCGACGCCGGCAGCCCGTCGGCGTTCGGCGGCGGCTCGGAATCGCCGATGGCGGGCCCGGTGTACCGCTACGACCCCGCCGTCACCGCGCCCACGAAGTTCCCCCAGTCGTTCGACGGGCAGTTCTTCGCCACGGAGTTCGGTCGCGGCTGGATCAAGCCGATCCACCTCAACACCGACGGCACCCCGGGGACCATCGACAGCTTCCCCTGGACCGGCAAGCAGGTGATCGACTCGGCGTTCGGACCGGACGGCTCCTACTACGTGCTGGACTATGGCTCCGGGTTCTACCAGGGCGACCAGTACTCCGCCCTCTACCGCTTCGACTACGTCGGCAGCGGCAACCGCGCGCCCACGGCGATGGCCGGCGCCAACCGGACCTCCGGCACGGCACCGCTGACCGTGACGTTCTCCTCGGCCGGCTCGTCCGACCCCGAGGGCGGGGCACTGACCTATGCGTGGAACTTCGGTGACGGCACCAGCTCCACCGCCGCCAACCCGACCAAGACGTACAACACGAACGGCGAATACACGGCCACGCTGACCGTGCGCGACCCGCAAGGTGCCACCGGCACCGCCGATGTGCGGATCACCGTCGGCAACACCGCGCCGACCGTGAAAATCAACAGCCCCGCCGCGGGCGAGATCTTCGCCTTCGGTGACACCGTGCCGTTCAGTGTCACCGTGACGGATCCTGAGGACGGCACGGTCGACTGCGCCAGGGTCAAGATGACGTACATCGTCGGTCACGACAGCCATGGCCACCCGATCACCTCGAAGACCGGTTGCTCCGGCACGATCACCATCCCGGTCGACGGTGAGCACGACGACGCGGCGAACATCTTCGGGGTCTTCGACGCCGAGTACACCGACGACGACGGGCTCACCACACACACGCAGCACACCCTGCAACCGAAGCACCGGCAGGCCGAGCACCACAAGACATCGTCCGGCGTCACCACCTACGACAAGTCGAGCGCCGAGGGCGGCAAGTCCGTCGGCGACATCGAGAACGGCGACTGGATCGCGTTCGAGCCGTACAAGCTGAGCAACGCCACGTCGTTCAGCGCCCGGGTGGCGTCAGCCGGTGCGGGCGGCACCCTTCAGGTCCGGGCAGGCTCGCCGACCGGCACCGTCCTCGGCTCCGCCACCGTCCCGGTCACCGGCTCGTGGACGACCTTCACCACTGTCAACGGCACGGTCTCCGGGGCGCCGGCCGGCACCACGACGCTCTACCTGACCTTCGTCGGCGGTTCCGGATTCCTCTTCGACGTCGACGCGTTCACCTTCGAAACCGGCGGCGGCCCGATACCTGGCGGGGGTCCGATCACGGGGCTGGCGGGCAAGTGTCTGGATGTCCGGAACGGCAGTTCGGCGGATGGGACGGCGGTGCAGATCTCGTCGTGCACGGGTTCGGCGGGGCAGCGGTGGACGGTGTCGCCGGGGTCGACGGTCAAGGCCTTGAACAAGTGCCTGGACGTCAGTGGCAACGGCACGGCGGACGGCACGAGCGTCGTGCTGTGGTCCTGCAACGGGGGCGCCAACCAGAACTGGCAGGCGAACGCGGACGGGTCACTGCGCAACCCGCAGTCGGGCAAGTGCCTGGACGTGACCGGTGCCAACTCGGCGGACGGCACCCTCGTGCACCTGTGGTCCTGCAACGGCGGAGCCAACCAGAAATGGACCCTGCCGTGATCCCTGTCACCGAGAAGAGAGCGACGGACATGCGCAGAAATCCCCGATCCCTGCTCGGTGGGGCGGTCGCGGCACTCGCCGCCCTGGCCCTCCTCGGGCAGCCCAGCCCCGTCCATGCCGCCGACACGGCCTACGACGTCCTCGTGTTCTCCAAGACCGCCGGGTTCCGGCACGACTCGATCCCGGCGGGGACCCAGGCCATCCGCGACCTGGGTGCGGCGAACAATTTCACGGTGACGGCCACGGAGGACGGCAACCAGTTCACCACCGCCAACCTGAGCCGCTACGAGGCGGTGATCTTCCTCAACACCACCGGCGACATACTGAACGACGCCCAGCAGTCGGCGTTCCAGTCGTACATCGGCGCGGGCGGCGGCTTCGTCGGCGTCCACTCGGCCGCGGACACGGAGTACAACTGGCCGTTCTACGGTGAACTGGTCGGCGCCTACTTCGCCCAGCACCCCGCTGTCCAGCAGGCCAACATCAAGGTGGAGGGGCGGGCGCACGCGGCGACCGCCCACCTGCCGCAGACATGGACCCGCACCGACGAGTGGTACGACTTCCGCACCAACCCCCGTACCACCGCGCGCGTGCTCACCACGCTCGACGAGTCGTCGTACTCGGGCGGCGTGATGGGCGCCGACCACCCGCACAGCTGGTGCAAGACCTTGTCGGGAGGCCGGTCCTTCTACACCGGCGGCGGGCACAGCCAGGCGTCGTACGCGGAGCCGGCGTTCCGGGCGCACCTGCTCGGCGGCATCCGGTACGCGGCAGGCCGGACCAAGGCCGACTGCCGGCCCGAGACCGGCTACACGGCCCTCTACAACGGCTCGACCACCGGCTGGTCGCAGGCCGGTCCGGGCGGCTTCACCAACTCGGATGCCACCCTCGCCTCCTACGGCGGCATGGGCATGCTCTGGCACAGCGCCCGGCAGTTCACCAACTACTCGCTGAAGCTGGACTGGAAGATGCCCGGCGACGACAACTCCGGCGTGGTCGTGGGCTTCCCCCCGACGACCGATCCGCAGTCGGCGCTGGACAACGGCTACGAGGTCCAGATCGATGCCACCGACGCGCCCGACCGCACGACCGGCTCGATCTACGCCGTCAAGGGCCCGGACACGGCCGCCCGGGACGCGGCGCTCAACCCACCGGGCGAGTGGAACACCTTCGAGTTGCTGGTGGAGGGCGAGCGGCTCCAGGTCTGGCTCAACGGCGTGAAGATCAATGACTTCACCAACACCGACCCCGCCCGCTCACTCGCCGGCCACATCGGCATCCAGAATCACGGCACGGGAGACGACGTGTCCTTCCGCAACATCCGGATCAAGGAGCTGGGCGGCGGCCCGACACCTGGCGTGGGTCCGATCGCGGGGCTGGCGGGCAAGTGTCTGGATGTCCGGAACGGCAGTTCGGCGGACGGGACGGCGGTGCAGATCTCGTCGTGCACGGGTTCGGCGGGGCAGCGGTGGACGGTGTCGCCGGGGTCGACGGTCAAGGCGCTGGGCAAGTGCCTGGACGTCAGTGGCAACGGCACGGCGGACGGCACGAGGGTCGTGCTGTGGTCCTGCAACGGGGGCGGCAACCAGAACTGGCAGGCGAACGCGGACGGCTCGCTGCGCAATCCGCGGTCGGGCAAGTGCCTGGACGTGTCGGGCGCCAACTCGGCGGACGGCACCCTCGTGCAGCTGTGGACCTGTAACGGCGGAGCCAACCAGAAATGGTCCCTGCCCTGAGCTGACGCGGCACGACGGAAGGGCCACCGCCCAGTGGGCGGTGGCCCTTCCGACGCCCCAGGCCGGGACGCACGGCGCAGCGAACGCCGGGTCCCGGCCGACGGCCAGGTCGGTGTGTGGCTGGAGGGCCCATCAGCGGCCCGGGTACCGCCGACGCGAGCGAGCAGAAGGACGGCGCCGCCGCTCAACGACGGCTCCACTGCTGGTCGGTGCCGCCGTTGCAGGACCAGAGGGTGGCCCTGGTGCCGTTGGCGGTGCCGGCGCCGGGGACGGTCGGTGCGGGTGATACCGACCGGGTCACTGTCTCCGCCGCGCCGCAGCGTCTGTGGCGACGCGACGTCCCAGCACTTGCTGCTGCGCGTCACCGACGGGTGGATCACGATGTAGCCGTACCGGTCCGTCGGCGAGGCGACCACGACGGGTGGCCCCGCCGCCGGGCGGTCCGGCTCGCCACGGAGGGAGCGAAGGCGGCACGTGACATGTCACGTACCGCCTTCACTCGTGCGCCTATGCTCGCGTCCAGAGCTGGTTGGCGCCGTCGTGGCAGTTCCACACGATGACCGCGGAGCCGCCCGTGGTGCTCGCGCCGTTGACATCCAGGCACAGGCCGGTCTGAGCGTTGCGGATCGTGCCGTTGCTGTTGAAGACCCACTGCTGGTTGGCGCCACCGTCGCAGTCCTGGACCTGTACCCGCGTGCCGGCGGCGGCGCCGGGCGGGACGTGCACGCACTTGCCCAGCACCTGCAACGCCGCACCGTTCTGGGTGAACTGCTGGTTGGCGTTGCTGTGGCAGTCCCAGATGATCAGCGGTGTGCCGTTGGCGGCGTTCGCCCCGTCGACGTCCAGGCACCGGCCCGCACCCTCGTTGCGCAGCCGGAACGTGGTCGGGATGGGCGTCGTGTCGTCGAACTGCGTGAAGAAGTTCCACACCACCGCCCGGGTCCACGACCGCTCACCCGGTTCGTAGTCGCCGGCCGACCCATCGACAGGACCGGGGGTATGCCCCGCGTCGAACGCGGCCCATGCCACGGGGTAGCCGGCGCGGCACCCCGAGTAGGTCGTGACGACATGGGTGAGGCTGCCCCGCGCCGGCTCCGGCGGGTTCTGGGGAGTGCAGCCGTTGTTCCGCACGAACCTGTCACGCAGCGAACGTCCGGTGGAGATCGGGAGCACCGGGTCCCGCAAACCATGCAGTCCGATGTACGCGACCGGCTGGGTGCCGCCGTTGCACCCGCTCAACTGCCCGCCCGCGTAGACGGCGACCGCGCGGAACACGGTCGGCCGGGCGCACGCGAGGGCGAAACTCATGCCGCCTCCGTAGCTGAAACCCCCGGCGAAGCGCTGGTTCGTGTCGACGCACAGGCCCGCGTCGATCTGCCTGATCATGTCGTCCACGAAGGTCAGATCCTCGCCGCCTGAGTTGGCCCAGCCATTCCCGAGGCCCTGGGGCGCGACGAAGATCGTGCTGTTGTTCGAGAGGGCTCGCAGGCCGTAGTACGACCAGGGGTATCCGCTCGTTCCACCCGAGTCGACGTCGCCCGCGGTGCCGCCGTTCCAGTGGAAACCGAAGACCAGGCGGTACGGGCGGTTGTTGTCGTAGTCGGCGGGCACCCGCAGGATGTAGTTCCGCGTCTTGCCGCTGCTCTGGATCGAGCGGGGACCACTCGACAGGGTGGGGGGCTTGCCGCATCCGGCGCTCCCGGCGACGGAGCGGGCGTCGTCGGCGGCGGCGGGCGTCGGCGAGATGCCGCTGATGCCGAACGCGGCGAGTAGGAGCGCGGCGGCCACGGCGATCGGCGTGCGCCATCGGTGACGGTTCCTGCCTTGTCGCATCACGTTTCTCCCTTCCTTCATGAATGGCGCGACTCAGCGGTAGCCGGCGGCGACGATGCTGGCCTGTACCGCGCTCTCGGTCGCGTCGGACGGGTATCCGGACACCATCGCGCCCTCGTAGAACGTGCCGGCGCTGAGATTCGCGCCGCCGCCCGGCTTGCAGCAGTCGCCACCGCTGCCGAGGATGATGGCGCCCTGCTTCTTCATGGGGCTGTAGCCGGGCGGAAGCGCGCCGTCCCAGAGCGTGGTCAGGCTTCCGGTCTGGGCGTTGCCCCCCTTGAGCGCGAAACGGCTCGTCCCGTTGTTCTTCAACATCGCCGTCACGAACTTGCTGGTGAAGGCCCGCTGGTTGGGGTTCCAGGTCTGACTGCCACCGGAGTAGAGCCCCCATTCGAGGTCGGCCTGGACCCATGGGCCGGTGCCGACGCACCCGCCGAACCAGCACTGGGTGCTGAAATTGATCGCGTCCATCGCCCCGGCCGCGTCGGCCGCCCGGGTGGTCTCACTGTTGCCGTAGTCGAAGCAGCAGCCGCTGTTGACATGGGTGCCGCTGGTCACCATGTACATGCCTTCGGGTGCGCTGCCGGTCGGCACGCCGGTCAGGTGGCCGTCCCGCCAGTAGCTGTTGCCCGGGTTGATGTAGAGCGAGTAGGCCTTGCTGCCGCCGACCGCCAGCGACTCCGACGTCGCGACCGCCGGGCGGCTCTGGGGGGAGCCGGGAACCACACTCGATCCCTGGTACCACAGGTCGTTTCCGCGGCCGGACTGGTCGTAGACGACGGTGATGACACAGGTGGTCCCCGCGCAGAACGAGTCCTGCGTCGTCGCGTCGGCGGCACCACCCGCGCTCAGGACCCCGATGTTCCGGGTCGTGCTGTCGGACGAGCGCCGGACCTGGTAGAGGTTGCCGTTGTAGGTACCGTAGAGCGCTCGTACGGTGCTGTGGGCGGCGATGCAGGGGGTGCCGCCCGAGGCGTAGATGTCGCACGTGCCCGCGCCGCCCGGCACCGGCGGGGCCGGCGAGTTCCACTGCTGGTTGGTGCCGCCGTTGCAGGACCAGAGGATGATCCTGGTGCCGCCCGCGGTGCCGCCGGCGTTGGCGTCGAGGCACAGTCCGGAGTGGACGCCGGTGATGGTGCCGTTGGGGTTGACGTTCCACTGCTGGTTGTTCTGGCCGTTGCAGTCCCAGACGATGACGGCGGTGCCGTTGGTGGTGCCGCGTCCGCTGGCGTCGAGGCACTTGTCGCCGCGGACGGTCAGTTGTTTGCCGGCGGTGTAGGTCCAGGTCTGGCCCGCTGCGTCGGTGCAGTCCTGGAGTTGGGTCTGGGTGCCGTTGGTGGTGCCGGCGCCGGGGACGGTCAGGCAGCGGCCGGACTGCACGCCCACGACGGGGGCGCTCTGCCCGGGCTCGATCGGTGCCGCCACCGCGGTGGCGCCGACGGCGACAAGCACCAGGGCGGCGCCCAGTGCAGACAGCCGTCCGTACCGGCGGGGCCGAATTCTCCTGAACACCATGGCGGTTCCTCACCTGTTCGTAGGGAGGGATGCCCGGAGCGCGACCGCGCCCGGCATCCCGTCCGGACCGGGCTACAGGGCGGTGAACCGCCACTGTTGGTTGGTGCCGCTGTGGCAGCTCCACTGCAGGAGCCGTGCGCCGTCGGCCGTCGAGCCGCCGTTGACGTCGACGCACAGTCCACTGGGCAGGCTTTTCACCGTGTACACGCCCGCCGTGGTGGTCGGTGTGACGACGAACTTCTGCGCATTGCCGCTGTCGCAGGTGGACTGCTGCAGGAACGCGCCCTGGGCGGTGGACCCGCCCACGACGGCGAGGCACTTGTCGCTGTGCGCCGCCTTCAGGTGGACGGCGCCACCACCGGCGTCGACGGCCTGCCACTTCTGGTTGTCGGCGCCGGTGGCCGGCCACTGGACGATCTGGGCGCCGTCGGCGGTCGAGGCGCCGTTGACGTCCATGAATTTGCCGCTGTGCTGTGCTGCGACCGTCCAGGTCCTTCCGGCCACGCCACCACCGCTGCCCGGTTCGCCGACCCCGTTGCCGCCGAAGGTGAGCGAGTCCAGGTCGAACCAGTTGTTCGAGGTGCCCCTGAACACCAGGTAGAGCGGGTGCGAGCCGGCGAGATCGGAGGTGTTCACCGCCGGCGTGGACTGGTAGTTGTTCCAGCCGCCGGTGCTCGGCACCGGTGTCGTGGCCAGGAGCGTGCCGGTCGGGGAGTCGGCGCGCAGTTCGACCGATCCGCCGCCGCTCGGCGACGACAGGCGGTACTTCACGCTCGTGACGCCCGACAGGCTCATCGGTTTGAACGCGATCCAGTCGCCGTCGGAGATGTTGCCGACCCGCTTGCCGCTCTCCGCGCCGGACTGCTCGACGATCTGCACACCCGATTGGTCCGTGTAGAACTCGGCCTGCTTGTGCTTGGGCTGGAGGATCACTTGGGCGTACCCGGTGAGCGGGTTCGCACCGCCGGGGCCGCCGTCGTCGGTGTAGCGGGCGTTGAGGACGTAGTACAGGTTGGCGCCGTCGGGGTGCCCGCCCAGCAACGTCGTGTCGATGGTGCCCGAGCACCCCGGATGGTCCGTGGTCTCGTGCTGGTGGTCGTCGTGGCCGAGGGCGGGGTTGACGAACACCTTGGCGCAGTCGACGGGCGCGCCGCCGGGATCCGAGACGGACACCTTGTACGGGACGCGGTCGCCGAAGTCCAGCATCCCGCCGTTGGACGGAAGGGTGAGGGTGATGGTCGGTGCGGTGTTGCCCACGGTGATCGGCACGTTGGCGAAGGCCGTCCTGCCGGTGTTGTCGGTGACTTCGAGCTGGGCGGTGTAGTTGCCGTTGGCGGTGTAGGTGTGTGACGGGTTGGCCGCCGTGGACGTGGTGCCGTCGCCGAACGTCCAGTGGTAGGCAAGCGTGCTGCCGGGATCCGGGTCTGTGGACCCCGCGCTGCTGAACTGTACGTTCAGTGGCGCGTTCCCGTTGGTGGGCGTTCCGGTGGCTTTGGCGATCGGCGACCGTCCGCCGTGGTTGTAGTCGATGCGGTAGAGACCCGAGTCGTTGTTGCCGCCGGAGAAGTTGTTGCCCCATTCGAGCAGGTACAGCGAGCCGTCGGGCCCGAACTCCATGTCCATCGGCTTGAGGAACTTGGCGGCGGGCATGAAGGGGTTGGTCCGGGTGACCGCGGTCGCGGAGTCGAAGTGGACCTCCTTGACGGTGTGCCGCGACCACTCGTAGAAGAAGTGGACCCCGTCGTAGTACGGCGGGAACTTCGTCTCGGACGGGTTCGCGGCGTCGTAGCGGTACACCGGTCCGCCCATCGGTCCCGAGCCGCCGGAGCCGAGTTCGGGGAAGTTCGGTGAGACGCCGTAGCCGTACCACATGTTCGGCGCGACGATCGGCTTGAGGCTGGTCAGGCCGGTGTTGTTCGGCGAGTTGTTGACCGGCGCGTTGCAGTTGAACTTGGCGCCGACGACGCCGGTGCTCGGGTTGTAGGGCGCGTAGGCCTGGTTGTCGCCGTGGCAGAACGGCCAGCCGTAGTTGCCCGGGGCCTTGATGACATTGAGCTCGACGAGCCCTTCGGGGCCGCGGTTCGTCGCGGGCGGGTTCCGGTCCGGGCCGTAGTCGGCGAGGTAGACCCACCCGTTCTCCGGGTCGATCGAGAAGCGGAACGGGTTGCGGAAGCCCATCGCGTAGATCTCCGGCCGGGTCTGCGCCGTGCCCGGCGGGTAGAGGTTGCCGGCCGGGACGGTGTAGCCGCCGTCGGCCGACGGCCGGATGCGCAGGAGCTTGCCCCGCAGGTCGTTGGTGCTGCCGGCGGTGCGGGCGGCGTCGAGGTTGGCCTTGCCCTGCCGCCAGTCCAGCGGGGCGTAGCCCTGCCAGTTGGAGTCGAGGTTCGGCGGGACGTCGTCCCCGGTGCCGATGTAGAGGTTCTTGTCGGGGCCGAACTCGATGTACCCGCCCGTGTGTCCGGGCTCGGCGAAGGTGCGGTCACGGGTCGCGGGGATGTCGATGATCGTCACCTGGCTCGACATGTTCAGGGTGTCGCCGGTGAGCGTGAACCGGGAGACCCGGTTGATGTCGTTCGGGACTCCGGCCGGGGAGTGATACAGGTACACGTAGCCGTTGTCGGCGAAGTCGGGGTCGAGCGCCAGGCCGGTGAGGCCGTCCTCGCCGCCGGTGTAGACGCTGAGCGTGGCGGCTGTCACGGTCCTGTTGGTGGTCGGTTTGAAGATCTTCAGCTGCCCGCCCCGCTGGACGTAGAGCACCCGCCCGTCCGGGGCGACCGCGAGGGCCATCGGGTCCGCGGTGTTGTCGTCGAGGGTGCGTTTCTCGAAGTTGCTCCACACCGTGCCGCCGCAGTCGCCGGGTTCGGCGCCGGCCGCCCACTTGACGCCCCCGAGGACGTGGTTGCGGAAGTGGGTCTCGCTGTAGGCCGCACCGGTGTGCCCCATGCCGGTGGCCCACACGCGGCCGCCGCCGGTGTTGCGGCACCAGGAGATGGGGTGGTCCGGCCCCATGGCGCGGGGGCCCGGGTTGTACGTGCGCTCGTCCGCGGTGACCAGGACATGGACGTCGCCGCGGGGATTGCGGTCGAAGTTGTACCACTCTTCGCTGCGGTTCCACCGGTCCGGCAGGCCGGCCGTCGACGGGTGCTTCTTGTCCGCGACGATGGCGGTGCCGCCCAGCACGCCGGGGGAGTGCTCCGGCATGTGCGCTCCGCCGTTGATGGTCTGGTCCCACCACGGGTACTCGTTCTCGATGCCCATGTCCGTGGCGTTGTGGATCGCGACGATGCCCTTGCCGCCGGCGAGGTAACCCTCCACCGCCTGACGCTGGGCCGCCGTGGTCCACACCATTCCCGAGGTCTGGAACATGATGAGCACGTCGAAGGTGGCGAGGTTCGCCGGGGTGAAAACGCTCGAATCCTCGCTGTGGACCAACTCGAAGTTGTTGGCCGCGGCCTGCTCCCGGAACATCGTGAGGCCGGCGGGGATCGAATCGTGCCGGTAGCCCGCGGTCTTCGTGAAGACCAGGGCTCGGAAGGCCGGCGCCGCTGACGCCGGTTGGGCGACGACGAGCGACAGGAGCACGCTCGCGATCACCCCGAAGACAAAAATGATGCGACGCATGCCGTCTCCCATTTCGGCGGAGCAACGATGGCATGACCACGGGCACGCGCCGGCCGCACCTCCGATGCGTCAGAGTGCCCGAGCGCGTCGTAGGCACATGCGTGCCGTCAGCTCGTCGTCCGTCCGCCGTGACGGACAGTCAAGTCCCTACGGAAGCAAGGGGAGTCACACCAGATGCGACCGTCTCCCGTGGTCTGCGGGCCAGCATGCAGCGGCGTGTCGCAACAGTCAATATGAATCGGGTGCGTCCGATTCCATAACACATTTTGCGCATCAATCGTGGTCGGTTCGGCGCGCGACTGCCGTCGGGTAGATTCCATAACGCATTTTGTGCATCGGTTTTCGTGGTTCGGTGTGCGACTGCGGACGGGCCGATTTGATAACAGATTTTGGCGTATCAATCGCTGCCGACTGATCGCGGGTCCGCATTGAGCAGTTCGAACGGCGAATATCCTGCTGCGATGTCCGGTGGTATTGCCAGGTGCTGATCGAGGCATTTACCCTCGGGGCCGCGATGTCGCCATCGCGGCCGGCGAAAGTTCGCGGTTATTCGACCTGACGACGCGAATGCAGAGGTTTCCACGATGTCTGGCCTGCTGCCGTCGCCGCTGCTCGCTCTGCGAGGCATCGGCAAGTCGTTCCTCGGCGTGCGAGTGCTCGACGGCGTCGACCTCCAGGTCCGGCCGGGCGAGGTGCACGCGGTCGTCGGCGAGAACGGCGCCGGCAAGTCCACGCTCATGAAGGTGGTGTCCGGCGTCCACCAGCCCGACGAGGGAACGGTCGAGTTCGCCGGCGCGCCGCAAACCTTCCGCAGCCCGCGTGAGGCCCAACAGGCCGGTATCGGCATCGTCCACCAGGAACTGACCCTGCTGCCCGAGCGCACCGTCGCGGAGAACGTCTGTCTGGGCCGCGAGCCCCTGCGCCGCGGGCTCGTCGACCGCAGGGCGATGCTCAGCCACACCGCCGAGCTCCTCGCCTCGATCGGGGAGGGCTCGATACCGCCCGACACACGCGTGGGACGACTCGGAGTGGCGCAACAACAGGTGGTCGAGATCGTCAAGGCGCTCGCCCTCGACGCGCGGCTGCTCATCATGGACGAACCCACCGCGGCGCTCGCCGACCACGAGGTCGACCAGCTCTACGCGCTCGTACGGCGGCTGCAGGCGCAGGGGATCGGCGTGCTGTACGTCTCGCACCGCCTCAAGGAGGTCTTCGACCTGTCCAGCCGGATCACCGTGCTCAAGGACGGCCGGGCGGTGGCCGCATTGGACACCGCGGACACCGACGCGGATCAGCTGGTGCGCCACATGGTCGGCCGCGAGCTGTCGAGTTACTACCCCGACCGGGCGAAGCCGCAGGAGCTGGGCCCGGTGCGGCTTACCGTCCGGGGCGGAGGCAACCGGAAGCTGCGCGGCATCGACCTGCGGCTGCGCGCCGGCGAGGTGCTCGGCGTAGGCGGCCTGCAGGGGTCCGGCCGGTCGGCGCTGGCCCGCGCACTGTTCGGCGCCGCACCGTTCGGCACCGGCCGGGTGACCGTCGACGGTGCGCCGGTCCGGCTGCGCTCGCCCCGCGCCGCGATGCGGGCCGGTATCGCCTACGTCTCCGAGGACCGCAAGGGCGAGGGGATCGTCGCCGAGCATTCGGTGCTCGACAACGCGCTGTTGGCCGGCCGCGCCGTCCGCCCGGCCTGGGTCGGCCGCGGTGCCCGAACCGCGCGAATCCGGGAGCTGCTCGCGGCCGTCGAGCTTCGCGCCGCAGGGGAGGACCAGGAGATCCGTTTCCTGTCCGGAGGCAACCAGCAGAAGGTCGTGTTGGCCAGGTGGCTCGCGCTCGCCCCGGGGATCCTGCTCTTCGACGAGCCGACCCGCGGCATCGACGTGGGCGCCAAGTCGGCGATCCACGATCTCGTCCGTCGACTGGCCCGCGACGGAGCCGCCGTGCTGATGGTCTCGTCCGAGCTGCCCGAGCTGCTCGGCATGAGCGACCGGATCATCGTCATGCGCGACGGCCGGATCGCCGGCGAGCTACCCGCCGGCGCGAGCGAGGAGGGTGTCGTCGCCCTGGCGGTCGGCACCGCGCGGGAGGCGGCCGGATGAGCCGCGCGTTGTCCCTGCCGACCCGGCGGACCCCGCCCGGCGTGTTCGTCGCGCTGGTCCTCACCCTGGCGATCGGCTGGATCGTCGTCACGGTCGACGGCGGCCGGCTGTTCAGCGTGCCGACGACAGTGAGCCTGCTGCACGTCGCCGCCGGTCTGGGCCTCGTCGCGGTCGGCCAGACGCTGGTCGTCGTCGGGGGCTCGCTGGATCTGTCCGTGGCGTACGTGGTGAGCCTGAGCACCCTCGTCGCCGCCGAGACCATGGCCGGTGACGACGGTGCGCTGCTGCCGGCGATCGGCCTGACGCTCGCCGTCAGCGCCACGATCGGCCTCGTCAACGGCCTGCTCGTCACCGCGGCGCGGATCAACCCCTTCATCGCGACCGTCGGCGTCGGACTGCTGTTGAAGGGATATCTCGACAACGGATACGACGGCCCGGCCGGCAAGACCGCACCGGCCCTGGTGCAGGGCCTGGGGTACCAGCGCCTCGGCCCGGTGCCCCTGTCGTTCCTGCTGCTGCTCGCCGTCGCCGCCGCGGCCTGGTTCGTGCTGGCGCGCACCCGCTTCGGCCATCACCTGATCGCCGTGGGCGGTGACCCGGAGGTCGCCCGGCTCTCCGGCGTGCGGGGCGGCCGGGTCCTCGTCACCGCCCATGTGCTGTGCGCCCTCTGCGCCGGCCTCGCCGGGGTCTACCTCGCCAGTCGCCTCGGCGCCGGCGCACCGAGGGTCGGCACCGAGGGACTGTACGACCTGGAGTCGATCGCCGCGGTGGTGCTCGGCGGCACCGCCCTGGCCGGCGGGCGCGGCGGCGTGGCCGGCACGGTCGGCGGCGTGCTGCTGCTCGCGAGCATCGACGCCATCTTCAACCAGCTCGAGGTCGACGTGTTCTTCAAGCAGGTGATCCGTGGCGTGATCATCATCGCGGCGGTCGCCGTCTACGCCCGCCGGGCGATGCGAAAGGCGTCATGACATGCGGATCGCGCGCCCACTGAGGCTCCTTGAGTTCCGCTCCGGCAGTCTCGCACCGATCATCGTGATCCTGGCGGTGTTGCTGGTTCTGCTGACCGCCCGCCAGCCGGACTTCCTCTCGCCGCCGTCGCTGATGTCGTTCCTCGGCCGCTCCGCGCCGGTCGTGCTGCTCGCCGCCGGCCAGTACTTCGTGATCGTCTCCGGCGAGTTGGATCTGTCCGTCGGCTCTCTGGTCACCGCGCAGGTGGTCGTCGCCGCCCGGCTGATCGACGGTGATCCATCGGCCGGCTGGCCCGTCGTGGTACTCCTGCTCGCGTTCGGCATCGCCGTCGGCCTCGTCAACGGCCTCGTCACCACGTGGCTGCGGGTGCCGTCGTTCATCACGACCCTCGGGATGTTCCTGATCCTCGTCGGTGCCGTGTACCTGTGGTCCGACGGTGCCCCGAAGGGCGGCCTCTCCGAAGGGTTCCGCCGGCTCGGCCGGTCGGCGTTCGAGGATGTGCCCGCGCTGGGCCGGATACCGTACGCCTTGGTCGTCCTGCTGGTGGCGGCCGCCGCGGCGCTGGTGCTGACGCGTTCGGACTTCGGCCGCACCCTGGTCGCCGTCGGGGGCAACCCGCGGACCGCCGAGCTGAGCGGCGTGCGCGTGTGGCGCGCCAAGACCCTGGCGTTCGTCCTCAGCGGGCTCGCCGCCACGCTCGCGGCGGTCCTCATCGGCGGGTACAGCGGAGTGTCGTTCCAGGCCGGTGCCGGCCTCGAGTTCGGCGCGATCACCGCGGCGGTCCTCGGCGGTGTCGCTCTGGGCGGGGGCCGAGGTTCGGTCGTCGGCGCGATGCTGGGCGCGCTGACCCTCGAGACGCTCTTCACGCTCATGAACTTCTACGGCGTCTCCGGCGCCCTCGAACCGACCGTCCAGGGCGCGATCATCCTGTTCGCCGTGGCGGCGGCGTCCTTCCGTTTCCGGTCCGGATAAAGGGGATTCAGTGAGGCATTCCATGACGGTGCTGGCCGTCAGCACCTTACTGGTGCTGGCCGGCTGCGCCACCGACGAGCCCACCACCGGCGCATCGGGTTCGCCCTCCGCGGGCACCGGGTCGGGCACCGGGAAGCAGTCGAAGTTCTTCGTGCGCGCCGACTACGACAAGCAGCTCGCACTCCTGGACTCCAGGCCCACCGGACCGGCCGGCAAGCCCTGGGAGCAGGCGCTCGACCCGGAGATGGTGCGGACCGCGAAGTTCAAGAAGCCCGGACCGTACAAGATCTGCTTCTCCAACGCGGGGCTGAACAACCCGTGGCGCCAGGTCGGTTTCAAGACCATGCAGGCCGAGGTCGACACGCACCGCGGCCGGATCGCCGAGTTCGTCCACGTCGATGCCGAGGGCAAGGACCAGAAGCAGATCGCCGACATCAACGACCTGCTCGGCAAGGGCTGCCACGCGCTCATCGTCTCGCCGAACACCACCGCGACGCTCACCCCGGCCGTGGAGGCCGCCTGCCAGAAGGGCCTGCCGGTCATCGTCTTCGACCGCGGCGTCGACACGACCTGCCCGGTGACATTCATCAACCCCATCGGCGGCTACGGATTCGGCCACGTCGCGGCGGAGTTCGTCACCCAGAAGATGAAGCGGGGTGGCAAGGTGCTCGCGCTGCGCATCCTGCCCGGCGTCGACGTGCTGGAGACCCGTTGGTCCGCGGCGAAGGTCGCCTTCGACAAGGCGGGCGTCGACGTCGTCGGCGTCGAGTTCACCGACGGCGACCCGGCCAGGACCAAGAAGATCGTCAACGACTACATCCAGCGGTACGGCACGATCGACGGCGTCTGGATGGACGCGGGGGCGGTCGCGGGCGCGGCGGTCGAGGCGTTCGAGGACGCCGGCAAGCCCGTGCCGCCGATCAACGGCGAGGACCAGCTCGACTTCCTGAAGCTGTGGAAGGACAGGAAGCTCACGGCGATCGCCCCGACCTACCCGACCTACCAGTGGCGCACCCCGATCATCGCCGCGCTGAAGATCCTCGACGGCGAGCAGGTGCCGAACCCGTGGAAGCTGCCACAGCCGACCATCACCCAGGACAACCTGGACGAGTACGTCGACCCCGCCATGCCGCCGCTGCACTACGCGATGTGCGGCTGCACCGACCTGCCCGGCTACCCCAAGCGCTGGAAGTAGCCCGGTGTACAGCATCGGTGTCAACCCGTGGGTCTGGGCCTCGCCGGTCGACGACGAGGCCTTGGCCGAACTGGTGCCGCGGATCGCCGCGTTCGGTTTCGACGCGGTCGAGCTGCCGATCGAGCGACCCGGCGACTGGGACCCGGCCCGCACCCGGGACCTGCTGGCGGCGTACGGCCTGCGCGCGGTCGGCGTCTGTGCGGTCACCTCGCCCGGACGTGACCTCGTGAACGCTCCGCCGGAGGATGTCGCCTCCACCGTGGCGTACCTGAAAACGTGTGTGGACGGTGCGGTGGCCGTCGGCGCGCCCTGTGTCGGCGGCCCGGTCTACGCCGCGGTGGGGCGGACCTGGCGCATGTCACCACCTGAGCGCGCGGCCTGCTACGCGGATGTCCGCCGCGCCCTGCGGCCCGTGGCCGACCACGCGGGGGAGCGGGGCGTGAGCATCGGCGTGGAGGCCCTCAACCGCTATGAGACGAGCGTCGTCAACACGGTCGAGCAGGCGGTGCAACTGATCGACGGCCTGCCCGCGAACGTCGGTCTCATGATCGACACCTATCACATGAACATCGAGGAGGCCGACCCCTACGAGGCGCTCGTCACGGCCGGCCCGCACATCAAGCACGTCCAGGTCAGCGGCACCGACCGCGGCGCCCCGGGCGCCGACCACTTCGACTGGCCACGCTTCCTCGCCGGCCTGGCCACGACCGGTTACGGCGGCGCGGTGTGCATCGAGTCGTTCACCGCGCAGAACGAGGCCATCGCCACCGCGGCCTCGATCTGGCGGCCGCTCGCCCCGTCGCAGGACACCCTCGCCCGTGACGGGCTGTCCTACCTCCGAACTGTCCTCCGCGGACTGGAAAACGCTCCCTCGACCGGGTGATGGGGATGGGGTCGCTCCTGTCGTCATCCCCTTCGGCCCGGGAACCGCCATAAGGAGAAAACGTGTTCACCACTCTCACGCTACGAAGGCGGCTGCTGGCCGGAGCCGCCACAGCCGGTTTGACCGCGACCGCCGTACTGGCGTTCCCCGCGCCCGCATCCGCGGCTCCCCGCACTGTGTACGCCTCGCCGTCCGGCACCGGCACCGACTGTTCCAGCGCGCAGCCGTGCTCACTGACAGCCGCGCAGGCGGCGGTGCGATCGCTCAACGACGCCATGTCGGACGACATCGTGGTGCAGTTGGCCGACGGTGTGTACCGGCTGGCCCAACCCTTACGCCTGACGGCGGAGGACTCCGGCTCGGGCGGCCACAGGGTCGTGTGGCAGGCCGCCCCGTCGGCGCGTCCGGTGATCACCGGTGCCCGGGCGGTCACCGGCTGGACGGTGGCCGACGCCGGCAAGAACATCTGGAAGGCCGACATCCCTGCCGGCCTCGATACCCGCCAGCTCTACGTCGACGGCGCCGTCGCCACCCGGGCCCGCACGCAGGCCAACAGGGCGGACTTCACACCCTCCGGCACCGGAATGAGGTTCTCCAGCGGTGCGTTGAGCTATCTGAACAACCTGGCGAACCAGAGCCGGATCGAGGTGGAAGGCGTCAACTCCTTCACCGACCGGTACTCGCCGGTGCAGAGCATCAGCGGGAACTTCATCACGATGCAGCAGCCTGCGTGGAACAACAACAACTTCGGCTACGACACCCTCATGCGGCCGCACCGGGCCGGTCCGTTCTACCTGTCCAACGCATACGAATTCCTGGACGCGCCCGGCGAGTGGTATCTCAACCCCACGACCAGATCCCTGTACTACATCCCCCTGGCCGGGCAGAACATGAGCACCGTCAGTGTGGAACTGCCGACGCTCCAGTCGCTGGTGAACCTCGGGGGCACGTACAGCGAGCCGGCGCACCACCTCACGTTCAGCGGGATCACCTTCACCGGTACGAGCTGGCTGGGCCCCAGCAGCAACCAGGGTTACGTGGACCAGCAGACCGGCGCGTACATCGCCGGCAACTGGAGCTGGCCGAGCTTCGACTCCTGCCACAACGGCTGCACGCAGTTCGAGGCCGCCCGGCCGCACTGGCAGCAGATGCCGGCCGCCGTGCAGATCTCGGCCGCCAACACCATCACCTTCAGCGATTCCCGGTTCGTCAACCTGGGCCAGACGGCCATCGGTATCGGCAACGACGCAGGCGCGCACGCAAGCGGCGTCGGCCTGGGCGCCGCCGACATCACGGTGACCAGGTCGGAGATCGCCCGGAGCTCAGCCGGCGGCATCCTCGTGGGCGGCGTGCGCGCCGACGCCCACCACCCCGGCGACCAGCGCATGGTCAACAGGGACATCACGATCAGCAACAACCGCATCCACGACCTCGGGGCGGACTACCGGGGCATCGTCTCCGTCCTGACCACGTACGTCACGGGCAGCACAGTCGCCCAGAACGAGGTCTACAACATGCCGTACTCCGGCATGTCGATCGGGTACGGCTGGGGCGCCAACGACGCGGGCGGCAGCAACCACTACGCGGGCCGCGGCCTGTACAACTACCAGCCGCGCTACACGACGCCGACCACCGCGTCCGACAACCGGCTCATCGGCAACTACATCCACGATGTCATGCAGCAGATGAACGACGGCGGCTGCATCTACACGCTCGGATGGAACCCGGGCGCGCAGATCAGCCGGAACCACTGCCTGCGGACCAACGGCTACTTCGGGGTGTACTTCGACGAGGGTTCGAAGTACTACACGGCCACCAACAACGTCTTCTCGAACACCGGTACGTGGGCGACGGCCAACTACTGGGGTGGCGAGAACATGGGGAACTGGACCGTCACCAACAACTGGTCGACCAACGGCAGCACGAACATCACCAACGGGGACCGCGGCAACGTGGTGTCCGGCAATGTCACGGTCACCAACGGCAACTGGCCTTCAGGTGCCCAGGACGTGATGGCGTCCGCCGGACCGCAGGGCACGACCCCACCGCCCACGGGTCAGCAGATCGTGGGCGTGCAGTCCGGCCGCTGCCTGACCGTCCCCGGCGCCGGCACCACCAACGGCACCCAGACCCAACTCCAGGACTGCACCGACGCAGCGGGCCAGACCTGGACCTACACCGCCGGCAAACAACTGACCGTCCGCGGCGACAAGTGCCTCGACGCCAGCGGACGCGGCACCACCAACGGCACCGCCGTCATCGTCTGGGACTGCAACGGCCAGAACAACCAGCAGTGGAACGTCAACCCCAACGGCACCATCACCGGCGTCCACTCCGGACTGTGCCTCGACGCCAACGCCGGCGGCACCGCGGGCGGCACCAGGATCATCCTCTGGTCCTGCAACGGCGGCACCAACCAGCAGTGGGCACTGCGATAGCGCACGCTCGGTCTCGCTCGCGGCAGGACCCGTAAGCCGCGAGCGGGGCTCGCCTGTAGGGCCCTTCTGATGGATCTCCGCGGCCACGGAGATCCATCAGAAGGGCCCTAACGCCGCAGCCAGGTCGGCTCGCCCGGCCCGCTGCGGCGTACCACCCACGCCTCGGTGATGTGGGTGAACATCGCCTCGGCCGCACCCTTGGGGTCGTGCGCGGCGATCCGCTCGTAGATGCGCCGATGGCCGTGGTTGGACGCGACGCAGAAGGCGCGGCCGGTTCGGCCCGTGTAACGGGCGGAGTTGATGACCTGCCGCTCCAGCGAACGGACCACGGCACGGCCGATGCGGTTCCCCGACGCCTGCATGACGGTGTCGTGGAAGGCCCGGTCCTCTTCGTGGTACGAATCGGGGTCGTCGACGAGCTCGTCCATCCGCTCCACCAGTCTGCGCAGCCGGTCGATCACCTCGGCGTTCGCCAGGCGGGCGGTGACGTTGGCCATGTCGGACTCCAGCACGCGGCGGGTCGCGACGAGGTGGTCGAGGATGGCCAGGCTCTCGTCCTCGGCGATGGTTGCGCCGAGGACCAACTCGTCGAGCATGTTCCACATCGCCGGCGGGGTGACCATCGTGCCGGCGCCCTGGCGGACCTGCACCAGCCCCTTCTCCTGAAGGATCTTCACCGCCTCGCGGACCACGGTGCGGCTGACCGAGAAGGTCGCGCAGAGCACGGGCTCGGGGGGGAGCGGCGAACCGGACGGATGGACTCCACTGACGATCCGCTCCACCAGCTCAGCCGTGACGGCGGCGGCAAGGTTCGCCGGGCGCCGGCTCCAGGCGGGGGCCTCGGAGGCCTCTGCGGATGACTGCGGTACTGCCGTCATGACACCCCCCGGGGGCCGTGCCGTACCACGGATGCTCGCCAACTATACGGCATATCTGTTGACGTCATACGTCATACGAGTTACATACGTCATACGAGTTGCGTTCCTCCTCAACCTCAATTGCCGGACAGCCGGCCACCTCAGGAGAGCGGGGCAGCAATGAAGCAGCGAACACTGTGGTCGGCGATCCCGGTTGCCGGGCTCGTTGTCTTGGCCGGCTGCGGAAGCGCCGCCGACCCGGATGCGGCGTCCGGTGGTTCGAAGGGCAAGCTCGTCGTCTGGGACTGGAAGTCCGGCGATGCCGCAGCGTCCACCTACGTCAAGAAGGCCAAGGCCGACTTCGCCGAGCAACACCCCGGCGTGACGGTCGAGTTCGTCGCGCAGCCGTTCGAGCAGTACTACACCCTGCTCGGGGCCGCCATCCAAGCCGGCAAGGGGCCGGACGTCATGCTCTTCAACGGCGGCGGGCAGATCCGTGACCGCGCGGACTCCCTGCTGCCGTTGGACGAGTACGTGCGTGACGACAAGAAGCGGCTGGCCGGGTGGGAGGCCTTCACCAAGGACAGCAAGACCTACGCCGCTCCGGTGACCTTGCAAGGCCACCCGATCTACTACAACAAGTCGCTCTACCGGAAGGCAGGGCTGGACCCGGAGCAGCCGGCCACCAGCTGGGACGAGTTCGTCGCCAACTGCCGGACCATCAACGAGGCGACCGGTGCCAGATGCTTCGCGCAGGGCAACAAGGAAGGCATCGGCATCCAGTTCTTCCTGTCCGGGCTCGGCTCGGGCGTCCTGTCGCCCACGGAGTACGACGACTGGATCGCCGGCGAACGAGACTGGTCTTCACCGGCGGTCAAGCGGGTCTTCTCGCTCTGGAAAGAGGCCGACGCCAAAGGCCTGAACAACGACGGGGCGAACTCGACGGCGATGTTCAACGACGCGTTCGCGGTGTTCCAGTCCAACAAGGCCGCCCACGTCATCGGGTTGATGTCGGACATCGGGCACTGGAAGGACTTCGCCGAATTCCTCGGCCCCGACGATGTAGGCGTCATGAAGTCGCCGATCGTCACGGCCGGCGCCAGGCCGAGCCTTCCCTACGACGGCGGCATCGGCTACGCCGTCGCGAAGCGGACCAAGGACCCCGAGGCCGCCGCCGACCTGGTGCGCTCCCTGACCTCGGCCGACGCACTGAAGTCGTTCCACGCCGACGCGGGCGCCATCGCGGCCGACCGCACCGTGGACGTCTCGAGCGCCGGCCCGGCGGTCGCCACCATCGTGTCCGAGATCGACCGTGGCAAGCCCGCCCTGCACGTGGCCCTGCCGTCCAGGACCGTAGACCTGATGGGGCGGCTGTCTCAGCAACTGCTGAGCGGATCGGTCACGGTCGACGCGGCGGTCGAGCAGCTGGCGGCGTCCGACCAGGCGGGCTGAGGCCATGTCACCCATGGGTTCACCGGCCCGCGCTGCTCAAGCAGAGCGGCCCGACGGGGCACGAACAGGCGAGGCGGTAGGTGACCGCGGCCCCGCGCCGACATCTCCGCGAGTCCGTAGCAGCCGGCGCGCCGAACGCCTCGCCCCCTACGTCCTGGTCGCTCCCGCTGTCCTGATCATCGTGCTGCTCCGGCTCTGGCCGCTGGGACTGGGCGTCAACTTCTCCTTCACCGGTGACGGCGAACACAACGGTGCCACGGTGGGGCTCGGCAACTACGCCGAGCTCATCGACGACCCGCTGTTCCGCACCGCGCTGGGCAACGTCGGACTGCTGGTGCTGCTGCTGCCGGTCGCGGTCGCCATCCCCGGACTGCTCGCCACCTTCATCTACCTGCGGGTGCCGGGACACCAGGTCTTCCGGAGCGTCTACTTCTTCCCGGCCGTGCTCTCACCGGTGATCGTCGGCGCGATCTTCAACCTGCTCCTGGCCTTCGACGGACCGCTGAACGCCGTGCTCGGCGGCTCGGGGCTCGGCCCGGTGGACTGGCTCGGCGATCCCGACGTAGCCATGTTCACCGTCGTCGGCGTGCACATCTGGGCGACGTCAGGGATGGCGCTGGTGGTGTTCCTGGCCGGGTTCTCGACCCTGGACCCCGCGCTCCTGGACGCCGCCCGGGTCGACGGCGCCTCGCTCGCGCGGACGATCTGGCACGTCATCATCCCGGGTCTGTCCCGCACCATCCAGTTCGTCGTCGTCACCACGATGATCGGGATGCTGACCTCGATGTTCGGGCTGCTCTACGTCATGACCAGTGGTGGCCCGGAAGGGTCGACCTACCTGCCGGAGTACTACATCTGGGTCCAGCAGGGGCAGATGAGCCGCCCGGCGCTCGCGTCGGCCGCGTCCACCCTCCTCTTCCTCATCATGCTGGTCGTGGGCCTGCTGCAGGTCGGCCTGCTGCGCCGGGCGGGGAGGGAGGACTGATGTCCCGCCTGGGACCGAGCAGATGGCTGATCGCCGTGCCGATGGCGCTCCTCGCCCTGGCGACGATCTACCCGCTGCTGTTCACCGCCAACGTCGCGATGAAGACCCGCCGGGAGTACATCCTCGACCGGTTCTCCCCGGCAGGCACTCTGAGGTGGGACAACCTCGGCGCGGCGTGGAACAGCGACGGCATGGGGCGGTACTTCCTCAACTCCGTGATCGTGGTGGCCTGCGCCGTGGCGCTGCTGCTGCTCTTCGGGTCCATGGCCGGGTTCGCGCTGGCCCAGGTGCGGTTCCGCGGCTCGTCCGCGCTGACTCTGGTCTGCCTCGCGGCACTGTTCATCCCCTTCCAGGTGATCATGGTGCCGCTGGCCAGGATCATGGCCGACGGCGGTCTCATCGACACCTATCCGGGGCTGGCCCTCGCCTACGTCGCGCAGTTCCTGCCGTTCACCGTCTTCCTGATGACGAGCTACTACCGAGCGGTGCCCGCCGAACTCGTCGACGCCGCACGGATCGACGGCAACACCCTGTACGGCGTCTACCGGCGGATCATGCTGCCGATGGGTGCCCCGGCACTGCTGTCGGTGGGCATCCTCGACGCGCTGTTCTGCTGGAACGACGTGCTCATCTCGCTGCTGATGATGCCGTCGGCCGACCATCGCACCCTGATGGTGGGCATCACCGCACTGCGCGGCCAGTACTCCGCCGACATCCCCACCTTCGCAGCCGGCGTCCTGATCGCCGGGCTCCCCGTGTTGGTGACCTACCTGTTCCTGCAGCGCCAGATCGCCGACGGCGTGACGGCCGGCGCGACGAAGGGATGACGCATGCGCATCACCGGGTACAGAACCCTGACGACGGCACAGCGATGGGGCCGACCTGTCGGTGACGCCAACGGCGTCTACACCGACGGCGTCGTGCCCGTGCCGGTCGTCATCGTCGAGACCGATGAGGGGATCACCGGAGTCGGCCTGGGACCGCACGTGGAAGCCGAGGCGATCTTCGCCGCCATCGACGGCCGGGACCCGCGCGCGGTGACCGCGCTCTACGACCGCATGCTGCGGCACACCTTCAAAGCCGGGCATGCCGGCGTGGTGTTCGGCACGATCGGCGCGTTCGACACGGCGTTGTGGGACATCAAGGCACAGGCCGTGGGCGAGCCGCTGTGGCGGTTGCTCGGCGGCAACGACCGCATGGTCCACGCCTACGCCTCCGGCCTGGACATCGGCCTCACCGACGACGAGCTCGTCGCCACCTACCAGGCCTATGCCGAACGCGGTCTGAGGGCGGCGAAGCTCAAGGGCGGCCTGGACATCGAGCGCGACCGGCACCGACTGTCGCTCGTACGCGAGGTACTGACCGAGGCCGCGCACGGGACCCGGCCAGGGCTCATGCTGGATGCCAACGAGTCCTGGAGCCGCAAGCAGGCGGTACGCCACGTCGGTGAACTGGAACGCACACTCGACCTGACCTGGATCGAGGAGCCGGTCCGGCGCTGGGACGCCGACGGCCTGGCCGTGGTCAGCCGTGGCGTACGGACGGCGGTCGCCAGCGGGGAGAACCTCACCGGCCTCGAACAGTTCCGCCCGCTGATCGCTGCCGGAGGCGTCGACATCGTCCAGACGGCCGCGGTCTGGGGAGTCACCCACTTCCTGCGTGTCGCCGCGCTGGCGCACGCCTACGACCTGCCGGTCAGCCCGATCGGCAACACGCCTGTCGCGCTGCTGCACGCCGCGACCTCGGTGCCCAACCACCTCGTCAGCGAACTGCAGGGCCTACAGCCGCCGCTCGGCGTCGCGATGGACCTGCACGTCGAGGACGGCGCCTTCGTGCTCGGCGACACGCCGGGCCTGGGCATCCGGATCGACGAAACGGTGATGACCGGGGCCCGTCAGCGAACGGCACACGCACCCGACGGACCGCACATACGGCCGGAGCAGGCCGGCCGACGGCTGCTCGCGGTCACCCCTGGACCATGCCGATCCACCGCGGAAGGGACGTTCGACACCATGAGGCTGGAGGACCGATGAAAGCGGCTGTCCACCGCCGGGCCCACGCCCTCGACGCCGACGCCGTCGCACCGGGCTGCATCGCCACCGACGACACCGAGGTGTCACGCGCGGACCCCCAGCGCGACCGGGCGATCCTCGGCCGGATCCCGGCCGGTCGCTGGAAACCCGCCGACGATCTCGCCGGGGCCACGGTGTTCCTCGCCTCCCCGGCGTCGGACCATGTCGACGGCGTCGCTCTTCCCGTCGACGGCGGATGGCTGGGGCGATTATGAGCCGCCGAGCATTACCAGCCGGTCACGCCCGCGACGATCGTGCGTGCGAACCCGAGGGTGGCGACGTGCGCGGCACCTGGGCGGCCCTGCCCGCGGCACCATGTACGGACTCGTGATGCGAGCCGGCCGAGTCGACGAGACGAGCCTGGTCGTCGCCGCACAGGCCGGCGATCCACGAGCGCTCGACGACCTGGCCGCGACGTACCTGCCGCTGGTGTACGCGATCGTGCGCAGGGCACTGGGTGAGCTTGCGGACGTCGACGACGTGGTGCAGGAGACGATGCTGCGGGCACTTCCCGAGCTGCGCACGTTGCGCGCCCCGGAGTGCTTCCGGCCCTGGCTGACCACGATCGCCACACGACAGATCAGCACCCATCTGCACCGGCGGCGGACGGACGCCGAACGGACGGCCTCCCTCGACGAGATGACCGACCCGCCGGACGCCGACGCCGACGCCGAGAACCTGGCGCTGATCCACGTCGAGCTGTCCGGTCATCGCCGCAAGACCGTACGCGCCAGTCGATGGCTCGACCCGGGCGCCCGGGCGCTGCTGTCGCTGTGGTGGCTGGAGACCGCGGGCCGGCTGACGAGGGCGGAGCTCGCGGCGGCGCTGGGAACGAGCGTGGCCCACGCGGGTGTGCGCGTCCAGCGGATGCGCAACCAGCTGGAGCTGAGTCGGTCACTCGTCGCCGCGCTGGAAGCCAGCCCCCGGTGCCCACAGCTGACCGCCGCGCTGGCGGGCTGGGACGGCGTACCGAGCACGCTGTGGCGTAAGCGCATCACCCGGCACACCCGATCCTGTGCGGACTGCGGCCTGGCCGCCGACGAACTGGTACCCCTCGAGCGGCTGATCGTCGCCTTGGCGCTGCTCCCCGTCCCACTCGCGCGGCAGACCACGGTGCTCGACGAACCCGCGCGCGCCGGGGCGACCGACAATGCCGTCGTGAGGGGAGCCGAGTCGGCACCCAGGTCATCGCGTTCGGCGACGGCACCGTGCTTTTCGACGCTACGGCGACTGCGACTGTTCAAGCCGATCGCCGATAACGAAAACTGCCCCGATATACACGCGTCCTTCACTCAAATTCGCCGCCTGGAAACGTTATGAGAGGAGGCCGTCAATAGTCCCGCTTCTCCGGTTGCTTGTACGACGGCTCAGGCCGATATATATATCGACGATTCCCTCTTGAATAGGCCATGGCAATCTGTCAATCTTCTAGTCGTTCGACGCGTGACGTTCCCCATTCATGACCTGTGAAAGCGGAATCCGAAATCGATCTACGGATTGCGATTCGCGGTTTCCGTACCAGGGCATGGACCCCGACGCCGGCGGCGGAGATCCGGGCGAAGCCGGGGAGCGAGGCTTTCCAGGCGCCACGGCAGCGGCATGACGCTGACATGCTCGCTGCGCGAGCGATCTGGGAGGGGGCCGGCGCGGAGAGGGCAAGCTCCGCGCCGGCTCGGCCGGCTGCCGGCAGGCGTCAACAGATCCCGCACAGCGCAGACGTGACCACACCGCCGACCGGGGAGACACGACCATGCCCCACACCCATCGCCGACGCTACCTCGCCCGGGCGCTCGCCTGCGTCCTGACCGCGCTCGGCGCGCTCGCGGTCGTCGAGCCCCAGAGCGCCTCGCCGGCCGCCGCCGACACCGCCCAGTTCCGTGGTGTCAACTGGGCCCGGCTCGGTGACAACTTCCACGGTGGCCCGCTGGTCCTGCACGGGTTGAGCGGCTCCGACAGCTACCAGACGGTCGTGGCGAAGGCCAACGCCGTCTACACCGGCTTCGAGAACAACCTCGGCGCCAACACCGTTCGGCTCCCCATCAACACCTACACAGTCGGGACGAGCTGGTGGAGCGCGTACACAGGCGCGATAGACGCGGCCACCGCGAAGGGAATCAAGGTCGTCCTCTCCTACTGGGAGGACGGGGTGGCCGCCCGCGGCGGTCGCATCGTCGACCCGAGCGCCTTCGACACCATGTGGAACACCGTGCTCGCCCGGTACGGCACCAACAGCCTCGTCCACTTCGAGCCGATGAACGAACCGGCGGGGCACAGCGCCGGTGAGTGGGCGAACCTGGTGAGCAGCTGGATCAGCAGCCACCCGTCGATTCCGCGGAACCGTATCTTCGTCAGCGGCGCGGGCCTGAACACCGACATCAAGTCCATGTGCGCCGACCGCCGCCTCGACGGGACGTTCCTGTCGCTGCACCACTACACGTTCTTCAGCGGTGCGAAGACCTACGACCAGTGGGTGGCGTATCTGCGGAACGCGATCGGCTCCTGCGCCGACCGCACTGTCGTCGACGAGTTCGGCGCGCCGATGGACACCGGGCTCAACTACCACGACGCCGGCAGCTCCGACAACTTCGTGCGCTACTTCCGGGCCACCACCACGGTGCTCCGGGAACTGCGGATCGGCTCCGTCTACTGGCCCGGGCTGGGCGGAAAGATACGCGCCGGCCAGGGTGACGACTGGTATGCCATGCAGAAACTGCACGGCACCGGTACCGACCTCACGCTCAGCACCCCCAGCGCCAGCGGCCGCGAGCGCCTCCGGTACGGCTGGGGCCTGGACGGCGACGTCCCGGCCCCGACGAGCTTGCTGCGCAACGTCGGCACCGGGCGCTGTCTGGACATCCCCGGCGGGACCGCGGCGAACATCCAGGTCCAGGTGGAGACCTGCGCCGACACGGCCGGTCGGCAGTGGACCTTGACGCCCGGCGGACAGCTCACCGCACTGGGGGGCCAGAAATGCCTGGATGCGTACGGCAGCGGGACGACGAGCGGCACCGTGGTCGGCACGTGGGCGTGCAACGGCGGCGACAACCAGAGGTGGACGGTAAGCACTGACGGCACCATCCGCGGCATTCACTCCGGCCTCTGCCTCGACGTGAACACCACCACCTTCAAGGTGCAGCTGTGGGCGTGCTGGGGCGGCGACAACCAGAGATGGCAGATCCAGAACACTGACGCGCGACGCGACGCCCGACTCGGCGGACACGGTGAACGGTGACCGCCGGCCGCGGCGCGCTCCGCGTGGAGACCAACGGGCCGCTCCCAGTCGAGTGGGCGGACGCCGGCACGGACCGGCTGATCCGAGCGCCCGAGGCTCCGGCGTTCGTCCGGAAGCCGGCGCCCGACGCGCCGGCCGCCCCGCGTACGGCCGTCGCCTTCCTCACCGGCGGTTCGTCATCACCCAAGTCAATGACCTGCTCCAGTCCGTGAAGGGAGTACGACATGTCCGAGGTGACACGCAGACGGTTCCTCGCCGCCGGGGCGGCGGCTGGAGCAGGGATCGTGCCGGGTGGGTGGACGGCCGTCGCCAGGTCCGGCTCGGCCGCGCCGCCGGAGGTTCTGGCCGCCGACGACCTCGCCCTGTGGTACGACAAGCCGGCCGGCGCGGACTGGCTGCGGGCACTGCCGATCGGCAACGGACGCCTCGGCGCGATGGTGTTCGGCAACGTCGACACCGAGCGGCTGCAGCTCAACGAGGACACCGTCTGGGCCGGCGGCCCGTACGACTCCGCCAACACCCGCGGCGCGGCCAACATCGCGGAGATCCGGCGGCGGGTCTTCGCGGATCAGTGGGGACCGGCGCAGGACCTGATCAATCAGGCGATGCTGGGCAGCCCGGCCGGGCAGCTGGCCTACCAGCCGGTCGGAAACCTTCGGCTCTCCTTCGGCAGCGCCACCGGTGCGTCGCAGCACAACCGGACGCTCGACCTCACCACCGCCACGGCCACCACGACCTACGTGCTGAACGGCGTGCGGTACCAGCGTGAGGCTTTCGCCAGCGCACCCGACCAGCTGATCGTGACCCGGCTGACGGCCGACCGCGCCAACTCCCTGACCTTCACCGCCACCTTCGACAGCCCACAACGCACCACGGTGTCCAGCCCGGACGGGGCCACGATCGCCCTCGACGGCACCTCCGGCACCATGGAAGGCATCACCGGGCGGGTCCGATTCCTTGCCCTGGCCCACGCCGCCGTGACAGGCGGCACGGTCAGCAGCTCGGGCGGCACCCTGCGGGTCTCCGGCGCCACCAGCGTGACGGTGCTGGTGTCGATCGGCTCCAGCTACGTCGACTTCCGCAACGTCGGCGGCGACTACCAGGGGATCGCGCGGCGCCACCTCGACGCCGCCCGCAACGTCGGCGTCGACGAACTGCGCCGCCGGCATCTCGCCGACTACCAGGGGTTGTTCAACCGGGTGTCGATCGATCTGGGCCGTACGACGGCGGCCGACCAGCCGACCGACGTACGGATCGCGCAGCACGCACAGGTCAACGACCCGCAGTTCTCCGCCCTGTTGTTCCAGTTCGGCCGGTACCTGCTCATCTCGTCCTCGCGGCCGGGCACCCAGCCGGCGAACCTGCAGGGCATCTGGAACGACCAGATGGCTCCGTCCTGGGACTCGAAGTTCACCATCAACGCCAACCTGCCGATGAACTACTGGCCCGCCGACACGACGAACCTGTCCGAGTGCTTCCGCCCGGTCTTCGACATGATCGACGACCTGACGGTGACCGGCGCCCGGGTGGCCCAGGCGCAGTACGGTGCCGGCGGCTGGGTGACGCATCACAACACCGACGCGTGGCGGGGGGCCTCGGTCGTCGACGGAGCGCAGTGGGGGATGTGGCAGACCGGTGGCGCGTGGCTGGCCACCCTGATCTGGGACCACTACCTGTTCACCGGTGACATCGACTTCCTCCGCTCCAACTACCCGGCCCTGAAGGGCGCCGCCCAGTTCTTCCTCGACACCCTCGTCGTCCACCCGACGCTCGGCCACCTGGTCACCAACCCGTCGAACTCTCCGGAGCTCCCTCACCACGCGAACGCCACCGTCTGCGCCGGGCCCACCATGGACAACCAGATCCTGCGCGACCTCTTCAACAGCGTCGCCCGCGCCGGCGAAGTCCTCGGCGTGGACGCCGCCTTCCGCGCTCAGGCACTGGCGGCCCGGGACCGGCTGTCGCCGACGCGGGTCGGCTCCAGGGGCAATGTCCAGGAGTGGCTGGCCGACTGGGTGGAGACCGAGCGGACTCACCGGCACGTGTCCCACCTGTACGGTCTGCATCCGAGCAACCAGATCACCAAGCGCGGGACACCCCAGTTGCACGAGGCCGCGCGGCGGACGCTGGAGCTGCGCGGTGACGACGGGACGGGATGGTCGCTCGCGTGGAAGATCAACTTCTGGGCCCGGTTGGAGGAGGGCGCCCGGGCCCACAAGCTGATCCGGGACCTGGTGCGGACGGACCGGCTCGCGCCCAACATGTTCGACCTGCACCCGCCGTTCCAGATCGACGGCAACTTCGGCGCCACCTCGGGCATCGCGGAGATGCTGCTGCAGAGCCACAACGGCGAACTCCACGTGCTGCCGGCGCTGCCGGCCGCCTGGCCCACCGGGCGCGTGAGCGGACTGCGCGGCCGCGGCGGACACACCGTCGGCGCCGAGTGGAGCAGCGACCGGATCGAGTGCGTCGTCACACCCGACCGAACCGGTGCCGTCCGGGTGCGCAGCCGGATCTTCGCCGGTGACTTCACGCTGCGGGACGAATCGAGCGGCGATTCCGTCCAGCCGAAGCGGCTCGAGACCGATCTCATCGAGTTCGCGGGCCAGGCCGGCCACACCTACCGCGCGTCCGCACGCAGGTCGGGGCCGGTGGAGACCGGCGTGGCCTATCGGCTGGTGGCCCAGCACAGCGGCAAGGCCGCCGACATCAGCGGTGCGTCCACGGCCGCCGGTGCGCGGCTGATCCAGTGGCAGATCACCGCCGGTCTCAACCAGCACTTCGAGTTCCTGCCCTCCGACGGCGGGCACCACAAGATCCGGGTTGGGCACAGTGGGCTGTTCCTGCAAGCCGCCGGTAGCGGCAGCGGCGCCGACATCACCCAGCAGCCGGACACCGACACCACCGGCCAGCAGTGGCGGACAGTCGACCACGGCGGTGGCGTGGTCAGTCTGGTCAACCGGCAGAGCGGCCTCGCCCTGGACGTGTGGGAGAGCTCCACCGCCGACGGGGCCCGCATCTCCCAGTGGGCAGCCACCGGCAGCACCAACCAGCGATTCCGACTCGACCGCGTCCAGCCCCAGGGCCTACGGCGGCAGGACCGACCTGCCAGCGCCATGTCACCGAGCAGCGAGGGAGCCGCATGATGTCGATCCACAGATGGTTGTTCGGGCGAGCGGTGTTGGCGGCCCTGCTCGTTCTGGCCATGGCCGGCGGGGCAGGAGTCAGCGTTGCGGCCGACACGTCGCCCACCGCCGGGGCCACCCTTGCGGGGACCCCCGGATGCGGACGTGCCCCCACACTGACCAACGGCACGCACACGATTCAAAGCGGCGGCAAGAGTCGCTCCTTCATCCTGAGCATCCCTGAGAACTACGACAACACCCGCCAATACCGACTGGTCTTCGGATTCCACTGGTTGGGTGGCACCGCCGGGCAGGTCGCCGGCGGCGGAAGCGACGGCGATGTCTATGCCCACTACGGACTCCGGCGACTGGCGAACAACAGTGCGATCTTCGTAGCTCCGCAGGGCCTCAACAACGGCTGGGGCAACTCCGGCGGCGAGGACGTGACCTTCGTCGACGACATGATCAGGCGTATCGACAACGACCTCTGTGTCGACACCACGCAGCGCTTCGCCCTCGGCTTCAGCTACGGCGGAGCCATGAGCTACGCACTCGCATGTGCCAGGCCGAACGTCTTCCGCGCGGTCGCCGCGATAGCCGCGCCCGGGGGGATCAGCGGGTGCAGCGGAGGCACCCAGCCCTTCGCGTACATGGGAATCCACGGCATCAACGACAACATCGGCGCCGGTCGCGGGATGCGGGACAGGTTCGTCAGGAACAACGGCTGCGCTCCCCAGAACCCGCCGGAGCCCGCGTCGGGTAGCCGCACCCACATCACCACCGCCTACTCGGGCTGCCGCGAGGGGTATCCGGTCGTCTGGGCCGCGTTCGACGGAGGTCACCAGCAAGGCCCCGTGGACGGGTGCGCGGGCTGCGAGAGCGGCGCCAGGAGTTGGGTCAAGCATGAGGTCTGGAGCTTCTTCACGGGTGCCGACCCGAACCCGAATCCCCCGGACCCGACCACATTCCGGCTGCGGAGCCAGTCCGCCGACCGATGCCTGGACGTCAGCGGTGCCGACTCGTCCAACGGCGCCCAGATGGTCATCTGGGACTGCCACACCGGCACCAACCAGCAGTTCACCCAGACCGGACAGACCCTGCGGGTGATGGGCAGATGCCTGGACGTGCCGAGCAACGCCGCCTCCGGCACCCGAGCGCGGATCTGGGACTGCACCGGCGGTGCGAACCAGCAATGGAATGTGAGCGCCGACGGAACCGTCAGCAACGTCCAGACCGGACTCTGCCTGGACGTCAACGGCGGCAGCACCGCCAACGGCGCTGCGGTGATCGTGTGGAGCTGCCACACCGGCGTCAACCAACGCTGGGCCCGAGCGTAAGCAGAGGTGTGAAGGCGGCCTCGGTAGTCGCGGCCGCCTCCATCTCCAGCCGCGCCGGCCCTTCGGAAGTCCGTCTAGCCCTGACCGCACGCGATCATCCATTCACCTCGGCAGTCACCCGGACCGGTGTCCGCCTCCGCGGCGCCGGAGCGTGGTGCGGGGGTGCCGCTGGGACCGATGGGGCCGGTCGGCTCCGCACCGGGGACCTGCGGTACCTGCACCCGTGGCTTCCCCCGCCACCACCCTGGCATCGCAACCCCGACACAGGAGGTGGACAGCATGTCCCGCAATGTCACCGTGGGCCTCGACGGCTCAGCAGAGAGCCGCGCGGCTGCCGAGTGGGCGGCCCGGGAGGCGAAGCTGCGCGGCCTGCCGCTGCGGCTGGTGCACGTCTGGGAACCCGTCCCGGAGCCTTTGGCGCAGGCACAGGCCCCGCTGCTCGGCGCCGAGAAGCTGCGGCACTGGGGCGAACGGATTCCGCGCGAGACGGCAGAGGGCCTGCGTCGGCGCCACCCCGGCGTGCAGGTGGAGATCGAGCCGATCCCCGGCAGGCCGATGGACGCGTTGCCCAAGGCGGCGAAGGACACCGAACTCCTCGTCCTCGGCTCGCGTGGGCTGAGCGGGATCGGCGGGTTCCTCGTCGGGTCGGTGGGCGCGGCTGTGATCGCGCACACCGACACCCCCGTCGTCCTGGTGCGGGCCGGGGAACAGGCCGCCGACGAGCACGAGATGGACCCCGCCGGCATCCCGTCCGCCGCCACCCCGTATCGGCCCGTCGTGCTCGGCCTCGACCCCGCCCACCCCGACGACACGGTGATCGCCTTCGCCTTCGAGGCGGCAGCCCGCCGCGACACCGCCCTGCGGGTCGTGCACGGCTGGAACCTCCCGCCCTACGTGGCCTACGGTCTGCCCGCCGACGCCGAGCTCGACTCCGCACTCGGCCGGCAGGAGGCCGCCGCCCTCGCCGCGGTGCTGCGGCCCTGGCGGTACAAGTACCCGGACGTCGAGGTCTTCGAGGAGACCCCCTCCGGCAGCCCTGCCCACCACGTCATCGACGCCTCCCGGGACGCGTCCCTGGTGGTCGTCGGCCGCCGGGTCCGCCGCAGCCCGTTCGGCGTCCACATCGGTCCCGTCACACACGCGGTACTGCACCACGCCGCCGCCCCCGTGGCCGTCGTCGCGCACGACTGACCACGCTCTAGGTGTATTGACCCGCAGACGAGCGAGCCCTCGGCGGGCCCCTGGTCGTTGGCGTCGACGGTTTCGAGCCGAGCCTGCGCGCTGCCGACCGGGCCGCCGACGAGGCTGCCCTGCGCGGGGCGCCACTGCGGGTGGTGCACGCCTGCCTGTGGCAGCGGTACGAGGGCGCCGCGCTCACCCGGGACATCGGCAAACCGACCGAACTGCCCCTGCCTCAGGACGTGGTGGGCGCCGCTGCCGAGCGTGTACGCGCTCGGCCCCCGGGGCTGTGGGTCACAGCCGGCGTCGTGTTCGAGGAGCCGGAGCACGGGTACGTCGCCGCCGCGAAGGAGTGCCGGTCGGCCCTGGCCGTGGCGCCATCAGGCCCATGCACACGGGGCGCGGCCGGGGGGAGTGTGGCGGGTGAGCGTACTGGCGTACTGGATGTGGGAGGCACGATGAGCGGTGTGGTGGTAGCCGGTGTGGACGGGTCGGCGTCGAGTCTCGCGGCGGTCGAGGAGGCGGCACGGGAGGCGCGGTCGCGCGGGGCGGGGCTGCGGGTGGTGCACGCGTTCATCTGGCCCGCGCTGCACGTGCCCCTGGGCCCGCCACCGTCGGGTCCGGCCGGAGGCGGACTCCGGAACCTGGCCGACCGTGTGGTGGCCGAGGCGGTCGAGCGGGCGCGCGCCGCGGCGCCGGAGGTCGAGGTCAGCCATGCCGTGGTGACGGGTGAGCCGCTGACGGTGCTGGAGGCGCAGTCGCGTGCGGCCGAGCTGGTGGTGGTCGGGTCCCGCGGCATGGGCGGTTTCGTCGGGCTGCTGGTCGGGTCGACGGCCGTCCATCTGGCGGCACACGGCCGGTGTCCGGTGCTGGTCGTGCGGGAGCAGTCGAGTGCGGAGGGCCCGATCGTGCTGGGCGTCGACGGTTCGGCGGCGGGTGGGCCGGCGGTGGACTTCGCGTTCGCCGAGGCCGAGCTGCGGAAGGCGCCGTTGGTGGCGTTGCACGCCTGGACCACGTGGAACGCGCCGATGCCCGCACCGCAGGATGTGTCGATGCCGTACGCGAACCCGCCGGGCGCCCTCGTCGGGGAGGAGGAGCGCCTGCTGTCCGAGGCGCTGGCCGGACACCAGGAGCGGCACCCGGGTGTCGTGGTGGAGCATCGGGTCGTGCACGGCGGGACGCGGGAGGCGTTGATCGAGGCGAGCCGGTCCGCCCAGCTGGTGGTGACCGGTGCCCGCGGCCGGGGCGGCTTCGCCGGGCTGTTGCTCGGCTCGGTCAGTCAGGCCCTGCTGCACCACGCCCACTGCCCGGTCGCGGTGGTGCGGGGAGCGGAGGCGCGGCACTGACCTCGTGCGGTGGGCGGTCCCCTGCCCTGTCCCGCGCCGCGGGACAGGGCAGGGGACCGTCTGCCGGGTGGGCGTGAAGCGGGTGAGGAGCGGGCCGCAGACGCCGAGGAGCATCACGTAGGTGGTGACCAGTGCCGCCAGGCGGCCCTGCCCGGGGGCGGCCAGGCCGATGATGACGACGGAGAACTCGCCGCGGGCGATGAGCGCGGTTCCCGGCGCGGAGCCTGCCGCGGCGGCCGGCGCCCTCGCGGCGGGCCGCGTACCAGCCGGAGGTGACCTTGGTGGGCGGCCGTGACCACGGCCGGCGCCGCGGCAGCGGGCAGCGTCGGCAGCAGGTCGCCCGGGGGCTCCCGGTTGCCCAGTCGGCGCAGGTCGCCGAGGCAGGCGGGCGACGATGCCGGAGGAGGAGACGTAGGTGGCGCCCGTGAGCGCCAGGATCCCGACGGCGTCCAGGCCGAGCAGTCAGCCGGCCACGGCGCCGGGGGCGGCGTTGAGGACGAGGTCGACGGCGGCGGAGGAACGGTGCCGACGGAGGCTGACGGTGAACTCCCGGAAGGTGAACTCCCGGACGGTGAACTCCCGGACGGTGAAGTCCAGGCCGAGGACCAGGAGCAGCAGGATCACACCGATGGCGGCGCCGATGTCGGTTCTGACAAGATTTTCGTGGGGTGTTGAGGGTCTTTCGGCCGCTGGCGTGGCGTCAGGTGTGGTGCAGGCTGGTGGTGTGTGAGGTCTCGTTGACGACGCTGCTGCCGCATCTGGCCGCGGTACAGGTCGAGGAAGTGGTGGCCGGAGAGGGGCTGTTGCGGATCACCGCGCGCACGTGCGGGGGCCCAGTGGTCTGTCCGGACTGTGGGGTGGCCTCGCGGCACGAGCACAGCCGGTATGTGCGGCATCTCGACGACTGCCAGGTGGGCGGGCGCCCGGTGGTCGTCGACTTGTCGGTGCGCCGCTGGTACTGCGGCAACCTCCGGTGTCCGCGGGCGACGTTCGTGGAGCAGGTGGAGGGGCTGACGGTGCGCTACCAGCGACGCACCCCGCAGCTGCAGCAGCTGATGGAAGCGGTCGCGCTGGCCCTGGGCGGGCGGGCCGGGGCCCGGCTGGCGGCGCGATTACACCAGGCGGTGAGCTGGGTCACGCTGTTGAATCTCGTGATGCGGCTGCCCGATCCGCCGGCTGCGGTGCCGACGGTGCTGGGGGTGGACGACTTCGCGCTGCGCCGGGGGCAGGTCTACGGCACCGTCCTGGTCGACTGCGTCACGCGCAGGCCGGTCGACCTGCTGCCGGATCGGGAGGGCGCGTCGCTGGCAGGGTGGCTGGCCGGGCATCCGGGTGTGGAGGTGATCTGCCGGGACCGCGCTGAGGCCTACGGGGAGGGTGCCACGGCCGGGGCGCCCCAGGCGGTGCAGGTCGCTGACCGCTGGCACCTGTGGCACAACCTGGTCCAGGCCGCCGAGCGGTGCGTGCGCCGCCACCAGGGCTGCTGCAAGGAGCCCGGGCCCGACGGGCCCGTGGACGCGGTGCCCACCCCGGCCGAGCAGATCAGCCTGGCCGGCCAGGTCCGCCCTCCGAAGGAGCCCGAGGGCCGGTACGCCGACCGCACCCGCGCTCAGTACGCGGCCGTGCACCAACTGCGCGAACAGGGCTACGGGATCCGGGCCAGCGCTCGCCGGCTGGGGATCACCCCGCGCCGGGTCCGGGTGCTGCTGCGCGCTGCCACCTGGCAGGAACTGGTCGTCGACCGCTGGCAGGGGCGCCGCAACCGGCTGGACCCGTTCAAGGAGTACCTGCACCAGCGGTGGGCCGAGGGGCAGACCAACCTGGTTCAACTGCACTCCGAGATCCAAGCCCAAGGCTACCCGGGCAGCTACAACAGCCTGTGCGCCTACTTCCGGCGCTTTCGCCAGGTCAAGGGGCGTTCACCCGCCCGCGCGGCCCCACCGGGCATCCGCGAGATCACTGGCTGGATCACCCGGCACCCCGACACCCTCGACGACGGCGAAAAGCGGCAGCTGAAAGCGATCCTGGCCCGCTGCCCGGAACTGCAGGCCCTGTCCGGACACGTCCACACCTTCGCCCGGATGCTCGCCGACCTGTCCGCGCACCAGCTCCCCGACTGGCTCACCGACGTCCGCCAGGACGAGCTGCCCGATCTGCATTCCTTCGCCCGCGGCATCGAGCACGACATGGACGCCGTCACCGCCGGGCTGAGTCTGCCGTGGAGTTCAGGCGTCGTGGAGGGCCACATCAACCGGATCAAGATGCTCAAACGGCAGATGTTCAACCGGGCTCGCTTCCCGCTCCTACGCAAGCGCGTCCTGCTCGCGTGATCACAACCACGCTCTACACGACACCACGAAAATCTTGTCAGAACCCCGATGTCGACGAAGTCCCGGGCGGCGTGGTCCCGGCCCGTCGTGAAGAATCTCGGCAGGCGTCGCGGGGTGCTCAAGCCGTCGTACAGGATGTACAGCAGGGGGCGGGGCAGCGTGGCAGATGATCCGTGTCGTGCGCTCGCCGGGGTGTCCGACAGGGCCGAGTGGCCCCTGGGCACGGACTGACGGCCCCTGGGCGTACCGGCTCGCCGCGCCGAGGCTGGGAACCGAGGGTCCGCGCGTCGGCGACGGTCCGGATGGGAGTATCCAGTGAGTGACCGTGACACGGTGAGTGATCCGGTGATCGTGGGCGTGGACGGTTCCGCCTCCAGCAATGCCGCGGTCGAGGTCGCGGCCCGTGAGGCGCAACTGCGCGGGGTGGGGCTGCGGATCGTGCACGCCTTCGGCCAGGTGCCCGGACACCGGCCGGCCGGTGCGCCACCGTGGGACCCCGCCGGCCACGGCCTGCAGTCGATGGTGCGGGGTGCACTGGCCCACGCCGAGGAGCGGGCGCACGCGCTCGCGCCGGGCATCGAGATCACCCGGTCGGTGGTGGCCGGGGAAGCGCTTGAGGTGCTGGAGATCGAGTCACGGTCGGCGTCGCTGGCGGTGGTCGGCAGCCGGGGCCTGGGCAGCTTCTCCGGGCTGCTGCTGGGCTCGACGGCGGTGCATCTGGCCGCCCATGGCCGGTGCCCGCTGATGGTGGTGCGGGGCCGCCCCGATCCGGCCGGTGCGGTGATCCTGGCCGTGGACGGCTCCGAAGCCGGCGAGGCGGCGGTGGGGTTCGCGTTCGCCGAAGCGGCGCTGCGCAAGGCGCCGCTGGTCGCCCTCCATGTGTGGAACACCTTCAGCGAGCGTGCCTACGAAGGCCCCGGCGACCCCCTCACCGCAGTGGTGGCGGACATCGACCGTATTCGCGAGGCCGAGCAGCACCTGCTGGACGAGACGGTGGCCTCCTGGCGGAAGGTCCATCCCGAGGTCGTGGTCGAGCGGCGCCTGGTGCGTTCCCGTATCCGCCCCGCCCTGATCGATGCCAGTCGCGGCGCGCAACTGGTGGTGACCGGCGCCCGGGGCCGGGGCGGCTTCACCGGGCTGCTGCTCGGCTCGGTCAGTCAGGCCCTGCTGCACCACGCCCACTGCCCCGTCACCATCGTCCGCGGCAAGGAGTGACCGTGCCTGAGCAGCAGTCCACGGCCGGGAAAGACACCCGGCCCGAGCGGCAGCCCACGGCCGGGAGTCACACCCTGTCCGAGCAGACCCCGGCCGCACGTCATGCCCCGCCGGTACGGACGTCCCCGCAGGCGGACGCCTACCGGCGCGACGCCGCCGAAGTGGCGGGCTTACTGGCGGTGGTCCCGGCCACGGGCCTGAGCACGGCGGACGCCGAGCAGCGGGCCGCCGCCTGGGGCACCAACGTACTGGCCGAGCCGGTGCGCCGGCCGCAGTGGCTGCGTCTGCTGGACCAGTTCCGCAGCTGGCTGATCGGCATCCTGCTCGCCGCGGCCGTCGTCGCCGGAATCATCGGTGAGATCAAGGACGCCCTCGTCATCACGGTCGTCCTGCTCATCAACGCCACCATCGGCTACCTGCAGGAACGCCGTGCCGAGCGCAGTCTGGAGGCGCTGCGCCAGATGCTGGTCCCCACCGCGCGCGTGCGCCGGGACAGCCAGGTGAAGGTGATCCAGGCCGATGCCCTGGTCCCTGGCGACATCGTCCTTCTGGAAGCGGGCGACCGTGTCCCGGCCGACGGGCGCCTGGTGGTCGCCGAGTCGGTCGAGGCCGCCGAGGCCGCGCTGACCGGCGAGTCCCAGCCCGTCGCCAAGACGACCGCGCCCACCGAGGCCGACGGTGCCGAGCCCGTACCCGTTGCCGAGCGCACCGGCATGCTCTTCATGAACACCGCGCTGGCCCGCGGCCGAGCCGAGATGATCGTCACGGCCACAGGTATGCGCACCGAGGTCGGCGCGATCGCCGAGGCACTGCGCACCGGAGCGGAACCACCCAGCCCGCTGCAGGTCCAGATGGACAGCCTGGGTCGGCGTCTGGCCCTGGTCAGCGGCATAGCTGTGGCCGCCTACACGCTCGTGGCCCTCCTGCGCGGCGAGGAGCTCGCCGACCTCGCGCTGCGCGCGGTGGCCCTGGCCGTCGCCGCGATTCCCGAGGGTCTGCCGGCCGTTCTCGCGCTCACGCTGGCCCTGGGCGTCCACCGCATGGCCCGCCGCGGCGCCATCGTCAAACGCCTGGCCTCCGTCGAGGCACTCGGCTCGGCGACCGTGGTGTGCAGCGACAAGACCGGCACCCTGACCCTGAACGAGATGACCACCCGAGCCCTGTGGGCCGCCGGGCGCGTGTATGAGGTGACCGGGGAGGGCTACGACACCGTCGGCGCCGTCCGCCTCACCGACGAGCGGCACGGCCGGGACCCGCACGATGCGGCCCTGCCTGACGCGGCCACCCGCGATATGACGCCGCATGACGCGCCCGCGTATGACGCGGCTCCGCCTGCCCTGCGCGACGCGGTGCTGCCGTTCGCGTTGTGCAACGACGCCCGGATCACCCCGGACGGCGTCATCGGAGACCCCACCGAGGCCGCCTTGGCCGTACTCGCCGCCAAGGCCGGTCTCGATGCCGGACTCCGCGACCGCACGCCACGCACCGGTGAGATCCCCTTCGACCCTGACGCCAAGTACATGGCCACCTTCCACACCGACGCGGACGGCCGCGTCCGGGTCCACGCCAAGGGGGCCGTCGACGCCCTGCTGGACCGCTGCACCCACGTCCTGACCGCTCAGGGCTGCGTCCCCCTCGATGCCGAGCGGCGCCGTGAGGTCACCCACGTTGCCCGGGGAATGGGTGGTCAGGGCCTGCGGGTCCTCGGGGCGGCCACCGCCACCACCGACCGGCCGAACCCCCGGGAGGTGACGGGACTGACCCTGACCGCGATCGCGGGAATAGCCGACCCCCCGCGTCCTCAGGTCCGCGACGCCGTCGCCCTGGCCCAGGCCGCCGGCGTCACCGTCAAGATGATCACCGGTGACCATGCGGACACGGCCGCCGCCATCGCCCGCGAACTCGGCATCACCGGTGACGTCGTCACCGGCACCGAACTGGTCCGGATGAGCGAGCGGGAGCTCGCGGACCGTATCGAGGACATCGGTGTCTTCGCCCGCGTCGCCCCCGAACACAAGGTGACCGTCGTCCGCGCGCTCTCCGCGAAGGGCCACATCGTGGCCATGACCGGAGACGGCGTCAACGACGCCGCGGCCCTGCGCGCCGCCCACATCGGCGTCGCGATGGGCATCACCGGGACTGACGTGGCCAAAGAGGCCGCCGACATGGTCCTGACCGACGACGACTTCTCCACCATCGTCCGCGCGGTGCGCGAGGGCCGCTCGATCTACGACAACATCGTCACCTTCGTCCGCTTCCAGCTGTCCACCAACATCGGCGCCATCCTCACCCTGCTCGCCACCGTGCTCGCCGGCCTGCCCGCGCCCATGTCCGCGATCCAGCTGCTGTGGGTCAACATCATCATGGACGGGCCGCCCGCCATGGCTCTGGGCATCGACCCTCCGCGGGACAACGTGATGAGGCGTCCGCCCCACCCGCCCGGCGAACGTATTCTGAACGCCCGCCGCCTGACCGCCATCACGCGGTCCGGCGCGGTCATGGCCGCAGGCACTCTGGCCGTCTTCGCCGGCGCCCGCCACCTCACCGACCCCGCGACCGCCGCCACCATGGCCTTCACCACGTTCGTGCTCTTCCAGCTGTGCAACGCCCTGACCGCGCGCGGCGAGGACGGCCCCGTCCTCGGCCGCCACCAACTGCGCAACCGCACCCTGTGGATCTGCCTGGCCGCCGTCCTGATCCTCCAGGTCGTCGCCGTGCAAGTGCCCATGGCCCAGGGAGTCTTCGACACCGTGTCGCTCAGCCCCGCACAGTGGGCGATCTGCCTCGTCACTGCCTCCACCGTGCTGCTGACCGAGCACGCCTGGCGCGTCGGCCGGCAGCTCGGCCGCCCCGCGGACGCACCCCGCAGAGCGTCTCGTGGTCGCGGGTCAAGACGGCGGTGGAGCATCAGTCGGCCGTAGGTCCGCACATTCTGGGAGGACCGGGCGAAGCCCCGGGGCGACGGGGTGGGTTGACTCGCCCGACTTGTCGTCAGGCAAGTCGGTATCCGGTCGGCATCGGTGCTCGTGCATTCCGACACCGGTGTCGGAACAGGTGCTTGGTCGGCGACGGCATGACAGCCGGGTTCGCGCGGAATCGCAGGCTGGGAGCCTGCTCGTCAGAGCGAAGCGATGTTCCTCACAATCACCGACTCCGACGCGTGCCCGTGTAGAGTGAAAACCGCCTTTGACCTGCACAAAGCAGGCAGGGAGCCGTCTTTCAGGAGTCCAAAATGCTGCGTACGATGTTCAAGTCCAAGATCCACCGCGCCACCGTCACCCAGGCCGACCTGCACTACGTCGGGTCCGTGACCATCGACGCCGAGCTGCTCGACGCCGCCGACCTGCTGCCGGGCGAGCTCGTGCACATCGTCGACATCACCAACGGCGCCCGGCTGGAGACCTACGTCATCGAGGGCGAGCGGGGCTCCGGCGTGATCGGGATCAACGGGGCCGCGGCCCATCTCGTCCATCCCGGGGATCTGGTGATCATCATCAGTTACGCTCAGGTCTCCGACGCCGAGGCCCGCGCCCTGGAGCCCAGGGTCGTGCATGTGGACCAGGACAACCGGATCGTGGCGCTGGGCTCGGACGCCTCCGAGCCGGTGCCGGGTTCGGACCAGCGGCGCAGCCCGCAGGCCGTCACCGTCTGAGGCCCGGGGGCGACCATCGTCCGAGACCTCGGGCAGGCGACCGGCGTCCCCGATCCGCACGCGAGGAGTGCCATGAGCGACGTAGAGATCCGTGACGACCGGGCGGCCGGCCGACTGGAGGCCTTCGCCGGCGGCGAACTGGCCGGTCACATCCAGTACTTCGTCCTCGCCTCCCCGCGGGACGCGCTCGTCCCGGTCCACACGATCGTCGAGCCCGCGTACGAGGGGCGGGGCATCGCGGGCTCACTGGCCCGGGAGCTGTACGGCATCGCGGCCCGCGAGGGCGTCGTGGTCGCCCCCCTCTGCCCGTACGTCGTGAAGTGGGCCGAACGCCACCCCGAGGAGGCCCCGGCCGCCGATCCGGAGCTGCTGCGGGCCGCGAAGGACTGGTTGATCGCCCACCCCGAGGGCTTCTGAGGGACCCGTCGGCGGGCGCGGTCGCGCCTCGCCCGCCGACCGGGTGACTGCCCGTGCGGGCGACGGGTACCCGTGGCATCTGTCCATGGCCGACGTATCCCTGGCTGGAGGACGCGATGACGCATCCCGACCCGGACCCCGTGAAGCCCGGCCCCACTCCGGGCCCGGGCCCCGACCGCCCGGAACCCTTCCCGGAGCCCCCCTTCCCCGACCCCGTCCCCACCCCCGATCCCCGCCCCACCCCGGAACCGGACCCCATTCCCAACCCTCCGGGCCCGGATCCGGTCCCGGGCGAACCCAGGCCGGGGCCGCTGTCGTAGCGGAGTGGTGTGGACAGAACAGTGGCCCGGCGTGAGCTGCTCACACCGGGCCACATCAACGAGCTTCAGGGGCGCGGGGCTGTGACATGTGTGGCTCCGCCGCGCGGGCGCCACCAGCCGCAACCGAGCTGCGGCCGCCAACCGGTCAGCACCCCGACCCCCTCGCGCGGTCCTCGGTCAGTCGGCCTCAGGCCTCGACCTCACCGCGGCCCTGCCCCCACAGCGTGTGGAACGACCCCTCCCGGTCCACCCGGCGGTACGTGTGCGCCCCGAAGAAGTCCCGCTGCCCCTGCGTGAGCGCCGCGGGCAACCGCTCGGCGCGCAGCGCGTCGTAGTACGCCAGCGCCGCCGCGAACCCGGGCGTCGGCACACCCTGCCGCGTCGCGGCGACCAGCACCTCGCGCCAGTCGTCCTGCGCCGCCGCGATCTCCTGGGCGAACGTCTCGTCGGAGAGCAGGCTCGGCAGGTCGGGCCGGGCGTCGTAGGCCGCGCGGATCCGGTCCAGGAACGCCGCCCGGATGATGCAGCCGCCACGCCAGATCGAGGCGACCTTGCCCAGGTCGATGTTCCAGTCGTACTCGTCGCGCGCGGCGTCGATCTCGTGGAAGCCCTGGGTGTACGACACGATCTTGGAGGCGTACAGCGCCTGCTCGACCCGGTCGGCGAAGGCGCCCGCCTCGGCCGCGCTGAGCGGGGCGGCCTTGGGGCCGGCCAGCGAACGCGAGGCGTCGCGCAGCGCGGCGTGACCCGACAGGGAGCGCGCGAAGACGGCCTCGGCGATACCGGACACCGGAACGCCCAGGTCCAGCGCGATCTGGACGGTCCAGCGGCCGGTGCCCTTCTGCTCCGCCTGGTCGACGACCACGTCCACGAACGGCTTGCCGGTGGCCGCGTCCACGTGCGCCAGCACCTCGGCCGTGATCTCGATCAGGTACGAGTCGAGGCGCCCGGTGTTCCAGGTGCGGAAGATCTCGGAGATCTGCGCGGGGGTGTAGCCGGCCACGTCGCGCAGCAGCTGGTACGCCTCGCCGATCAGCTGCATGTCGGCGTACTCGATGCCGTTGTGGACCATCTTCACGAAGTGCCCGGCACCGTCGGGACCCACGTGCGTGACACAGGGCGCGCCGTCGGCGGCCTTCGCGGAGATCTTCTCCAGCATCGGGCCGAGGGAGTCGTACGACTCGACCGGGCCGCCGGGCATGATGCTCGGTCCGTTGAGCGCGCCCTCCTCGCCGCCGGAGATGCCGGCGCCGACGAAGTGGATGCCCTGCTCGCGCAGCGCGGCCTCACGGCGGCGGGTGTCGGCGAAGTGCGCGTTGCCACCGTCGATGATCATGTCTCCGGGCTCCAGGAGCGGCGCGAACTCCTCGATCACCGCGTCCGTCGGGCCGCCCGCCTTCACCATGACGACCAGGCGCCGGGGGCGCTCCAGCGCCTGGACGAAGTCCTTGGCGGTCTCGGCCGCGATGAAGTCGCCCTCGTGCCCGTGCTCCTTGATCAGCGCGTGGGTCTTCGCCGCGGAGCGGTTGTGGACCGCGACCGTGTAGCCGTTGCGGGCGAAGTTGCGGGCGAGGTTGCTCCCCATGACCGCGAGGCCGGTGACGCCGATCTGGGCTGAAGTGCTCATACGGTTGGCTCCTATGGATCCTGATTTCGGTGGTGCCGTTCCTGCCCGCCAGTATTGTCCTTCCGGCCATCCTGACGTGCACCGGCCCCGTCCGCACTGCGCGGCCTGCCGGGCTTGAGTACGCAGGAAGAGCCCTACCTGCCTCAATGGGGCGCGCAACCCGATGCGTTGCGCGCCGTCCCTGGTCACTCGCGCGCCGGACGGGAGCACTTACGCGCCGGATCAGGTCGCTTACCCGCCACACACGGGACGGGAGCGGCTGAATTTTCGTCTTGTCCTGGCCGGTTCGCTGCGCTTACTTTTGCGGCTCACTGCATAGGCGAGGGGGATACTCCATGGCCGTACGCGGTCGGCACCGGCGGTACCAACCGAACAGGATCAACCGCGCCTCGCTCACCGTCACGGCGGGCGGCGCGGGGATGGCGCTCCCGCTGATGGGCACCGGCGTCGCGGAAGCGGCCGATGTCGAGACCTGGGACAAGGTCGCGGCATGTGAGTCCACCAACGACTGGAACATCAACACCGGCAACGGCTACTACGGCGGCCTGCAGTTCAGCCAGTCCACGTGGGAGGCCTTCGGCGGTACGGCGTACGCCGCCCGCGCGGATCTGGCCACCAAGGAACAGCAGATCGCGATCGCCGAGAAGGTCCTCGACGGCCAGGGCCCCGATGCCTGGCCCGTCTGCTCGCAGCGCGCGGGCCTCACCCGCGGCGGCGACGGGCCCACCCGCCAGATCGAGGACGTGAAGCCCCAGACCACGCCCCAGTCGCAGGCCGGCAAGGTCGAGATGTACACGGTGGTCCGTGGCGACACCCTCTCCGAGATCGCCGGCTCCCAGGACGTCAGGGGCGGTTGGCGCAAGCTCTACGAGGCCAACCGCAGGACCATAGGGTCCGACCCGGACGTGATATTCCCTGGCCAGCGCCTGAGCCTGCACACGGCAGGCCAGAAGAAGGAACAGAAACAAGATCGGAAGAACGAACAGAAGCAGGAGAAGAAACAGGAAAAGAAGCAGGAAAAGAAGCAGGGCCAGAAGGGGCAGAAGCAGCAGGCGTCCGACAAGCGGCAGGAGTCGGCGTCCCTCGTCGCTCCTGTGAGCGCTTCCCTCGGCACCCCCTACCGCGCCTCCGGCTCTTCCTGGTCGAAGGGCTACCACACGGGCGTCGACTTCCCCGTGTCGACCGGTAGCACGGTCAAGTCCGTGGCTGCGGGGGAGGTGGTCACCTCGGGCTGGGGCGGCTCCTTCGGCTACCAGGTGGTGATCCGGCACGCCGACGGCCGGTACACGCAGTACGCCCATCTGTCGGCGATCTCCGTGAAGGCCGGGCAGAACGTGAGCGCCGGCCAGCGCATAGGCCGGTCCGGTTCCACGGGCAACAGCTCGGGCCCGCATCTGCACTTCGAGGTACGGACGGGGCCCGGCTTCGGCAGCGACATCGATCCGATCGCCTATCTACGGGCGGGAGGGGTTCGGATCTAACGTGGTGCGGGAGGCCCGGTCCGGGCCTCCCGCTCAGGATTTCACGCGGTCACGATGCCGGTCCAGGAGTGCCCTCGGCACGTACGGCCCGCCCTGGAAGGGCAGCGGCAGCAGGTTGCCGGGCAGGGCGTCGCCCTCGTACTCCGGCTTGTACTCCGGCATCCGCCCGAGGAACGGGGCCGGTACGACCACGGACTTGTCCAGGTCGATCGAGCCCTCTACCCTCTCCGGCGCCCCGAAGGTCTGGTGCGGCAGCCCCGCGAGCAGCTTCTCCACGGTGAGCGACTCCGGGTCGACACCGGCCGTCGCCCGCCCGGAGATCGTCGCCGCCGGTTGCCCGACGGACGGGACCGGCCGTCGCTCGTCGTCCCGCTCCGTCCGCACCTCGTCGCCGAGCCGCTCGATGGTCAGCAGGATCAGACCGCCCGCCGCGACGACACCGCAGCCCAGGGCGAGCAGGGTGCCGGTCGTGCCGTAGCGGAACGTCTCGCCGAACATCGTGATGCCGACCGCGGCCGCCACCACCGGGTTCACCACGGTCAGGGTGGCGAGCGGGGCCGCCAGGCCGCCGCCCCGGTAGGCGGCCTGGGACAGCAGCAGACCGGCCGTCGCGAAGACGCCGATGACCGCGAGGGTCGACAGGTCGGCGAGCGCGACGCCGTCCGTCCAGTCGACGGCGACCGTCTTGGTGAAGACCGAGGACATGCCGAACGCGACACCGGAGGCGACCGCGAGCAGGATGCTGCGGACCGCCGGGTGCCGGTGCGCGGCGCGTGCCGCCACCATCAGCGCGGCCACCGCGCCCCCGCTGCCCACGCCGACCAGCACCCGCTGGATGTCGCCCAGCGACTGGGCGTCGGCCGAGCCGACCAGGGAGAGCAGACCCGCGAGACCCACCGTCGCCATGATCGCGCCCCGCCAGGCCGTCGCACCGGCCCTGCGGCCCACGAAGAGCGCCGCCATGGGCAGGGCGAAGACGATGGTCAGCGCGCCGAGCGGCTGCACCAGGCTCAGCGGGCCGTAGGCCAGAGCCACCACGTGCAGCAGCCCGCCGAGGCCGTTGAGGCCGACGGCGGCCCACCACGCCGGCCGGCGCAGCGGCGCGTAGGACTGGCCGGGCAGGGACACCGCGACGCGCTCCTGGACGATCGCCCCGCCCGCGTAGGCCACGGCGGAGACGAACGACAGCAGTACGGACAACGCGAGGGCGCTCATGCGCGGCTCCTCAGCGAGGCGCGGGGGCTCCAGCCCCGGCGTGGTGAACGCTCGGCTCTCATAGTGACCACGATGCCTCGGATGGGCGTCGGCGTCGTCGTACCTCAGCACTCAATTGGTCCTACTGCCGTTGGAGTACGAGGGGCCCGTCGTCATCCCTGAGGGGGGCGACACGGGGTGCACTCCACCGGCTGGACAAGGACCCGGCCCCTGGTACTACTCGTCCTCGTGGATCACGACCCCGGCCTCGGCGCCCTCTCGTCCCTCGGCGGCTTCTTCGTACTACGCACGGGGCGACCACCGCACGACGGTCCGCCGACGCTCGCGGAGGCCTACGCGGCACGGGATGCCGATGTGGAACCGGAGGTTTACGCGAATCCGGTAATTTTCCGTGTCCGCAAGGTCGCCCGCAGTCTCCGGGCGCCCGAGCTCCGGGTGGCCGCGTCCATCGCCCACCTCGGCTTCACCGCCCGCCTGTGGTCGGTGGCCCTGGGGTCGGCCGCCCTGTACGGCCGCGTCCCCGACCTCGACCCCCGTCTCCTGCGCTGGGACGCCGACGCGAGCGCCCCCGACGAACTGTGGCTGGCGGAGGTGCGCGGCCTGCCCGCCGAGCGGATCGGCGAGGTCGTACGGGAGGGCCATCTGGTACCGCTGGCGGCGGCCCTCCGTGCTCAACTGCCGCTTTCCGAGCGGCTGCTGTGGGGGAACGCGGCCTCCGCGCTGATGGGCGCCGTGCGTCAGATCGACCGGTGGGCGGCCGTCAACGGCCGTACCGAGGTGGCGAGTCGGGCACGGGCATGCGCCGCCGAGCTGTTCGCGCACCCCACCCTGGCCGGCACGCTCGACCCGGCCACCCGTCGCCGCCGCAGCTGCTGCCTCTACTACCGGCTGCCCGGCGGCGGACTGTGCGGCGACTGCTGCTTCGACCGGCCGCCCGGTACCGACGCCCGCCCCGGCCCTCGCTCCTGACCCCGGAGCGTGCGCCCGCGCGAACGTCGTGGTCTTCCCCAACTGACCCTTCTGGGTGACCATGTGGGAACCAGCCGCTGAGACAGGGGGTTCCGGGTGCGAGTCGGCCTGCTGACCCGGGAGTATCCGCCCGACGTCTACGGCGGCGCGGGCGTCCATGTCGAGTTCCTCGCCCACGAGTTGAGATCCCTGGTCGATCTCGACGTGCACTGCTGGGGAGAGGGCGCCGCCGGTGGTGTCGTGCGCCACCGGCCCTGGTCCGCGCTCGACGGCGCCAACGACGCGCTGCGCACCTTCTCCGTGGACCTCTCCGTCGCCGCCGGCCTCCGGGGCCGCGAACTGGTCCACTCGCACACCTGGTACGCCAACCTGGCCGGCCACCTCGGCAAACTGCTGCACGGTGTCCCGCACGTGATGACCGCCCACTCGCTGGAACCGCTGCGCCCCTGGAAGGCCGAGCAACTCGGCGGCGGCTACGCCCTGTCCAGCTGGGCCGAGCGCACCGCGATCGAGTCCGCCGACGCGGTGATCGCCGTCTCCGGCGCCATGCGCGACGACATCCTCGGCTGCTACCCCGCCCTGGACCCGGCGCGGCTCCATGTCGTGCACAACGGCATCGACACCTCGCTCTACCGGCCGGACCACGGAACGGACGTCCTCGACCGCCTCGGCGTCGACCCCGACCGTCCGTACGTCCTGTTCGTCGGCCGTATCACCCGGCAGAAGGGCGTGCCCCACCTGCTGCGCGCCGTGCGGGACATCGATCCGGCCGCGCAGGTCGTGCTCTGCGCGGGCGCCCCCGACACTCCGGAGATCGACCAGGAGTTCCGCGACCTCTTCGCGGAACTGAGCCGCGTGCGCAAGGGCCTGTTCTGGATACCGCAGATGCTGCCCCGCCCGGACGTGATACAGCTTCTCACCCATGCGGCGGTGTTCGTCTGCCCGTCGGTGTACGAGCCGCTCGGTATTGTCAACCTGGAGGCCATGGCATGTGGCACGGCCGTGGTGGCCTCGCGGGTCGGAGGTATACCGGAAGTGGTGGAGCACGGTGTCACGGGCCTCCTCGTACCGACCGAGGACGACTTCGAATACGGACTGGCCCGGGCCCTGGACTCGGTGCTCGCCGACCCCGCGACGGCCGCCCGGATGGGTGAGGCCGGCCGGGAGCGCGCGGTGCGGGAGTTCGGCTGGGACGCGGTGGCCCGGCGGACCGTCCGGCTTTATGAGGAAGTCCTCGAACAGGGGTAGTCACAGAGCAGTCAGGAACAGCGTTCGGCACGACCGGGCGTAGAGGGGCGGCGGCATGCGGCGCGGTGGACCTTCGGTGCTGGGAATCGTACTGGCGGGCGGTGAGGGCAAGAGGTTGATGCCCCTCACGGCCGACCGCGCGAAACCAGCGGTGACCTTCGGCGGTACGTACCGCCTGGTGGACTTCGTCCTGTCCAATCTCGTCAACGCGGACATCCTGCGCATCTGCGTGCTCACGCAGTACAAGTCGCACTCGCTGGACCGGCACATCACCACGACCTGGCGGATGTCGAGCCTGCTGGGCAACTACGTCACCCCGGTCCCGGCCCAGCAGCGGCTCGGCCCGCGCTGGTACCTGGGCAGCGCCGACGCCCTCCTGCAGTCCCTGAACCTGGTCCACGACGAACAGCCCGAGTACGTGGCCGTTTTCGGCGCCGACCACGTGTACCGCATGGACCCCCGCCAGATGCTGGCGCAGCACATCGAGGGCGGCGCGGGTGTGACGGTGGCCGGTATCCGGGTGCCGCGCGGGGAGTCGTCCTCCTTCGGAGTGATCACGCCCGGCTCCGACGGCCGGACCGTCGAACGCTTCCTGGAGAAGCCCGCCGACCCGCCGGGCCTGGTCGACGACCCCGAATGCGTGTTCGCCTCGATGGGCAACTACATCTTCACCACCAAGGCCCTGGTGGAGGCGCTCCAGCGGGACGCGGAGGACGAGGACTCCGTCCACGACATGGGCGGCTCGATCCTGCCCCAGCTCACCGAGCGGGGGGAGGCCCAGCTGTACGACTTCAGTGCCAACCACGTGCCGGGCGAGACCACCCGTGACCAGGGCTACTGGCGGGACGTCGGCACCCTCGACGCCTACTACGACGCCCATATGGATCTCATCGCCGAGCGCCCCGCCTTCAACCTCTTCAACCGCAGCTGGCCCATCTACACCAGCTCCGGCCAGCTCTCCCCGGCCCGTTTCAACGCGGGCGGGATGGCGAGTGAGTCGATCATCAGCGCGGGCTGTCTGATCCGTGGCCAGGTCACGCGGTCGGTGCTCTCCCCGGGGGTCGTCGTGGACCCGGGCGCGGTCGTCCAGGGCTCGGTCCTGCACGACAACGTCCACATCGGGCGGGGTGCGGTCGTCCGGGGAGCCGTGCTCGACAAGAACGTCCAGGTGCCTCCGGGCGCCACCATCGGAGTCAACCCCGAGCGGGACGCCGAGCTGTACACCGTCTCCCGGGGCGGAGTGATCGCGCTGGGCAAGGGCCAGCAGGTGTCCTAGCGAGGGCCGGCAGGTGTCCTGGACGGGGCACCTAGCCCTTCAGGGTGACCGTAGTGCACACAGATGTCCCATGGGTCCCGCCTTTTCTCGGAGGCGGGACTTAACCTGTTGTTAACTGTGCGTAGCTTGATCGTACTTGACCGTAATCGGGCATCAGCGATTGACTACCGACTCACCCGTCGTCGACGCGAGGCAAGCCATTGACTTCTGACCTGCTCGCCCCCCTCGACCTTGCGTTCTGGAACATCGAGTCCGCCGAACACCCCATGCACCTGGCCGCCCTCGGCGTCTTCACGGCGAACTCGCCCACCGCGGGCGCCCACGCCGCCGAACTGCTCGCCACGCGGGCCGCCGCGGTGCCCGCGCTGCGGATGCGGATCCGGGACGTGTGGCTCCCGGACGTCCGGCTGCCCCTGGCGTTCGGCGGCGCGACCCGGGAGCCCGTCGCCGACTTCGAGCCCTTCGACCACGTGCGGCTGCACGCGCCGGCCGCCGACTTCCACACCGTGGCCGGACGGCTGATGGAGCGCCCGCTGGAGCGCGGCCGGCCGCCCTGGGAGGCGCATGTGCTGCCGGGGGAGGACGGCACCTCCTTCGCCGTGCTCTTCAAGTTCCACCACGCCCTCGCCGACGGACTGCGCGCGCTGACGCTCGCCGCCGCCGTCATGGACCCCATCGACATGCCCGCGCCCCGGCCCCGCCCCGCCGAGCCTCCCCGCGGCCTCCTCGACGACGTACGCAAACTCCCCGACCTGGTCAGGGGCACCCTCTCCGACCTCGGGCGCGCCCTCGACATCGGCGCCTCCGTCGCCCGCACCACGCTCGACGCGAGCCTCGGCGCCCGGTCCCCGGCCGCGCTGACCTCCGGGGCGAGCGGCACCCGCCGTACCGCCGGGGTGCTCGTGGACCTGGACGACGTGCACCGGATCCGCAAGACCGTCGGCGGCACCGTCAACGACGTCCTCATCGCCGTGGTGGCGGGCGCGCTGCGCCGGTGGCTGGACGAGCGCGGGGACGGCAGCGAAGGGGTCGCGCCCCGGGCGCTGATCCCCGTCTCCAAGCGCCGGCCGCGCACGGCGCACCCGCAGGGCAACCGGCTCTCCGGGTACCTGATGAAACTGCCGGTGGACGATCCGGACCCGCTGCGCAGGCTGCGTACGGTGCGTGCGGCGATGGACCGCAACAAGGAGGCGGGGCCCAACCGGGGCGCGGGCGCGGTGGCCCTGCTCGCCGACCACGTGCTGCCGCTCGGTCACCGGCTCGGAGGGCCGCTGGTCAGTCAGGCCGCGCGCCTCTGGTTCGACATCCTCGTCACCAGCGTCCCCCTGCCCAGCCTCGGCCTCCGGCTCGGCGGCTGCCCGCTGGCCGAGATCTACCCCCTCGCTCCGCTGGCCCACGGGCAGTCCCTCGCGGTGGCCGTCTCCACGTACCGGGGGAGCGTCCACTACGGGCTGGTCGCCGACGGGGAGGCCGTCCCGGACCTGGAGCGACTGTCCGCGGCGGTCACGCGGGAGGTGCGGGAGCTGTTGGTGGCGTGTGAGGTGTGACGCATGGGGGTGCGTTGTCGGATGCGGGTGCGTGGGGCTTCTCGCGCAGTTCCCCGCGCCCCTGAAAACCCAGGCCCTGCGGGCCTGAAAGACCACGGCCCTGCGGGTCTGAAAGACCACGGCCCTGCGGGCCTGAAAAGCATGGGGCGCAGCCCCTGCTTTTCAGGGGCGCGGGGAACTGCGCGACCAGCCTCCACCGGACCCGCACCCGAAGTTTGGTCACCACAGCCTCCGCTCCGTACAATTCCCCGTTCGACAGCGGATGCGGCCGGCGCGCCGCACGTGATCAGGGAAACGGCAGCGCGATGACGGTGACAGAGGACGGCCCCGCGACCACGGACGAGGTCGTGTACGGCCCCGGCATCGACCCGGACCGGCTCGCCGTGTGTCTCAGCGTGCTGGAGGAGCTCGACAAGCTGGACGTCGACCACCCGGACGCGATCGCCGTGCGCCGGGCGACCGCCGGCGTCTACCGCACGGTCAAGCAGCGCCGCCGCCAGGAACGCCGCGCCGCCAAGACCGCCCACGACAAAGCGGTCACCGAGGCCACGGCGACCGGCTCCGCCCAGCGCATCGACGACGAGACCGAGGGCATCCTGCCGTCGTCCGTCACGGAGGCGGGGAAGATCGCGGGGATACTCCAGCGCCCGCGCTCCTGCTACACCTGCAAGACCCGGTACGTGGAAGTCGACTACTTCTACCACCAGCTCTGCCAGGACTGCGCTGCCCTGAACCGCGCCAAGCGCGACGTCCGCGCCGACCTCACCGGCAAGCGCGCCCTGCTCACCGGCGGCCGGGCCAAGATCGGCATGTACATCGCCCTGCGCCTGCTGCGCGACGGCGCGCACACCACGATCACCACCCGCTTCCCCAAGGACGCCATCCGCCGCTTCAAGGCCATGGACGACTCGGGGGACTGGATGCACCGGCTGGAGGTCGTCGGCATCGACCTGCGCGACCCGGCGCAGGCCGTCGCCCTCGCCGACCAGATCGCCGAGGCCGGCCCCCTCGACGTCCTCATCAACAACGCGACCCAGACCGTACGCCGGCTGCCCTCCGCGTACGCCGCCCTGGTGGACGGGGAGAGCGCCCCGCTGCCCGCCGGGGAGCTCCCCGCGCACCACGTCATCGGCGCCTTCAACTCCGGCGCCGTCGGTGATCTCGGCGGGCCCGCCGCGCTGCCCCTCGGCACCAGCGGCCTCGACGCGCAGCAGGTCGCCGACCTCGCCCTGGTCGCGGGCAACGCCAGCGTCGCCCGGCACCTCGACGGCACCGCCATCGACGCGGGCGGTCTCGTCCCCGACGTCGTCGACACCAACACCTGGGTGCAGACCATCGAGCAGATCTCGCCGGTGGAACTGCTGGAGACCCAGCTGTGCAACTACACGGCACCGTTCATCCTGATCAGCAAGCTCCGCCCGGCCATGGCCGACGCCGCCCGCAAGGCGAGAAGCGGACGCGCGTACGTCGTGAACGTCTCGGCGATGGAAGGCGTCTTCGGCCGTGGCTACAAGGGCGCGGGGCACCCGAACACCAACGCCGCCAAGGCCGCGATGAACATGGTCACGCGGACCAGCGCGCAGGAGATGTTCCAGACCGACGGCATCCTCATGACCTCCGTCGACACCGGCTGGATCACCGACGAGCGCCCCCACTTCGACAAGCTGCGCCTCGCCGACGAGGGCTTCCACGCCCCGCTCGACCTCGTGGACGGCGCGGCCCGCGTCTACGACCCCGTCGTCCGCGGCGAGCAGGGCGAGGACCTGTACGGCATCTTCCTGAAGGACTACGTGCCCGGCAAGTGGTGAGCCGCCCTCGCCCGGTCCGCCACCAACTCCAGCACCGTCCGCCAGTCCTCCAGGACCCCGGCCTCCATGCCGGGGGTCCACCCCGCCTCGTCCGCGTGCCGCAGGGCCAGCACGTCCTCGACGAGCGTGGCGTCCGCCCACCCGCCCGCGTGCAGCCGCACCAGATCGTCCGCGCCGAGGGCGTGCAGGCGTACGAGCCGGGCCACCCGCTCGCCGAGCAGGGGGCGCACCGTGTCGGCGGCCAGGTCGGCGTGGCCGGTGTCGTCACCCGGACGGAGCAGCCGTCCGATGGCGTGCACCAGGCCCGCCACCTGCAGTTCCTTGTCGGCGGGCCGGCCTCGGCGCAACAGCGCGGCGGTCTGCAGCGCGTGTTCGTACGGATCGACCGCGGCGCCCCCGCGGCGGTCCGCAGTCGGGCCGCCGCCCCGGCAGGCGTGCAGCAGGTCCATCAGCTCCTCGACGCCGCGCAGTTCCATCCGCCGGTCCTCCCGAGTCCGCCCGCGAGAAATGCCGTTGCGACACATGAGCAGATCATGGTCGGCTTGCGATTCGGCCAACAGGACCTGAACTGCGTACCGGGCACGGCGATCCGATGGGTTGTCGGAACGGTGCGGGGGTCGAGTACTGAGCCGAACGAGTGATGAGAAACCGAACAAATGGGGCAACTTGCCCTAGGGTGGGGCTTGCTGGGCACTGAACGACTCAAGACAGTTACCTCGTGTTTTCAGCCCCATCGAGCGGCCACCCGCTCATTTGGTTACTCTGTACCGGACGGACAGCCTTATATGGGTCCCACCCGCACCCACGGTCCGTCCCGGGACAAGCCGGTCACCACGGCCTGCTCTCATCTCCAGGCAATCCGGCGCCACCGCGTCCGAACTGACAACGACTCAGACCCGGGCGGACGTCAGGCGCACAGCGGCAGGCTGGGCCGACGTCCCGAGGGTGACCCGACACATAAGGAGTGCGCGGTGACACCAGAGAAGACGAATCGCGAGCCACGCCCCGAGGAACACACCGAGGGCAGCGGCCGGTCGAAGAAGGAACTGGGCAGCCTGGACGTGTGGGCCAGGTCCGCCCCGATCCGGCTGGCGGGCTACGAGGACGACCTCGCCGAGCCCCACATCCTGCCCAGCGTGGACTGAGCGGGAGCATCGCGATCGCCGTCTGCATGGGCGTGCCAGACTCACGCCCATGCAGATCAGAGAAGCCACCGCCGACGACTGGCCCGGCATCTGGCCGTTCTGGCACCGCGTCGTCGCCGCGGGCGAGACCTACACCTGGGACCCGGACACCTCCGAGGAAGCCGCCCGCGCCCTGTGGATGGCCCCCGCCAAGCGCGTGTACGTCGCCGAGGACGAGACCGGAACGCCGGTCGGCTCCGCCTACCTCACCCCCAACTACGGTGGCCCCGCGGCCCATATCGCCAACGCGGGCTTCATCGTCGACCCCGACCACGGCGGCCGCGGTATCGGCCGCGCCCTCGCCGCACACGTCCTCGCCGCGGCCGCGGCCCAGGGCTTCCGGGGCATGGTGTTCAACGCCGTCGTCGAGACCAACCCCGCCGTACGGCTCTGGACCTCCCTCGGCTTCACCGTCCTCGCCACCGTCCCGGACGCCTTCGAGCACCCGAAGGACGGCCTGGTGGGACTGCACATCATGTACAAGGCGCTGTGACGAGACCGATCACGTCCCCCGGAAGGCGGTGTGACACGGCCGGTTCCGGGTGCCTCTACCGATCCGGCCGGTCGAGCGGTGCCGTCCGTGACCAGGGGTTGAGTTCCTCCAACCGGCCCGCCACCGACAGGAGTTCGAGTTCGCGGCCCGGGCGGCCCACCAACTGAACCGCGCACGGCGCCCCCGAGGGAAGCGTGCCGAACGGCACGGACATCGCGGGCCGACCCGTGAGGTTCCACGGCGGGGTCAGCGGTGCGTAGTTGGTGTTCACCAGCAGATTGCGCAGCCACCCCCGCTCGTGCCAGTTCGCGGCGCCGGGCCCCCGCCGGGCGAGCGCCGGGGTGAGGAGCACGTCGTGCTCGGCGAAGAACGGCTCCATGCGCCGGCGCAACTGCTCCCGGCGGTCGCCCGCGCGCACCCCCTTCAGGAAGCGCCGCCCCACGGCCGCGTGCACCCGCGTGCGCCGGGTGAGCAACCGCGGATCGAGGCCCTCCGCGTCCATCGCCGTCCCCGCGGTCCAGTGCGCCAGCGAGGTCGTGCCCAGCCAGAGAGGGTACGGCGGATCGGCCCGCCGCACCGTCAGCCCGGCCCCGGCGAGCAGCTCGGCGGCCCGGCGCGCGGCATCGGCGTACGCGCGCGTGACGGTCACGCCGACCAGGGGGCTACGCACGGACACTGCGATGCTCGGCGCGGGCGGCGCGGATCCGGACGGTGCGGATCCGGGCGGGTCCGTGGCGGCCGTGTCCGCCAGTATCCCGAACATCAGCCGGGCGTCCTCGACCGTCGTCGCCAGCGGCCCGTTCTCGGACATGCCGAACCAGTCGCCGTGCCCGATGTCCGCCGGGACGACACCGAAGCCCGGCTTGAGGCCGAGGACCCCGCAGTTCGCGGCCGGTATCCGCAGCGAGCCCATGCCGTCGTTGCCCAGGGCCAGCGGCACCAGCCCGGCGGCGACGGCGGCCGCACTGCCGCCCGAGGAGCCACCGGTGGTGCGCGCGGTGTCCCAGGGGTTGCGGGCGGTGCCGTGCACGCCGTCGGTGGTGCCGAAGACACACAGCTCGGGCACGTTCGTGAGCCCCACGACCACCGCGCCCGCCGCCCGCAGCCGGGCCACGGTCACATGGTCCTCCCCGGCCGGCGCCTCGGAGGTCGCTGCGGACCCGTTCCGGGTGGACTCGCCCCGCACGGCGAGGTTGTCCTTGATCGCCACCGGCACGCCCGCCAGGGGCAGTTCGGCCAGATCGGCCCGGTCGGCCACCTCGTCGGCCTCTGCCAGGGCCGCCTTGGCCCGGACCGTGCGGAACGCCCCGACCCGCCCGTCCAGGGCCTCGATCCGCGCCAGATGCTCCGCCACCACCTCACGCGGCGTGGTCCGCTTCTCCCGTACGGCGGCGGCTATCTCGACGGCGGTCCGGCCGACCCAGCTGGTCACGGGCGCTCCCTGGCGGTGTCGTGCGCGTCGGTTCGTACGCGACGGCGAGGCGTACTCGTGAGTAGTGATCGAGTACGCCCAGCACTGTGCCCTGTGGGGCGGCCCCGCGTCGAGAGGCCGCCGTGAAGAAGTCCGTGCCCGGCCCGGTCAGGGGTTGCGCGCGGGCGACGCGGCCAGCCGCGTCGGGGGCAGGAACTCCCGTACGTACGTCCGCTCCCAGCACGCTCCCGTCTCCCGCAGCTCACGCCAGGTCGTGTAGCGGTAGCGGAAGAGGCGGGCGCGGACGAAGCGCGGCGGGGCGTCGGCGGGGAAGGGGGAGCGGCGCAGCAGGCGGAGCGTGTCGCGGTCGTTCTCCAGAAGGCGTTCCACCAGGGCGCCGAACCAGGAGCCGGCGTACGCCGGGGAGAGTGCGGCGAACCACATCAGCCAGTCGAGCCGCAGATGGTACGGGGCGAATTGACGGGGCCAGCGCCGCGGATCACCCGGCTTGCCCCGGAACTCGTACTCCCGCCACTCGGAGTCCTCGCGCGGTACGTCGTCCGCCGTGCCCTCGACCACCACCTCGTACCGCACCCGGCTGACGCTGCCGAACGCCCCGTAGGTGTTGACCAGGTGCAACGGGTCGAAGGAGCGGTTCATGACCTGGCGGCGGGAGATCATGTTGCGGACCGGGTGGTAGCTGAGCCCGAGGATCAGCGCGGCGACGGCGAACACGATGACCGTGTACCAGAGGGGCGGGCCGGGGGTGTCCCGCGTGCCCGTGCCGAAATCGACGGCGGACAGGGCCAGCACGATGGTGATCCAGTTCAGCCAGGAGAAGTTGCCGGAGAGCACCAGCCACAGCTGTGTCGCGATCATCAGCGCGGCGGCGGCCGTCGCGATCGGCTGCGGGGTGAAGAGCAGGAACGGGACCACGAGCTGGGTGACGTGGTTGGCGGCCACCTCGACGCGGTGGAACGGCTTGGGGAGGTGGTGGAAGAACCAGCTGAGCGGGCCGGGCATCGGCTGGGTCTCGTGGTGGTGGTCGAGGCAGGTGAGCTTCCGCCAGCACTCGTCGCCGCGCATCTTGATCAGCCCGGCCCCGAACTCGACCCGGAAGAGCACCCAGCGCAGCAGGAACAGCACGACGACCGGCGGCGCCACCTCGTCGTTGCCGAGGAAGACGGCCAGGAAACCGACCTCCAGCAGCAGCGACTCCCAGCCGAAGGAGTACCAGGTCTGGCCGACGTTCACGATCGACAGGTACATCGCCCACGGCACGAACCACAGCACCATGCCCGCCCAGAGCGGCAGCAGCGAGTCCAGCCCGGCGACCAGCGCCACCGACACCGCGCAGCCCGTCCAGGCCCACGCCGCGAAGAAACGGTCCGAGTAGTGGCGGTGGAACACGCTCGGCGCATGCCGGAACGGCACCCGCTCGACGAAACGGGGTACCGGCAGCATGCCCCGCTCGCCGATCAGTGCGCGGAACTGCAGGGCCGCTCCCAGGAAGGCGACCACATAGATCACGGCCAGGGAGCGCTGGAAGAGCAGTCGGCTCAGCCAGAGGTCGGGTGCGGTGAACCAGTCCACGCCACCGACGATAGTGAGCGCGTCGAGGTCCGGTCCGATATCGATCCCTCCACTCGAATAATCAGGCAAATGCTGTCAAAGTGGCCCCATGGTTGATCGGGGAGCGAGCAACTCGGACGTCCCGGACGACTGGCTCTCCCACCCGGACCCCGTCCTGGCGCTCAACCTCATGGGCACCTTCGACTGGGACCTCGACGCCGGTGCGTTCCACATGGACGCCAAGGCCCACGAGATCTTCGACGTGCGCCCGGAGGAGTACGACGGCAGACCCGAGAGCCTTTCCGGGCGGGTGCCCCCGATGGAGGGTTACAGACTCGACGCCATGGTCTCGCAGGCCCTCAAGGACGGCAGCGAGAACTACGGCGCCTACTTCCGCATCCGGCTGCGCGACGGAACCCTGCGCTGGACGCACACCCAGGGCTACATCCGCCGCGACGCCACGGGGCGCCCGTACCGGGTCATCGGCATCGTGCGCGACGCCACCCGCGAACTGGACGAGATCAGCTCCCGCACCGAGCAGGCCGCCCTCGACGAGGTCCGCCGCAGACAGGCCAACGTCGTCCAGGTCGTCACGGCCGCCCTGGCCCACGCGCGGACCGTGCAGGACGTGATCGACGTCCTGGAGGACACCGACGGACTCACCCACCTCGGCGCGACCAGCCTCGTCATGGGCCTGGTGGAGGCCGGACGCGTCCGGATGGTCGCCGCCGGCCCCGAGGACAGCTATGTGCCGGGCACCCGGATCACCCGCCTCGACGTGAAGTACCCGATGAACGAGGTCGTACGGCACCTCGCCCCGCACTTCATCGAGTCACCGGAGGAGTTCGCCGAGTCCTATCCGCTGTTGTGGCCGCACATCACCGACCTCAAGATCACCTCGGCCGCCTATCTGCCGCTGATCGTGCAGGCCCGCCCCATCGGGGCCATGGGACTGCTCTACAACGACCGGCGCGGCTTCACCTCCGAGGAACGCGACATCCTCATCGCGCTCGGCAGCAGCATCGCCCAGAGCCTCCAGCGGGCCATGTTCTACGAGCAGGAGAAGGACCTCGCCGAGGGGCTCCAGCAGGCCATGCTGCCCCGGTCCATCCCCAGCGTCCCGGGCGCCGACATCGCCGTCCGCTACCGCGCCGCGTCCTTCGGGGGCTCGCTCGGCCGGGACATCGGCGGCGACTGGTACGACCTGATCCCCCTGCCGGGCGGGCGCGTCGGCGCGGTCATCGGTGACGTCCAGGGGCACGACACGCACGCGGCGGCCGTCATGGGGCAGCTGCGCATCGTCCTGAAGGCCTACGCCACCGAGGGCCACACCCCGGCCACCGTGATGGCCCGCGCCTCCGCCTTCCTCCACGAACTCGACACCGACCGCTTCGCGACCTGTCTGTACGCGGAGGCCGACCTGTCCACCGGGGTGGTCCAGGCCGTCCGGGCAGGCCACATCGACCCGCTGATGCGGCACACCGACGGCTCCTGCCACCGGGTCACCGTGGAAGGAGGGCTGCCGCTCGGGCTGTCCGCCGAGTTCGGCGGCCTGGAGTACCCCGTCACCACCCTCGAGATGTTCCCCGGACAGACGCTGCTGCTCTGCACCGACGGCCTCATCGAACAGCCCGGCGCCGACCTCGACGACGGCATGCGGACGCTGAGGACGCTGATCGCCACCGGCCCCGACGACGTCGACGATCTCGCGGACCGGCTGATCGACGTGGCGGAGGAACGGGGCGGCGACGACGACGTGGCCCTCCTGCTGCTGCGCCGTCGCAGCCGCACCGCGGAGCCCGGCGGGCGGCTCCAGCAGCATGTCGCGCCGGGCGACCCGGAGGCGCTCACCGAGGCGCGGCACATGATCGGCGCGGCGGTCCGCACGTGGGGCGCGCGGGATCGGGCCGACGAGATCGAACTCGTCGCCGACGAGCTGATCACCAACGCGCTCATGCACACGGAGGGCTCCGCGATCGTGACGCTGCGGGCCCTAGCGGGATCCGAACGGCGGTTGCGGGTGGAGGTCGAGGACTCCTCCAGCGCGCTGCCGCGGCGGAGGGAGGCGGGGGAGGCGGGGGTGTCGGGGAGGGGGTTGCTGTTGGTGGACCGCTTGACGGATGTATGGGGGGTGGAGGCGCGGGGTGGGGGCAAGTGCGTGTGGTGCGAGTTCGTGCTGCCGGGCGCGGGCGCCTCATAGCTCGGGGGTGCCTGTTTCGTTGGCGGGTGCGGCTCAGGTGGGGCTTCTCGCGCAGTTCCCCGCGCCCCTGAAAGACCAGGCCCCCGGGGCATTGAAGGCAACCGGCGGCGGGCATGAAGAGCACGGGGCGCAGCCCCTGCTTTTCAGAGGCGCAGGGAACTGCGCGAGAAGCCCCACCGGGCCGGCGGCCGTCCACGCGTCCCCACCCGCCCCCACCCCACCCGCACCCGGCGGAGCCGCATGGCACTCTGGACGTATGCCTGAATTGCCCGAGGTGGAGGCTCTCCGGGACTTCCTGGTCGGCAAGATCGTCGGTCATGAGGTCGTCCGCGTGCTGCCCGTGGCCATCAGCGTGCTGAAGACGTACGACCCACCCTTGAGCGCCTTCGAGGGCCGGGAGGTCACCGGCGTACGCAGGCGCGGGAAGTTCCTCGACCTCGCGGCGGACGACGGCGAGCTGCACCTCGTCACGCATCTGGCGCGGGCCGGCTGGCTCCAGTGGAAGGACCGGCTGCCGGACGGACCGCCGAGACCCGGAGGCAGGAGCCCGCTCGCGATGCGGGTCGCCCTGGAGACCGGCGAGGGCTTCGACCTCACCGAGGCCGGGACGCAGAAGCGGCTCGCGGTCCACCTCGTACGGGACCCGGCGGAGGTGCCGGGCATCGCCCGGCTCGGCCCGGACCCGCTCGCCGACGATTTCGACGTGACCCGCTTCGCCGGGCTGCTCGCGGGGGAGCGGCGGCAGATCAAGGGCGCGCTGCGGGACCAGAGCCTGATCGCGGGCATCGGGAACGCGTACAGCGACGAGATCCTGCACGCCGCGAAGATGTCGCCCTTCAAGCTGGCCTCGTCGCTCAGGCCGGAGGAGGTCCGCCACCTCCACGAGGCGCTGCGCGTCACGCTCACCGAGGCCGTCGAGCGCTCCCGGGGGCTGGCGGCCGGAAGGCTGAAGGCGGAGAAGAAGAGCGGGCTCCGGGTCCACGGCCGTACGGGGGAGCCGTGCCCAGTGTGCGGTGACACGGTCCGGGAGGTCTCCTTCAGCGACTCCTCGCTGCAGTACTGCCCGACCTGTCAGACGGGAGGCAAGCCCCTCGCCGACCGACGGTTGTCCCGGTTGCTCAAGTAGTCCTGATCGACCGCTCGAACAGCCCGGAACCGGCGTCGGTCATGATCCGCAACCATTGAAGGTACGGACCAATGCGGGCCTGGTTCAGCGCCAGGCCGGGGCCTCGATCGTCACCAGGAGTTCGCCGTCCTGGCTGCGCACCTCGAAGTGGCTGATGTCCTCGCGCTGCATGGCGGTTCCCCCTACCATCTCGGAGGCCTTGTCGGCGCCCTCGGGGGACTTCCAGTTCGCGGCCGTCTCCTCGGAGCCGTCCTTGCCGATCACCACGAGGCGGCAGGCGTGGACGCCCTCGGCCTCCTTGACCTTCAGCTCGATGTCACTGCCCCAGAGCCGTTCCTCGGCCTTGACCTCGGCCCAGACGCCCGTCTTGGAGTCGGTGGCGGCGACGGTGTCCGGAGCCTCGCCCGGACCTGCGAGAACGGCCACGGCGGGGCCGCCGACGGCGATGACCACGGAGGCCGCGAGGGCGAACAGCCAGCGCCGGCGCTTCGCCCGGTGGCGGGCGGCCACCTCGTCCAGCAGCCGTCCGAGCATCCGGGGGCCGGGCGCCGCGAACGGGTGTACGGAGCGCGGGGTCGCGTTGCGGTACAGCATCAGCTGCCGGGCAGCCGGACGGAACTCGGTGACCTGTAGCGCGCACTGCGGGCAGCCGCGGACATGGTCCTCGAAGTGGAACGAATCCACCTCGTCCAGCACGCCCAGCGCGTACGCGCCGACGTCGTGATGACGATCCTGGGACCACATGGCGATTCCTCGGGCCGGTGTGCGGTGGGGGTTGCTTCCTGCCCCCACCGGTACGGACCAGACCGGCGAATCACTCAAGCCTCACGACAATGCCAACCAAAAGATTCGGAGCCGTCCGCGGGGCGGATTGGTCCCGGACGGAAAAAGTTGGTCGGGCAAGGCCGGGACAGGTGGCGGTCGACACCCGGCCCCGGGGTACGCCGGCTAGAAGAGGTGGATCGCCAGGTGCCCCAGCGGCAGACCGAGCCGCCAGGCCGGCGTCCAGACCTTCGGGCCGTCGTCCTCTCCCAGCACCGCGCCGCCGGGCACCGCGTCCAGGTCGGGTGCGAGCAGCTCGGTCTCCTCCAGCCAGCGCCACGCGGCGGCCGCCAGCTCCAGATCCGGGGACGGGCCGCCCGACTCCAGCGCCTCGGCGGTGAAGTCCGCCATGCGCTCGCACACCCAGTCCTGCCACGGCTGGTCGTACGCCGTCAGCGACATCCAGGTCTCCAGCTGTGTGACGACCCGGATGCCGGAGAGCTCACCGCCCGCGTCCGAGAGGAAGATGGTCAGCGCCAGGGCGTCCCGCCCCGCACGGAACTCGAAGGACGTCGGCGGCATCAGGTCGCCCGTCCGCAGCAGTTCCTCCGCGATGTACTCGGCGTAGAACCACGCCATCGGGACGGCCAGTTCGCCGCCGCCGGCGCCGTCCGTGCTCTCGTGCCCTCTGTGCAGCATCCCTTCCTGCCTTCCTCCGGTGCGTGCGCGTCGCCCGACCCCGGGCCTGGAGACCAGGCCCCGGCCCCCATCCGGAACACGGATAGAAGACAGCTGATTGCTCAACAGGGGTCCTCAGCAAGGCGCTTTACGGAGGTTTGACTCGGCCATGGGTTTCACTGCAGGTCGGCCGCGTATCCCGGAAGCACCCGGCGTAGGGCGCGCAGTGCGTAGTACGCGCGAGACTTCACCGTACCGGGCGGGATCCCGAGGGCTTCGGCGGCTTCCGCCACACTCGCCCCCTGGAAGTACACCTGCACCAGTACTTCGCGGTGCTCGGGAGTGAGTGTCTTCACAGCTTCCCGTACATCGAGCGTCGCCACCGACCGATCGGCGTGATCGGTCATCACTCGGGCGTTCTCCAGCACCGCGTCCCCCACCTCCGCGGGGCGCGCCTGCCGGGCCCGCCGCGCGTCTATGGCGAGTCGCCGCCCGACGGTGAGCAGCCAGGGGCGTACGGAGTCGAAGTCGTCTGCGCGCAGCGCCTCGGGGTGTTGCCAGGCGCGCACGAAAGTCTCCTGCACCAGGTCCTCGGCGCGATGGCGGTCCCCGTCGGAGAGCCGCAGCAGCAGGGCGAAGAGGGGGCGGCCGTGTTCGCGCTGGAGCTCGGCCAGCTCGTGTTCGGCGGTCGTCCCGTTGGTGATCGTGGTTCCGGCCGTCATGGCCGTATGGGAACGCGGGGCGCTGCGCGGGGACAGAGGCCGGTCACGGATGTGCGGCGGGCGGTCGAACCTGTCGACGAACGGTGCGACGAACGGTCGGCGGACCCGGACCACCACCACCGGCGAACCTACGGCACCACCGTCACCGGCCAGCGGCCCGCCTTCACCAGGCGCAGGGCGACCGAGCCGACGATGCGGTGACCGGCCTGCTGGGAGGCGCCCACCACGACCGTGTCCGCCTTCAGCTGATCCGCCGCCGTCACCAGACCGCTGTACGGGTCGCCCCGGAAGGTGTGGAACTCCCAGCGCACCTCGAAGACGCCCTTCACCTGCTCGGCGGCCTCCCGGATCTCCGCCACCAGCTGCTCGGCGATCTCCTCGGTCGTCCCCGCCACCGGCATCCCGAGCGCCGCGCTCGTCGCCAGCAGCGGCTGTACGTACACGATGGCGAGCAGCGCGTGCTGGCGGCGGGCGAGACCGGCGGCGTAGGACACCGCGCGCAGGGACGTGTCGGAACCGTCCAGTCCGACGAGGACGACCTTGGGGCCGTCGGTGCCGCGTTCGAACCGGTGTGCTTGCTGATCGGTCACGCTCGCGAGGCTATCCGAGCACCCGGCCCCCGGCGTGCGCCGGGCGGTCGTCAGGGGCGCGGAAAACTGCTCTCATCGTGTGATTCCATGCCGCCACCCCGGTGTCGTGGTGGTGCGCCGCCCTCGCCTTGGTCGACTGATGAGTCATGACGAAGGATCAGACGCTCACAGGGCGCCGCCTGTTCACGCGCCGCCTGTTCACGCGCCGCCACCTGCTGACCGGTACGGCCGCCCTGCTGGGCGCCGCCGGCACAGCGGGCACCGCCGCCCTGCTCGTCGGCGACGGGGCCCCCGGCCCGGCACCGGCCAGAGCCCTCGCCCCGGCCGCCGGTCCGCCGGGTCGGCCCGCGCTCCGACCCTCCGCGTACCGTCTGGAGCCCATCGCCGGGTACGGCCCGCGCACCCGCCGTCGCACCCTCGTCCGGGCCGGAGTACGGCGCGAACCGTATCTGCGGGTGGACGGACGCGGCCGGAGCATGGTGCTGACCTTCGACGACGGCCCCGACCCACGCTTCACCCCGGACATCCTGCGCATCCTGCGCCGGCACGACGTCCGGGCGATGTTCTTCGTCTGCGGGGAGATGGCGGTCCAGCACCAGGATCTGCTGCGCGAGATGGCCGACGACGGCCATGCGGTCGGCAACCACACCTGGTCCCACCCGCTGCTCACCACCCTCCCCCGCTCCAGGGTCCACACGGAGATGGCCCGCACCAGCGAGATCATCGAGAAGGCTTACGGCGAACCGCCGCTGTGGTTCCGTGCGCCCTACGGTGCCTGGAACCGGGCCGCGTTCCGGTTCGGCGCGGAGCTCGGCATGGAGCCGCTCGGCTGGACCGTGGACACCCTGGACTGGCGCAGGCCGGGCGCGCACTCCATCGCCGAGCGCGTGGCGGACGGCGCGGGCCCCGGGGTCGTCGTGCTCTCCCACGACGCGGGCGGCGACCGCTCGCAGAGCGTGGCGGCCCTGCGCGACTATCTGCCCGAGCTGCTGGACTCCGGTTACCGCATCACCGTGCCGCAGCGGCAGTACGTATGAGGCCCCGATCGAGGCCCCGATGACGGTCGTGGGCGTTCGCCCGCCGGCCGGGAGCGCTCAGCGCACCTCGACCAGGCGGGCGAACACGACGACGTTCCCGTCGTAACCGTTCTGCTTGGAGAAGCCGCCCCCGCAGGTGATGACCCGCAGTTCGGGAATCCCGCTGTTGCCGTAGACCCGGTCGCCCGGGAAGTTGTTCTTGGCGAAGACCTCGACGCCGTAGGTCTCGAACACGGCGACCCTGCTGTCCGCGCGCCGGATCTCCACCTTGGCGCCCTTCTTCAGCGCCCCGAGCCCGTAGAACACGGCGGGGCCCTGATCGTTGTCGACATGGCCGACGACGACGGCCGTGCCCTTCTCCCCGGGGGAGACCGCGCCGGTGAACCAGCCCGCGAGGTTCGGGTCCCGGGCCGGGGGCGCGTCCACCCAGCCCTGCGCGTCCAGTCCGACGGCCACCGCCGGCGCGTCGACCCGGATCGACGGGATCCGCACCCGGTCGACCATGGCGTACGGCAGCGGGTCCGGGGCGTGCGCGAAGGTGCCGTGCGGGGTGCCGCCGCTGTCGGCGGCCGCCGCCGACGCCGGCTGCGGCGGACCCACGTCGAACTCGCCCGAGCCATTGCGAATGAGAGCGAGACCGGTGAGCAGGACAAGCGCTATCACGCCCCATGGAGCACGCTTCTTCCGCCGCTCCTCCCACTCGGCCTCGGCCGGTGCCGACGAAGACATTCGCCATCCCCTCTCGACACGGCCGTCGCCGTGTGCGTCGCACGTACGAAAACGCTAAGCGCGCCGCAACGCGACGGCGACGGGGGCGGGTACGAACGGGTGGTGGCACGGCGGAGCCCTGCGCCATCCGAGTACGCCGCCGGGAGGATTTTTCTGACGGTCCGTGACCTGCGGTGATATCCGATCGTCCGGAGATATGCCCGGCGTGTCCCCTCACCGGGACTCACCAGGACGGACCAGCCCCGAAATGCGGCCCCGCGCACGGCAACTGAGGGTCTATCCGGGAGACGCTTTCTCGCCGATCGACCGGGGACGGGACCCGGGGCGTCTTCCGCGGAGGATCACATGCGTACTACTCGTGTCCTGGCGGCCTCGGCCGCCGCGGCCGCCCTGGTCGGTGTCGCCGCGCCGACGGCCGCCGCCTGGGACCAACCGAGCTCGGTCACGGCCGCCCCCAACGTCATCGCCCGCGGCGGGCCGCTCGTCCTCACCGTCAAGGGCGGTGACGCGTGCGCGACCGCCGGCAGCACGATCAGCTCGAACGCCTTCCCGACGACCAACCTCGCCTCCATGGGCGGTACGACCGCCACGGCCACGGTGCGGGTCAACTCCGACGCCACTCCCGGCTCGTACAGCGTCACCACCCACTGCGAGGGCGAGCGCAAGACGTTCACCGGTGTGTTCACCGTCCTCGGCGGTGTCCGCGGCGGGCTCGGCGGCGGCAGCTCCACCGGGGCCACGACCACCGACATCGCGATCGGCGGCGGACTGGTGACGGCGGCGGTCGTCGGCGGGGGCGTCTTCTGGATGCGGCGCCGCTCCGAGAACAAGGCCTGAGCCCGCCGAGCTCCGAGAACAGGGCCTGAGCCGAACGGCAGGCCCCGCCGCACAGCCCTACGCCCCGGAACCCGTAACGGTCCGGGGTGAAGGGCTGTCGGGGGTGTCGCGCCGAGCGGCGGTCAGGAGTGGCCGTCGCCCTCGGGGCGGCGGCGCGACCAGTGCCAGGCCGCTCCCATCGTGCCCGCGACGAGCGCGGCGCCGAGACCGATCTCCGAGAGGTCGAAGCCCGCGACGGTGCCGCCGGCCCCGGCATGGGAGCCCCGGGTGGGGTGGTGCGTGGGGTGATGGGTCGGACGGTTGCCGACGATGGTGAGATCCGTCCGGCCGCTCTCGTCGCCGCACTGGAACGTCACCTCGTACACGGTCCCGGGCCGGGCGTCCCGATCGACGGTCGCCGTCGCCGAGGAATGGCCCCTGGGGATCATGACGGCGTCGAAGACGCCCGAGGAGACGGTCGTCCGGTGGCGGCAGCCGTCCACGCGCAGGATCACCTGCCCGCCGGGGGCGACGGCCGAGGGCGTCACACTGAAGCCGAACGACGTGAGGTCACTGACCCGTGCCGCGTGCGCGGCGGGAGCGGAGAGGGAGAGGGCGGTCACGCCCAGCAGAGCGGCCGAAGCGACGCGTATCGCGCGCATGGTGGAGCCTCCGGGTCCCCGAGGAGCCTGCTGCGGACCGTTTCCGCCTGCGCCTGAAATGCACCTCGATGACGGAAACGCTAAGAAGGCGCGCCCGGTGGCGCGATCGCAGTCGCGCGAATGGGGCACGGGTGTGCTCCGCCCAGGGGACCCGCACGCGTACGGCCGGGGGACGGGCGCAGCGCGGCCCCCGGCCCCCGGCCGTGGACCGGGCCCCTCGGTGGATCGGGCCTGAGGGACCGTCACCCGCCCGCGTTGGGGAACAGGGCCAGGAACGGGTCCGCCGTGGCCGACAGCCCCCGGCTGTAGGGCGCGTCGAAGTCCCAGACCAGGAACAGCAGGAACGCGATGAGGGCGGAGAACAACCCGGCGAGGATCAGTTCGCGCGGCGTGCGCCGGATCTGCAGGGCGAACACCATGCCGACCGTCACGACGGCGCCGATGATCAGGCCGAACCACACCACGCCCGGCATCGTCTCGCCGGTGGAGTCCGCGCGGCTGCCGCGCGCGGCGTCGGCCGTGGCGACCTGGTCCAGCAGGGGCTGGTAGGCCTGCGCCTCGAAGTCGCTGCGGGGCTCGTAGTCGGTGACCTCGTGGCGCACGGTGTCGAACAACTCGGTACCGCGCTCGGTCACCTCGCCCTTCTCGGCCATGACCTTCCACTCCGTGGTCACCACGTGGTCGACGTAGGCGTCGATGTCCGCGCGGATCCGGTCGCGCACGTCCGCCGGGTACACCCGCACCCGTTCACTGATCTCGTGCAGGGCCTGCGCCTCCGTCTGTACCTGGTCCTGGGCCGCGCTGCGGGCCTCCCAGACACCGGCGATCGCCAGACCCAGCACGATGGCGTACACCACGCCGATCATCATGGTGATGTACTCGATGACGTCCGGGGTCTCGGACGGGTCCTCGTCCGCGGGTGCGGCGTGATGCCGTACTACGGCCACGATGAGGACGACCAGACAGGCCACCCCCATCGCGAGGGTGAGAACAAGCCATTCCGACAAGAGGTTCCTCCAGGAATCAGCGCGGACGCAGGGCGGCGGCGGCGAACACCGCGGGCACGGTGACGAGCAGGGCGAGCGAGACGAGCGACGGGCCGGAGGGCTTGGCGCGCGCGTGGGACGGGGGCTGGTACGGCGGGTAGCTCACCGGGGTCGGCGACACCTTCGGGCGGGGGCTCGGCGTGGGTTTCGGCTTCGGCGGGGGAGTGGGGGCGGGGATCGGGCGGGGCGCCTCCCTCACGGGCGGCGGTGGCGGTGGCGGCGGCGGTGCGGGCCTCGGAGGCGCTGGCGGTGTCGGTCTCGGGGCGGGCGGGGGGTCCGGAGCGGGCTCCGGGGTCGGGGTGGGCGGCTTCGGCCGCGGCGGAGGCGTCGGGGTGGGCGTCGGCTCCGGCGGACACGACGGAGTCGGCGTGGGCGGCGTGGGGGTGGGCGTGGGGGTCGGCTCGCAGGAGCCGGTGTTCCCGATCGCCACGGCGACCCGGCCTCCGCCGTCCGGGCCGACGATGCCGTACGCGCAGGCGTCGGCGACCGCGGTGCCGCTCGGAGTTCCGGTGAGGAGCCAGGTCAGTGCGAGCAGGGCCGACAGCCGTAGGGCGAGAGCGGATCGGGTCCGCTGGGGTCCTTGCACGTCGGAGATCATCCGTGCTCGCGCTCCCGCGTACGCGGGAGCACGGAGTGATTGCTCCAAAGGAGCGAAAAACGGGCCCCGAATGTTTGAGTGCGGACGCCCGGTGCTGACGCCTCTTTCGATACCGCCGCAGGCCGCGCCGCGGAACCGCGCCACAGACTTCGGAAAGAAATTCGTGCCACGTTGAACACAGGAGCCACTCCCACCCGTACCTAGGACCAGCAAGCGGCGCAGTAGGGCGCTGCGACACCCACCGGATACACGGGGAGTTGGAATGAAGACCTCCTGGCGGAGCGCCTCACTCGTAGCGACAGCTGCGGCTGTGCTGGTGCTGACGACGGCGTGCGGTCAGGAACAGGGGTCGACGTCCTCGCAGAACGTGGGCGCCGCCTCGACCCCGACGCTGGGTGCCGGCGCCATCGCGGGCACCGGTACCGGAACGGCCGGCGCCGGCGCGGCCGGTTCCGGTACGTCGAACCAGGCCCAGTCCACCACGGCGGCCTCCGCGGGCCAGTTGACCGTGTGGAACAGCGACGAGTACGGCAAGGTCCTCACGGACAGCGCCGGTCGCACCCTGTACCGATTCGACAAGGACTCCTTCGAGCCGCCGAAGACGACCTGTGAGGGCGAGTGCGCCACCACCTGGCCGCCGGTGCCCGCCGCGGGCGCCACCGCCGCCCAGGGTGTCGACAAGGCCCTGCTCGGCGAGGTCAGCCGTCCCGACGGCACCAAGCAGCTGACGGTGGGCGGCTGGCCCATGTACTACTTCGCCAAGGACACCAAGGCCGGTGACATCAAGGGCCAGGGTCTGAAGGGCACTTGGTTCGCGTCCGCTCCCAACGGCAAGAAGGCCTCCACCAAGGGCGGCGGAGCGGCCACCGGCGGCACGGGTGGCGAGGCCGTCGAGCAGGTCGGCCTGTCCACCCGTAAGGACGCCAAGCTCGGCGAGATCGTCGTCGACAAGAACGGCATGACGGTCTACCGGTTCATGAAGGACACCCAGTGGCCGATGTCGACCAAGTGCGTGGGCGACTGCCTCGACAAGTGGCCCGTGGTCGCGCCGGTCGACGCGAAGAACACCAAGGGGATCAACCTGCAGGGGTCCACCGCCAACCGAGGCTATGTCGTCTTCGACCGCCCCGACGGCATCAAGCAGCAGACCATCGACTGCATCCCGCTCTACACCTTCGCGAACGACAAGGCCCCCGGCGACACCAACGGCCAGGGCGTCGGCGGCACCTGGTTCGCGATCAACGGTGACGGCGAGCCGATCGGCGCCGACAAGTAGGCCGCGCCTTCCCCACGCACCGCACCAGCGCGGCCGATCCAGGTCCGCCCCCTCCGTACCGCACCGGAGGGGGCGGACCGCTTGGCATGCCCGGGTTCGAACAGGCATGGTCGGGGCGGTGGTTGGGCATGTGGCACCGGCAGCGGTTTTGAACGGACGGTCAATTTCCGTTTTCGCTCGCTCCTTCGGCGGACGATCAGTAGCCTCAGCTCGAACACCGGATCGCCTTCGCCACCCCCGACGCGTTGGAGAACACTGATGGAGCGTCCCGCCTGGGCGCCGCGGAGCATCGACATCTCGATGCCGTCCGTGGCCCGCATGTACGACTACTACCTGGGCGGTTCGCACAACTTCGAGGTCGACCGCGAGGCGGCCCGCCGGGCCATGGAGTTCGTGCCCGGCCTGCCCAAGATCATGCAGGCGAACCGCGCCTTCATGCGCCGTGCCGTCCGGTACGCGGTCGACCAGGGCGTCACCCAGTTCCTGGACATCGGATCCGGGATACCCACCTTCGGAAACGTGCACGAGGTCGCCCAGGAGGCCAGCCCCGGCGCACGGGTCGTGTACGTCGACCACGACCCCGTCGCCGTAGCACACAGCCAGGCCGTTCTCGAGGGGAACGACGACACGGATGTGGTCGCGGCCGATCTCCGCAAGCCCCGCGACATCCTCGAGAGCCCCCGCGTCCGGCGACTGATCGACCTGAACCGGCCGGTCGCGCTGCTTCTGGTTGCCATACTGCACTTCGTGGAGGACAAGGACGACCCGTACGCAGCGGTGGCGGAGCTGCGTGACGCACTCGCGCCGGGCAGTCTGCTCGTCGTCTCGCACGCCTGCCGCGAGGGAATCCCGCTGCCCGAGGAGCGGGCGGCGGGCGTGGTGGACGTGTACAGGAACATTCGCAATCCGCTGACCATGCGCTCGTCCGACCAGGTCGCGCGGTTCTTCGAGGGGTACGACATGGTGGAACCCGGGGTGGTGCCGATGGCGAAGTGGCGGCCCGACACGGCTTCCGAGGACGACGATCCGTATGCCTATGCCCAGTTCGCCGGCGTGGGGACCAAGGCGTGAGGGCGGAGCCGGACGGGCCGGAGGACAGACTCCGCAGGTTCGCGACGATCTGGAGCCGGGCGGTCTACCCCGCCACCTCCACCTCGCTGACCCGGCCCGAGTTCGAGGAACAACTCCTGCCGCTGGCCCGCAGACTCAGCGAGGCACTGCGGGCCAGGACGTACGACGCCGAGGAGGGCAGGGCCGTCGGCGCCGCTCTCGTGGCGGCGCACTGCACCGAACCCGAGGCGCTCAGCCAGACCCTGGACTGCGTCGAGGCCTATCTGGTGCTCTACTGCGGCGGCGACGGCCCCCAGGAGGACCTGCGGGCGCGCGCCGCGCGGCTGCAGTCGGCGATGGCCGCCGGATACGCCGAGGCCCTGCGGCAGCGCACCCTCGCCGAGCAGGAGGCGATCGCCCGCGCCGCGCTGGAGGCCCAGGGCGCGGTCGCCCGCGCGCTGCACGCCACGGAGGCCCGCTTCCGCGCGGTCTTCGAGGGCGCCGCCATAGGCATCGGCATCGCCGATCTCGACGGCAACGTCCTCCAGGTCAACGGCGCGCTGCTGCGCATGTTCGGCATCACCGAGCAGACGATGCGCGGGCGGCCGGTCCCCGACTGGAGACACCCCGACGACGCGCCCCAGGTGTGGCGGCTCTACGACGAGCTGGTCCGTGGCGAGCGCGAGCACTACCACACCGAGAAGGCGTTCTCCCGCCCCGACGGAACGGTCCTGTGGACCAACCTCACCGTCTCCCTGCTGCGGGACGCGGACGGCCGGCCCCAGTACCAGCTGGCTCTCATGGAGGACACCACCGAGCGCCGGCTGCTCAATCTGCGCCTGCGCTACGAGGCCACCCACGACGCGCTCACCGGACTGCCCAACCGCACCCTGTTCTTCGAGCGGCTGGAGAAGGCCCTCGCGGCGGCCGACGGCCAGCGCTTCGGCCTCTGCTACCTCGATCTGGACGGCTTCAAGGCCATCAACGACAGCCTGGGGCACGCGGCCGGCGACCGGCTGCTCGTGGAGGTCGCCGACCGGCTGCAGTCCTGCGCGACCGCGCCCGGTGAGATGGTCGCCCGGCTCGGCGGCGACGAGTTCGTGGCGCTGACCACCGGCACCGACACCGAACGCGAGGTCGACGAACTCGCCGACCGCATCATGAACGCGCTGGTCACCCCCGTCCGCATCGACGGCCGGGAACTGCTTGTCCGCGGCAGCATCGGCATCGTCGAGGGCCCGGCGGGGGAGCGCGGCCCGGCGGAGGTGCTGCGCAGCGCCGACATCACGATGTACCGTGCCAAGTCGGCGGGCGGCAACCGCTACGAGATGGCCGACGCGGAGGCCGACGCCCGTGCCATCACCCGGCACGGACTCACCACCGCACTGCCCGCCGCCCTGGACCGGGGCGAGTTCTTCATCGAGTACCAGCCGCTGGTCCACCTCGGCGACGGGACCGTGCGCGGTGCCGAGGCCCTGGTCCGCTGGCTGCATCCGCAGCACGGTGTGCTGGGACCCGACCGGTTCATCCCGCTCGCCGAGCGCACCGGACTGATCGTGCCGCTCGGCCGCTGGGTCCTGGAGCAGTCGGTGCGCCAGGCCCGGGAGTGGCAGGAGCGACAGGGCGGCACCGCGGCCGCGGGGCCGCTGCGGGTCAACGTCAATCTGTCGCCGTGCCAGTTGACCCACCCGGGGCTGGTCCAGGACACCGTCGACATCCTGGAGCGCGCGGGCCTCGAACCCGACGCCCTCTGCCTGGAGGTCACCGAGTCCGCTCTGATCGGTGCCGACGACGACCTGCTCAAACCCCTGCGCAGGCTCTCGGAGATGGGCGTCGACATCGCCCTCGACGACTTCGGCACCGGCTACTCCAACCTCGCCAATCTGCGCCGACTGCCGGTCCGCGTCCTGAAGTTGGACCGGTCGTTCACCCAGAGCATGCAGCAGTTCCCGGCCGACCCCGTCGACCTGAAGATCGTCGAGGGGATCGTCTCCCTCGCCCACAGCCTCGACCTCGCGGTCACCGTCGAGGGCGTCGAAACCGGCGCCCAGGCCGAGCAGTTGCGGATACTCGGCTGCGACACCGCCCAGGGCTGGTACTACGCCCGCCCGGGCCCACCGGACCGCCTCCACGAACTGGCGTTGGTGGACGCGACGGGATAGGGGGCCTTCTCGACCGCCGGGCTTCTTCGGGGGCGCGCGCAGCGCGCCCTCAAGGGGCGCGGGGAACTGCGCGACCAGCCACAGCGCACCCGCAGACCCGAACGGCGCGCACCACCCACGACGAGACCGGGCACCACCGCACCCGCTCACCGCTCGACCAACATCCGCTGCAACTCCCGCGCGGCCCGAGGCGGAGCCACATCGCTGCGGTGGGCCAGGGCGATCGTGCGGTGGAGGCCGGGCCGGGCCAGCGGGGTGACCCTGAGGCCCCGCCCGGAGCGCGTGGCGACCATGCGGGGGACGACGGCCACCCCGAGGCCCGCCCGGACGAAGCCGAGGACTGCGTCCATTTCCCCGCCCTCGACCGCGAAGTCCGGCTCGAACCCCGCGGAGCGGCACGCGGCGACGGTGAGTTCCCGCAGGTCGTAGCCGTGCCGGAACATGACCAGACGCTCGCCCTCCAGATCGGGGACGCGCACGGTACGGCGGCCGTTGCCGGGCCTGGGCGCGTCGGGGGAGGAGACCACCACCAGGTCCTCGCGCAGCAGTTCCACCGTGGTGAGCGCGGGGGAGGGCGTGGGCAGTGGGAGGACCACCAGCGCCAGATCCAGCGCGCCGCGCGCGAGCTGGCGTACGAGGTCGTGGGAGCCGCCCTCCTCGATCAGCAGCCGGATGCCGGGATAGCGGTCGTGGAAGGCGCGCAGCACGTCCGGGAGCAGGCCGGTGCACAGGCTCGGCGTCGCGCCCAGCCGGACCCGGCCCCGCCGCAGCTGTGCCAGCTCCTGCACCTCGTGCCGGGCGGTGTCCGTGTCGGCGAGGATGCGCCGGGCCAGCGGCAGCAGCGCCTCGCCGGCGTCGGTCAGCGTGATGTTGCCACGAGCCCGCTGGAAGAGGTCGGCCCCCAACTCCCTCTCCAGCGCCTTGATCTGCTGCGACAGCGACGGCTGCGCCACATGGACCAGCTCGGCGGCCCGGGTGAAATGCCGGGTCTCCGCCACCGCCACGAAGTACTGGAGCTGCTGGAACTGCATCCCTCCACGATACGGGACGATAGTTTCCGGCTATCGAAACGAGCTGTTTCATGTCTTGGACCGATGGGGTGGCGCGGTTCTAGCGTCAGGGGCATGGCTCTGGCAACGCGGACGGAACGGGCGGAACAGCAGGGACGAAAACCGCCCCTGGCGCGCTCGGTGTGGGACAGCTCCCTCGGCAAGAAGACGGTCATGGCCGTCAGCGGACTGATCATGCTGGCGTACCTGGTCGTCCACATGCTCGGCAACCTCAAGATCTTCTTCGGCTCCGACGAGTTCAACGGCTACGCGCACTGGCTGCGCACCCTCGGCGAACCGTTCCTGCACTACGAGTGGGCCCTGTGGATCGTCCGTGTGGTCCTCGTCGCCGCGGTCGTCGCCCACGCCACGGCCGCCTACCAGCTCAGCCGCCGTGACCTCCGGGCCCGGTCGACCGGTTACGTCCACAAGAAGCGCCGGGCGAGCTACGCGACGCGCACCATGCGGTGGGGCGGCGTCATCCTCGGCCTCTTCATCGTCTGGCACATCCTCGACCTGACGACCGGCACCGTCCACCCGGGCGGCTTCGAGGCCGGACACCCTTACCAGAACGTGATCGACACCTTCTCCACCTGGTACGGCAATGTCATCTACCTCGTCGCGATGCTCGCGCTCGGCCTGCACATCCGCCACGGCTTCTGGAGCGCCGCGCAGACCCTCGGCGCCGGTAGCCGCACCCGCGACCGCGCCCTGAAGACCACCGCGAACGTCCTGGCCCTGGTGCTGACCGTGGGCTTCGTCTCCGTACCCGTCGCCGTCATGACCGGAGTGGTGAACTGACCATGACCACGTCCTCCGAGTACGCGGACTATGTGACCGGTGCCCCGGTCGTCGAGGGCAAGGCGCCCGAGGGCCCGATCGCCGAGCGCTGGGACAGGCGCCGCTTCGAGGCGAAGCTGGTCAACCCCGCCAACCGCCGCAAGCACACCGTGATCGTCGTGGGTACGGGTCTGGCCGGCGGCTCGGCCGGTGCCACGCTCGCCGAACAGGGCTACCACGTCGTCCAGTTCTGCTACCAGGACTCCCCGCGTCGCGCCCACTCGATCGCCGCCCAGGGCGGCATCAACGCCGCCAAGAACTACCGCAACGACGGCGACTCCGTCCACCGGCTGTTCTACGACACCGTCAAGGGCGGCGACTTCCGGGCGCGGGAGTCGAACGTCCACCGCCTCGCCCAGATCTCCGTCGAGATCATCGACCAGTGCGTGGCACAGGGGGTGCCGTTCGCCCGGGAGTACGGAGGTCTGCTCGACACCCGCTCCTTCGGCGGCGTCCAGGTGTCCAGGACCTTCTACGCCCGGGGGCAGACGGGACAGCAACTGCTGCTCGGCGCCTACCAGGCCCTCAGCCGGCAGATCGCCGCCGGAAACGTGGAGATGCACCCCCGCACCGAGATGCTCGACCTGATCGTCGTCGACGGGCGGGCACGCGGGATCGTCGCGCGGGATCTGATCACGGGGAAGATCGACACGTACTTCGCCGACGCCGTGGTGCTCGCGAGCGGCGGGTACGGCAACGTCTTCTATCTGTCGACCAACGCCATGAACTCCAACGCGACCGCCGTGTGGCGGGCGCACCGGCGGGGCGCGTTGTTCGCCAACCCGTGCTTCACCCAGATCCATCCGACGTGCATCCCGCGCACCGGCGACCACCAGTCGAAACTGACGCTGATGAGCGAGTCGCTGCGCAACGACGGCCGGATCTGGGTGCCGAAGGCCCAGGGCGACACCCGTCCGGCGAACAAGATTCCCGAGGACGAGCGCGACTACTACCTGGAGCGGATCTACCCCTCCTTCGGCAACCTCGTCCCCCGTGACATCGCCTCCCGGGCCGCGAAGAACGTCTGCGACGAGGGCCGCGGGGTCGGCCCCGGCGGGCAGGGCGTCTACCTGGACTTCGCCGACGCCATCGCGCGGATGGGGCGCAGGGCCGTGGAGGCCAAGTACGGCAACCTCTTCGACATGTACCAGCGGATCACCGACGAGGATCCCTACGAGGTGCCGATGCGGATCTACCCGGCCGTGCACTACACGATGGGCGGACTGTGGGTCGACTACGACCTCCAGACCACCGTCCCCGGCCTGTTCGCGATCGGGGAGGCCAACTTCTCCGACCACGGGGCCAACCGGCTCGGCGCGTCCGCGCTGATGCAGGGCCTCGCCGACGGGTACTTCGTGCTCCCGGCCACCATCAACGACTATCTCGCCCGGCACCCGAGCCAGGGCGGCATCGACCGCGAACACCCCGTCGTGCAGGAGGCGCTGGCCGAGACGGAGGACCGGCTGAACCTGTTGCTCTCCGTCGACGGCGACCGTACGCCCGACTCCTTCCACCGTGAACTCGGCGAGCTGATGTGGGAGTTCTGCGGCATGGCCCGCACCGACGGCGGCCTGCGCAAGGCCCTGGAGCGGATCCCGCAGATCCGTGAGGAGTTCTGGCGGCGGATCAAGGTGCCGGGGACCGGCGAGGAGTTCAACCAGTCGCTGGAGAAGGCCAACCGGATCGTCGACTACCTCGAACTCGCCGAGCTGATGTGCCTCGACGCGCTGCACCGGAGCGAGTCGTGCGGCGGTCACTTCCGCGAGGAGTCCCAGACGGCCGACGGCGAGGCGGAGCGCCGGGACGAGGAGTTCTCGTACGCCGCCGCCTGGGAGTTCACGGGGACCGGCTCGGCTCCCGTCCTGCACAAGGAAGACCTCGTCTTCGAGTACGTCCATCCCACCCAGCGGAGCTACGCATGAGGCTCACCCTGCGCGTATGGCGGCAGCAGAACGCCGACGCAGACGGCGCCATGTCCACGTACGAGGTGGACGACATCTCGCCCGACATGTCCTTCCTGGAGATGCTCGACACGCTCAACGAGGAACTCATCCTGCGGGGCGAGGACCCGGTGGCCTTCGACCACGACTGCCGGGAGGGCATCTGCGGGGCGTGCTCGCTGGTCATCAACGGGGACGCGCACGGGCCGGAGCGGACGACGACCTGTCAGCTGCACATGCGGTCCTTCTCGGACGGCGACACGATCGATGTGGAGCCGTGGCGGGCGTCGGCGTTCCCGGTGGTCAAGGACCTGGTCGTCGACCGGTCCGCGTTCGACCGGATCATCCAGGCCGGCGGATACATCACGGCGCCGACCGGGGCCGCGCCGGAGGCGCACGCCACGGCGGTGCCCAGGCCGGACGCGGACTTCGCGTTCGAGCACGCGGAGTGCATCGGGTGCGGGGCGTGTGTGGCCGCGTGTCCCAACGGGGCGGCGATGCTGTTCACCTCGGCCAAGATCAACCATCTGAACGTGCTGCCGCAGGGGGCGCCCGAGCGGGAGACACGGGTGCTGGACATGGTCGCGCGGATGGATGACGAGGGGTTCGGGGGGTGCACGTTGGCCGGTGAGTGCGCCACGGCTTGTCCCAAGGGGATCCCTCTGGTGTCGATCACGAGCATGAACAAGGAGTGGTTGAGGGCCACGAGGAAGGCCGGGAAGCGGTAGCGCCGTCGGGTGCCTGTTGATTGCGGGGTGCGCGTGCTCTGTGGCTGAGCGCGCCCACGCGGCGGAGCCGCACATCGGCACAGCCCCGTGCCCCTTCGGGGGCGCTGAACGTTCGCCGAATCGTGCGGACGGGCGGGGTCGGGAGTGGTGCTCAGTCCCGGCCCCGTCTGGATTTTCTGTGTAGGTAGGCTGCGCTCATGATGTTCGGGCGGAGGGGGAGGCAGCGGTTCCTGGAGGCCGTCGCCGGCTTCGACGCCGCTGTGCGGGAGCGCGACGGCGCCCGGATCCAGCGCGCGTACCAGGAGATGCACCGGCGGTTCGAGGGCGCGGCGGAGCACGAGATCGCCCAGGCGGCGCCCCGGCTGGTCGCGTTGCTGCCGGAGCTGCCCGCCGGGCCCGACACCATGGTCGCCATCGTGATCGGCGCCTGCGTCGAACGGGGCGCCGACCCGGCCGACTGCGCGCCGGCGATCTTCCACGGGCTCGACTGGGCGCTCGGCGCCGCGGGGAAGTTCTGCGAGCGCTGGTCGGCCACCGGCGGCGGTGACTTCCCCGAACCCGACCACGGGGACCCCGACCCCTCGATCGTCGAACGGGTCGGCATGGAGGCGGCCCTCGGCTGGTGGCTGCTCTCGCGCTGGGAGATGGCGGCCGTCGCCCTGCTCAACCGTCCCGCCGTACGGACCGGCCTCGGCGCCGTGACCCGCGCACGGGTGTTCCGGGCGCTGCGGACCGTGGAGCAGGCGTCCGGGCACGACTTCAAGTGCCTCGCGTACGCCCTGCTCGTGCTCGACGACGAGCCGCTGGTGGTGCTGCACCGGCCCAGCGGCACCGGGTACGCGATGCGGATGAGCGGCATCGGGGACAACTTCCAGCTCCACACCCTGCTCGCCGGGGTGCTCGTCGGCGGTGGGCACGTCGACGGGCGGGCGCCGTCCGAGAGGGAGGTCGCCGTCTGCCGGGACGCGCCCGGCCAGGTACCGACGACCGGGGCCTTCAACCTCGTCACACCCGGCGGAGAGTGGGTGTGGAACGAGGGCACCCCCAGCGACATCCCCGTCGTCGACGGCGTACGGCTGCTGGTGCTCGATCCACCGCCGTACGAGCGGACCTGGCCCGCCGGGCGGTTCTTCCCCCGGATGACGGGCGAACTCGTCCTGGAGCGGGTCCTCGACGCCGATGAAACCCGCGCGTGGCTCGGGGGTTGCGCCCCGGCCAGGTGACGTCCACCGGGACCGTTCCGTTCAGCAAGCGCACATCCAGGCTCCCGCGACCGGACACGCGCGTGTCAGCCGGTGTCGGAAGAACTGGGGCGGCGGACCGCACGTCCCCAGGTCCGCCTCTGACGCCGCCGAGTCGGCCCGTGACCGGGAGAAGCCATGACCGCCTCCACACTCGACAGCCCGCCCCAGTCGGCCACCCCCACCCGCTACATCGTCACCCTGGCCGGCAGCGAGGAGGACGTCCGCGCCGCGCAGCGGCTGCGGCACGAGGTGTTCGCCGGGGAGATGGGCGCCCTGCTGGCGTCGCCGCAGCCGGGACTGGACGTCGACCCCTTCGACGCCTACTGCGACCACCTGCTCGTCCGGGACACCCTCACCGGACAGGTTGTCGGCACCTACCGGCTGCTGCCGCCCGAGCGGGCCGCCGTCGCCGGACGGCTGTACTCGGAGGGCGAGTTCGACCTCGGCGGGCTCGACGCGATCCGCCCCTCGCTGGTGGAGGTCGGCCGCTCCTGCGTCCACCCCGACCACCGCGACGGCGCCGTGATCAGCCTGATCTGGGCAGGGATCGCCCGCTACATGGTCCAGGGCGGCCACGAGTGGCTGGCCGGCTGCTGCTCCGTCCCGCTCGGCGACGGCGGGGCGCTCGCGGCGGGCACCTGGGACCGGGTGCGGACCAGGAACCTCGCGCCGGAGGAGTACCGGGTACGGCCGCTGCTGCCCTGGGTCCCCAAGGACGAGGCCCCGCAAGGCCGTACCGAGCTGCCGCCGCTGCTGCGCGGCTATCTGCGGCTCGGCGCCTGGGTCTGCGGCGAGCCCGCGCACGACCCGGACTTCGGCGTCGCCGACCTCTACGTGCTGCTGTCGATGCGCCGGGTCGACGCCCGCTACCTGCGCCACTTCCTCTCCCTCGTCCCGGCGGCGTGACCCGGTGAGTGTCTGGCTGCCGAGCGCGCCCTGCACCCCCGGGGCCTGCGTGGAGACGAGGACGTCCCGCGCCGCCGTGCCCCGGGCCGCCGTCCGGTTCGCGGCGGTCGTGGCCCTGGTCCTCGTCGGGGTGCTGGTGAGCCTGGTCGGCCTGCGGCCCCCGGCCGGAGCCGTACGGCGATGGTCCCGGTGGGTCGTGCGGGCGTCGGGGGTGCGGGTACGGATCTCCGGCGCCGCCCCGCCCACCGGCGGGCTTCTCCTCGTCGCCAACCACGTCTCCTGGCTGGACGTACCACTGCTCGGCGCGGTACGCCCGGCGCGGATGCTCGCCAAGGCGGACATACGGGCGTGGCCGGTCGCGGGCGCTCTCGTGGCACGCAGCGGGGTGCTGTTCATCGAACGGGACCGCATCCGCGCGCTGCCGGACACGGTCACCCGTATTGCCGACGCCCTGCGCGGTGGCGCGGCCGTCGTCGCCTTCCCCGAGGGCAGCACCTGGTGCGGCCGTGGGCAGGGACGCTTCCGGCGGGCCGTGTTCCAGGCCGCGCTCGACGCCGACGTGCCCGTACAGCCGGTCCGCGTCCGCTACCGGCTCGCCCGGGGCGGACCGAGCACGACGCCCGCCTACGTCGGGGACGACTCGCTGCTCGCCTCCGTGTGGCGGGTGGTGACGGCACGTGACGTCGTCGCCGAGGTGGACGTACGGCCCGTCGTCCGCCCGGCCGACCATCTCGACCGGCGGGCGCTGGCGGGGGCCGCGCAGACGGCGGTGATCGACATGGCGGCCATGGTCGCGCACGTGCCCGAAGTGGGCGGCGGGTGCCTGCCTGCTCAGCCGAGTCCCGCGATCCGGGCCAGCCTGGTGTAGGAGTCCAGCAGCGCCTCGCGGTCGTACGTGCTGGTCGTCACCAGGACCTCCTGGGCGCCCGTCTCCTTGATCAACGACTCCAGCTCGTGCGCCACCTGCTCCTGGGTGCCGTACACCTGACCGGTCAGCCCGGCCTCGTAGAAGCCCCGCTCCCTGGCTGTCATCGTCCGCCGCTCGACCTCCTCCGCCGGGGCGAGCGGCGGGAACGTGCCATGGGTGCGGGAGTGGGCCATGGCCCAGGCCTCGGGGAGCAGGATCCGGTGCGCCTCCTCCGGGGTGGCGGCGACGGCGATCGTGCCGGAGACGACGACGTACGGCTCCTCGGCCCACGCGGACGGACGGAAGCCCGCGCGGTAGCGGTCGATGCCGCGCCGCATCCGCTCGCGGTCGCGGAGGTCGCCGATCACCATCGGCAGGCCCGCCCGGGCGGCGATGTCGGCGCCCTCGCCCATCGCGAGCACGAACGGGGGGACGGTCAGGCCCTCCGACGGGCGGGCGTGCACGCCGGTCGGGGAGGTGCCCCGGAACCAGGAGAGCAGCTCCTCCAGCTGGCCCGCGAAGTCGTCGGCGTCGTCCTTGTCCCGGCCCAGCGCCCGGCGTACGCCGTCCGTGAAGCCGACGGACCGGCCGAGGCCCATGTCGATCCGGCCCGGGAACAGGGACGCGAGGACACCGAACTGCTCCGCGACGATCAGGGGGCGGTGGTTGGGGAGCATGACGCCTCCGGTGCCCACGCGGATGGTGCGGGTGGCGGCGGCCACGGCGGCGGCCAGGACGGTGGGGGCGGAGCCGGCCACTCCGGGGACGCCGTGGTGTTCCGACACCCAGAAGCGGTGGAATCCGAGCCGTTCCGCGTCCTTTGCCAGCCGGACGGTGTCCCGCAGGGCCTCGGGGGTGGGGTGGTTCTCGCGGGTGCGGGAGCGGTCGAGGACGGAGAAGCGGGTGGAGGCGGTGGAGGGGAGGGCCGGGGTCATATGGGGTTCAACGTTCTGGGGGTGGTGGGATTCCCGGCGGGTGCGGGTGCGTCGTGGCTGGTCGCGCAGTTCCCCGCGCCCCTTGAAAGCATGGGCTGAGCCCGGGTTGCACAGGGGCGCGAGAAGCCACGACGCACCCGCAGCCGACCACGCACCTCTCACACCCCACACAAGACCGAGCCGCGCCCGGAAAAACCGGACGCGGCTCGCTCCAGGTGTCGCCAGGACAACGGGTCACTTGCGACCGATCGTGATCCCCTTCGTCTTCGCGGCCGACTTGTTCTCGTAGACGACCGCCCCCGTGGACTTCTTCCAGATCTTGATCTTGAAGGTGTCCGGGCCGTCCGTGGCCGTGATGCGGAAGGCGTACCCGGTCTTCCCGTTGACCGTGCCGGAGCCCTGGTAGACCGCCTTCGAGCCGGTGACGACCAGCCAGTCCGAGCCCGTGGAGCGGAACTTCAGCCTGGCCTTGGCGAAGTCGAGCGCGGCCTTCCCGGACGGCTTGGTGGCGTTCTTGCCGTACTTGGCGGTGAAGGAGAAGCCGGCCGTGCCGGTCAGCTTCGGGCCCGCCGGGAAGGCCCCGGCCGACGAGGTGAAGCTGCCCTTTCCGGTCGCGGAACCCGCGGCCCGGTCGTAGACGATCAGCGCGGGGAGCGCGCTGCGCGCCGAGGCGCCGTCGTCGTCGGTGACGGTGATCACCGGGCGGAAGATGCCGGCCTTGCGGTAGGTGTGCTCCGCCTTGCAGACACCGAGGGAGATCTTGCCGGCGGTGGGCTTGGTGCCGTCCTTCCAGTCGACCTTGCAGGTGTGGGTGTCGCGGGTGCCCGGGTCGGTGAACTTCGCCGTGACCGAGGTGCCCTTGCCCGCCGCCACCGGGGACTTGGGGCCGGTCGCGGAGGTGATCTTCGGGGCCGCGTTGGTGACGGTCACCTTCGCCGTGTCGCTGCTGCGGCCGCCGGTCAGGGTGACCTCGTACGTGCCGTTGTCGACGCAGGTGACCGTGGTCTTCGCGGACTTGGCGTCGGCGAAGACGCAGGGCACGTCGTTGCCGATCGTCCACTGGGCGGTGCCCGCGCCGGAGACCGTGCCGTTCAGCTGGATCTTGGCGCCCTCCTTGCCGGAGGCGTCCGCGCCGGCCCGGGCGATGGTGACCGGGTCGATGCTCTCCAGGGTCGGGACGACCTTCTTCAGCAGGCCGTCGGCGTCGAACTCCAGCTTGTCGATGGTGGTTTCGCGGTGGGTGCCGTCACCGCCGGGGATGGCGAAGCGGTGGTAGGCGATGTACCAGTCGTCGGTGTTCGGGACGTGGACCACCGAGTGGTGGCCGGGGCCCTTGATGCCGAGCGAGAGGTCCTTCTCCAGGATCACGCCCTGCTTGGTCCAGGGACCGGTGGGTGAGGAGCCGGTGGCGTAGGCGACCCGGTAGTTCTCGTCGCGGGTGTCGTTCTCCGACCACATGAAGTAGTAGGTGCCCTTGCGCTTGATGACGAAGGTGCCCTCGTTGTAGCCGCTCGGCGTGATGTCGGTGACCTTCGAGGCGTCGAACGACACCATGTCGTCGTTCAGCGGGACCGCATAGGCGCGGCCGTTGCCCCAGTAGAGGTACGACTTTCCGTCGTCGTCCGTGAAGACGGCCGGGTCGATCATCTGGCCGGGGAGGGCGCCGGCCTTCAGCAGCGGCTTGCCGAGCGCGTCCTTGAACGGGCCGGTGGGCGAGTCGGAGACCGCGACACCGATGTTCGCGTCGGCGCAGAAGTAGAAGTAGTACTTGCCGTTCTTCTCCTCCATGGCCGGCGCCCAGGCCCTGCTGTCCGCCCAGGAGACGTCCGGACCGAGGTCCAGGATGACGCCGTGGTCGGTCCAGTTGACCAGGTCCTTGGAGGAGTACGCCTTGAACTGCGTACCGCTCCAGCCCTCGAAGCCGTCGGTGGTCGGGTAGATGTAGAAGGTGTCGCCGAAGCGGACGATGTTCGGGTCGGCGTTGAGACCCGGCAGGACCGGGCTCTTCATGACCGCCGCCGACACGGTCCAGGTGCGCTTCTTCCCGTCCGAGCCCGTGACCTCGTAGGTCACCGGCTTGCTGAAGTCGCGCAGAGTGCCGGAGGCGGGGCTGACGCTCGCGCCGTGGGCCAGGGTGAACTCCGGTGCCAGGGCGGTGACATCACTGCCCGGGGTGAGCGGCAGGACGACCCTGCTGTCCCTGTCGGTGATGATCGCGTCGGTCTTGAGCGCCGGGTGGGTCACCGCGGCGATGCCGGTGGTGTTGCCGCCCAGCTCCAGGACCTCGGCGGGCGTCAGGGCCCGGTTGTAGATCCGGAAGTCGTCGACCTCGCCGCCGAAGTACGGGTCGGGGGAGTACAGGGACTTGCCGATGTAGCCGGAGTGGTCCTTCGCGGAGTCGTACAGGTCGGACGGTTTGATGGTGACCCCGCCGACCCGGGCGACCTCGGCGCCGTCCACGTACAGGACGGCCGTCTCGGTCGCGCCGTTCAGGGTGACGGTGAGGTGCTTCCACTCGCCCGGGGTGAGCCGGGAGCCGCCGATCATCTGCTTCTCACCGGACCAGGTGGCCTTGGTGATCGCGGAGAACAGCTTGCCGCTGCCGTTGGAGGGCGTGGCGAACAGGTACTTGTCGCTGTCTGGGCCGAGCCCGAACAGCCACTGGAAGTTGTCGCCGCCCTTCCACTTCACGTACGTGGAGACGGTGACGCTGTTCGTGTCCTTCAGGACGCCGTTCGGGATCTTGACGTACGGCGAGCCGGAGCCGCTGTTGCCGCCGGACATCTTGAACGAGCCGCCGTCCACGCCGGTCCCGAAGTCGGGCGTGCGGACGTAGGTGCCGTGGTAGCCGTGGCCGCTGGAGTCACGGGCGATGCTGCCGCCGGTCTCGTCGAAGTCGTAGCGCAGCAGCAGGTCGGCGGGAACGTCGGGGCCCTCGGCGGAGACCGTGACCTCCGCGGTGACCTCGATCGCCGAGTCGCCCGCGATGTCGCCCTTCACCGTGAAGGTGCCGGCCTGCGCGTACTGCGACGCGTCCACGGTCTCCCAGGTGACTGCGACGGGACGCTTCACACCGTCCGCCGACTCGGCGATGACGGTGGCCGGCAGGACCGGGGCGTCACCGACACGCGTCTCGACCTTCACGTCCTCGACGTCGGTGATGATCTGGTCCGGCTGGTAGGTCTGCAGCAGCCGGTCGTACTCGGCCTGGGTCACCGGCAGCACGGTGCCGTGCCGGGGCTTGGACGGCAGGTCGTAGCCGGTGGACGGGGTCCAGACGCCGGAGGCCAGGTCCGTCGTCTCGAAGGGGATGTAGCCGCGCCCGCCGAACTCGTCCAGGAACGCGTACCACTTCTCCTCGGTGTTCGACTTGAACACCAGCGGGCCCTCGGCTGCGCTCATCTCGCCCTTGCCGATGCCCTCGGCGACCGCGGTCCAGGAGAGGTTGCGCAGCGTGTCGCTCTTCTCCTCGAAGATGAACTTGCTGTTGGGCGTGGAGGAGCTGTTGTTCCGCTCGTCCTTGGAGAGGCGGAAGTACTCGCCGTCGTGCCGGATGACCGTGGAGTCGATGACCGAGTAGCCGCGATCGATCCAGACCTTGGGCTCGCTGAACGTGTAGAAGTCACGGGTCGTCGCGTACATCATGCGGTTGTACGTGTCGCCGGAGTGGGCCTCGTTGTCGTACAGCTTGGACGCCCAGAACACGACGTACTCGCCGCGCTCCTCGTCGTAATAGGCCTCCGGGGCCCAGGTGTTGCCGGCCGAGTCGGGGGAGACCTTCACCAGGCGCTGGTTCGTCCAGTTCACCAGGTCGGTCGACTCCCAGACCATGATGGACTTGCTGCCGGTGCGCTGCGAGGCGTCCCAGTCGCCGTTGCCGTAGATCTTGAGGTCGGTGGCGATCTGGTAGAACTTGTCGCCCTCGGGAGAGCGGATGATGAACGGGTCGCGCAGACCCTTCTCGCCCAGCGTGGACGTCAGGACCGGCTTGCCGTCGTTCAACTCCCGCCACTTCAGCGGGTCGTTGCCCTTGCTGAGGGCCGCGTAGAGCTGCTCGCCGTCCGAGGTGCCCTCGCCGGTGAAGTAGCTGAACATATAGCCCTTGAGGGCTTCCTTCTTCGGCAGCTCCGGCACCTTCGCGGTGAAGGACCGGGTCTTCTTCGCGTCGCCCTTGGTGACGGTCGCGGTCAGCTCGACGGTGGTGGCGCCGTCGCCGTCTTCGGGACGCTTCACCACGCCCTCGGCGGAGACGACGTCCGGGTTCGCGGAGGACCAGGACACCTTCGTGGCGAAGTCGCCGGACGTCGGGAGCGTCAGGTTCCCGCGTGCGTCGTCGATGTTGTGGACGGTCAGCGCCTCGGTGGCCTGCTCGACGGCGGTCGTGTCGTCGAAGGCGGGCAGGACCGTGACCTCGAAGGTCTTGGTGGCGCTCGCGGGGCCCTTCTTCAGGGTCGCCGTCAGCGTGGCGTGGCCGTCCGGCTGACCGGCCGCCGGGCGGGTCACCGCGCCGGAGTTCGAGACCACGTCCGTGTTGTCGCTCGCCCAGGTGATGGTCGAGCCGCCGGCCGCGCCGGTCTTCGGCAGGTCCAGGTCGGCGGTCACCGCGCTGGTGTCACCCAGGGTGAGGGCCGCCTTGTCGGCGGCGACGCCCTCCGCGGCGATCGGGAGCGAGAGCTGCTCGACCTCGGAGCCGGCGAGGGCCCGGTCGTAGACCCGGAAGTCACGGATCTTGCCCTTGAAGAGCTTGTCGCCGGTGTAGACCGACTTGCCGATGTTGTTGGCGGTCGTCGTGCCCGAGCCGATGGAACCCGGGGTTGTGGTGACCGAGGTGTTGCGGCCGACCTCCACGCCGTCCTCGTACAGCACGCCCGTGGTGCCGGTCTGGGTGTAGGTGAGCTGCTTCCACACCGAACGGGTCAGGTTGTGCGAGTCGGAGGGCCGGGTGTTCTGCTCGGTGGACCAGTTGCCGGACGCGATGGCGGTGCGCAGGGAGTTGCCGGTGGCGAAGAGGTAGCCGTTGCCCGTGCCGTTGCTGCTGTTGCCGAAGCCGTAGATGAAGTACGGCCCGGACTGCGACTCGTCCATCAGTACGTCCATGGAGACGCTGATCGAGTTCATGCCCTTCATGACGTCGTTCGGCACCTTGATGTAGGTGTCCGAACCGTTGAAGGCGAGACCCTGACCGTTGCCCGTCCAGCCGGCGGTGCCGTTCACCGTGCCGTCACGGCCGTTGCCGGAGGCGTCGGTGACCGTGGTGCCCGTGGTGGCGTCGAGTTTGTACCAGAGGGCCAGACCGTCGGTGAGGTCGGAGTCGTCCGCGGTGGCCGGGGCGGCGGGCCCGGCGAGGCCCAGAAGCAGTGACGCGGCGGTCAGTCCGGCGAGCGGACCCGCCCAGCGTCTCGCGCGGCCGCGCAGACGTGCGATGTACGTCATGTGGAGTATCCCTGCTGAGAGCACGGCTGATGAAGAGGTGGCGAAGACAACGGGATGGCACGTGGGAGGGGTCGGGAAAGGGCGGGAACCCTCGCCCCGGGTGTCCCGCTGTTTCGGCCGTGTGACGTCGTGTTGCGAGAGTGTCAATCGGCGTGTGGTGAGGCGTCAAGAGGTTTCGAACAATGTCCGACAGGCCGAACGAAGAGCCCCCGTCCTCGATGGAGAACGGGGGCGCTGGGGGCGGTGCTTACCGGACGGGGCGTATCAATTCCCACGTGTCGACCGCGAAGTCCCGCTGCATACCGTGCCGTTCGTACAGGGCGAGGGCTCCGGTGCTGTTGTCGGTGTCGATGCCGAGGCTGACGCGGTCGCGGCCCAGGGCCGCGTAGTGGCCGAAGGTGTGGCGGAGCAGCAGGCTGCCGAGGCCGCGGCCGCGCGCCTCGCGCAGGACGCCGATGCTGGAGATCCAGGCCGCGGCGGAACGGTCGTTGCGGGACCGCAGGCCCGCCACGTCCCCGAGGCCGTCGACGTGGGCGATCCAGACCAGCGACCAGTCGACGTTCTCGGCGTCGATGTCGTCCAGCCACTGCTCGTACGTGCGCGGCTGGAAGTCGAAGTGGTCGGTGAAGGCCGTCTGCAGCAGCAGGTGCGCCTTCCTGCGGTCGTCCTCGGTGGCACAGGTGCGCAGGGTGACGCCGGGAGGCGGCGTCGGCAGGGGCTCGGCGGGGGAGAGGGGCCGGGCCATGACGTTGTAGCGGCGGACCGTGCGCCAGCCGCGTCCGCGCAGCGCGTCCAGGTCCATCGTGGGCGTGATGTTGAGGTGCATGTGCACGACGGCCCGGTCCGCGCCGTTGGCCGCCGCGCGCTCCGCCGCCCGGGCCTCCATCAGGTCGAACAGGTGCAGCGCGCCGAGGGGTTGGTCCGGCAGCGTGTAGTGGTCCATGTCGATGCGCTCACCGCCGGACTCGTCCCACTGCAGGCCGTACGCGAGCAGGCGGTCCCCTTCGAACAGCAGCCAGGAGTCCCGCTCCAGGTCCGCCTCCGGATGCTTCAGATCCGCCTGCACCTCGACGAGTTCGGTCTCGGCACGGCCGATCTCCAGCAGGTCGATCTCGTTGAGCAGCGCGCACACGGCCTCGGCGTCGTCGAGCGTCGCCGGGCGTACGGTCAGGCCGGGTGGGAGGGGGGTGGGGTGGGTCGTGGTCATGGGGGCCACTGTCCGGGGGCGGGGACACGGCCGCAACGGGATTTCTGCGGACGGGCGTCCGGTGGGTCGGCGCGAGAGGTGCTCTCCACCGGGGCGTGGCGGGGGGTGGGGCGCTTGTCGGCGCTGACAGGGTGCCGCTGGGCCCGTGGCAGCCGGGGCCGGCCCTTCAAGGGGCGCGGGGAACTGCGCGATCAGCCATGTACTGGCCGCAGTCGCCGAACTACCCGCACCCCGAGCTATCAGGCGCCCTCACACCCGCACCCTCACGCGGCCACCGGCAACCCCGGCGTCCGGAACACCCTTTGGCGGGCATCGACCGCGAACACCTCGCACCCCTCCCTCGACGCGGCCCACTCGATCCCCTCCGCGCCCATCGCGAACGCCGCCGTCGCCGTCGCGTCGGCCTGGGTGAGGGTCGGCGCCACCACCGTGAGGCTGAGCAGGCCCGTCGCCGGGCGACCGGTGCGGCCGTCGAGGATGTGGTCGCCGCGCTCGTACCGGGCGGACGTGGCGACCGCGCCGTCCGCGACCGACAGGACCGTACAGAGGCGGTCCGCCCGCTCCGGGTGGCGCACCCCCACCCGCCACGGCCCGCCGGTCGCCGCCACGTCGCCTCCCGCGTTCAGGCACAGGCGCTTCGCGCCCAGCCCGGTCAGCATCTCCGCCGCCCGCTGCACGGCCCAGCCCTTCACCATGGCGCAGGGGTCGAGCCCGCGCCCCGGCAGCCGTACGTCGAACGCGCCGCCCGTCGACACCCGGTACTCCTCGCACAGAGCGAGGACCTCGGTCAGGTCCGGGCTCAGCTCGTGCGGTGCCAGCTCGCCCCGGTCCAGCCGCGACACCTCGCTGTCGGCGCGGAAGGGGCTGAAGCGCGCGTCGACCTCGCGCAGCCAGGCGAACGCCGGCTCAGCCGCCTCGGCGGTGGCCTCCTCGTCCTCGATCAGCAGCGAGATCGGGAACCCCATGATGTGTTCGACGCGGCGCACCGGCTCAGGCCTTCGCGTCGATGGCGGCCTGGAGGGACTCCCGGTAGCCGTCGCTGGTGATGGTGGCGCCGGAGACGGTGTCGATGTCGGCGCTCTGCGCCGCCAGGGTCTCCTTGATCAGTACCGGTACGGCGGCCTCGGTCTGCGGGTGGTTCGGCTGCTTCAGCATCTCCACGGCGGTGATCTTCTCGCCCTCGAAGGTCACCTGGACCTGGACGTCGCCCTTGGAGGTGCCGACCGTCGAGCCCGCGACGGTCCGGCTCGCGCTCTCCTTCGTGGCCTCGGAGTCGCCCGAGGCCGATTCGTCCGAGGCCGAGTCGGACGACGAGGCCGACTTCGCGTTCTCGTCGATCACGGCCTGGAGGGACTCCCGGTAGGCGTCACTGGTGATCGTGGCGCCCGAGACCGTGTCGATGTCGGCGCTCTGCGCCTGGAGCGTCTCCTCGATCAGCACCGGCACCGCGGCCTCGGTCTGCGGATGGTCCGGCTGCTGGAGGAACTTCACGGCGGTGATCTTCTCGCCCCGGAAGGTCGCCTGGACCTGGACGGGTCCCTTCTCGGTGTCGATCGTCGGGCCCGTGACCACGGTGGAGCCCGACGACGTGGACGCGGAGGCCGACGGGGCGGGTTCGGCGGTCGTCGTCGTGGACGTCGTGTCGGTCGAGGGGGCGTAACGCCAGACGGGCACCAGCGCGGCGGCGCTCAGGACCAGGGCGGGTATGGCTCGTTTCACAGTGCTGTCCTCGTGTCCCGGTGTCCCTCAGCCGGCCAGGCTGAAGCGTTCGAAGTGGATCTGCGGCTTGGGCACGTCCAGCTCGCGCAGGCTGCCCAGGACCGCGTTCATCATCGGCGGCGGCCCGCACAGGAACACGTCCCGGACGGCGATGTCGGGCACCATCCGCAGCAGCTCGCGCGGGGCGAGCAGATCGGGGCTGGCGGGACCGGAGACCAGGTGCAGCTCGGCGCCCTTGTCGAACGCGAGCCGCTGCAGCTCGTCGTAGAGGACCGCGTCCTGCTGGGTGGCGACCCGGTAGATGACCACCGCGTGCCCCTCGATCTCCTCCAGCAGGGCCCGGATCGGGGTGACACCGACACCGCCGGCGATGAGCACGGACTCGGGCCGGGTGCGGTGCATCGCGGTGAAGGCGCCGTAGGGGCCCTCGGCGAAGACGCGGGTGCCGACCTTGACGTGGCGCAGGGCGGCGGAGCCCGCGCCGGCCGCCTTGGCGGTGAGCCGCAGCTGGGTGCCGTCCGGCGCGGCCGACAGCGAGAACGGGTTGGCCTGCCACCAGCGGTCACGGGTCAGGAACCGCCACAGGAAGAACTGGCCGGCCCGGGCGGGCATCCGGTGCAGGTCGCGGCCGGTCATGTAGATCGAGACGACGTTGTCGGCCTCGGGGACGACCGCCGTGACGCGGAGCTGGTGACGCCAGTTGCGCCACAGCGGGAGCACAAGACGGCCCACGAACACCGAGGTCAGGGCCACGCCCCAGAGCCCGTACCAGTAGGCCGTCGCGACCTTCGACGACGCGAACGACGTCCCCGCCGCGACCTGGTGCGTGAAGGCCAGCACCACCGCGACGTAGGTGTACAGATGGATGAAGTGCCAGGTCTCGTAGGCCAGCCTGCGGCGGGCGAAGCGGGCCGAGACCACGCCGATCACGATGATGATGCCGAGCGCGACGATCGAGCGCAGCACGCCCTCGACGGTCTCGGCGAGGTCCACCAGCTGGCTGAGCGGGTCCAGGTCCGAGGACTGGGCGTAGCCGAAGGTGATGAACACCCCGTGCGCGACCAGCAGCCACAGCACCGAGAAGCCGGTCCAGCGGTGCCAGGAGGTCAGCCGGTCCATGCCGATGCGCCGGTCGAACCAGGGCAGCCGTGCCACCAGCACCAGCTGGAAGGCCATCAGCAGTGCACCGTACAGACCGGCCAGGCGGCCCAGCACGATGAGGGCGTTCGAGGCGAAGCCCGCCTGCACGAAGAAGAAGGTCACCAGTGCGACGTTCGCCGCCAGCACCGCGTACAGACCGGTGCGGGCGACCACTTTGGGGCGCGCTCCCGAGCGGCTGACCGCCGCTGGGGGGTGTTGGACAGTGGTCACGGGGAGACTCCTTGATCGAGTGGGGGATACGAGCTTCTCCGGTGGCTGCTGTCGTTTTGCTGTCGGACAACTTTCAAGTATTTATCGATCGGCCGCCTGACTGTGAGCGGCTATGGCGGGACGCGATCGGTAGCGCAGTATGAGCACGTGGAAAAAGTGCGACTGCTCGTGGTGGACGACGACCCGCCGATCGCGGACCTGGTGGCCACCGTCGCCCGCTACGAGGGCTGGGACGCCGTCACGGCGCACTCCGGGGAGGAGGCGCTGCGACAGGCGGCCGAGTTCCGTCCCGACATCGTGGTGCTGGACCTCATGCTGCCCGGTGTGGACGGTTTCGGCGTGCTGGACCGGCTCCGCCGATCCGGGATGATGGTGCCCGTGGTGTTCCTGACCGCCCGCGACGGTGTCGCCGACCGGGTCGCCGGCCTCACCCGGGGCGGCGACGACTACCTGGTGAAACCGTTCGCCGTGGAGGAGCTGATGGCCCGGCTGCGCACCGTGCTGCGCCGCAGCGCCGGGCCGGCCTTCCAGCGGTCGGTGCTCCAGGTCGCCGACCTGACGATGGACGAGGACACCCGCGAGGTCCGCCGCGGCGACAAGCTGCTCACCCTCACGCCCACCGAGTACGAGGTCCTGCGCTACCTCATGCGCAAGTCCCCGACGGTCCTCACCAAGGCGCAGATCCTCGACCACGTCTGGGAGTACGGCTTCGGCGGCCGCTCCAACGTCGTCGAGCTGGTCGTCAGCCGACTGCGCCGCAAGCTCGACGACACCGGCGAACCGCTGATCCACACCGTCCGGGGATTCGGCTACGTCCTGCGGCAGGCCAGCGAGTGATCGCCCGATTCCGGCAGAGCTATCGCGACATGCGCCTCGGCACCCGGCTGGCCCTCGGCCTCGGCGCCCTGGCGCTCGTCGTGTTCGCCGTCGTCGGCAACACGCTGACCATGTACATGCGCGACTATCTGTCCGCGCAGCTCAACGAGCAGCTCAAGATCGCCCAGATAGCCCAGTCCAAGAGCATCGCGGACGACGGCACCCTCGCCGGGAAGAAGTACTACCGCTGGTACTACGCCGTGTACGACACCTCGGGCGGCACCCCGGTCCTCCGGAAGCCCGAGGACCCCGGCGACCTGCCCGACGACATCGACGACTTCACCCTCGTGGCCAAGGCATTGACCATCGAGGACACGGAGGTCACCCGCACCGAGCACATCGAGGGCCACGGCCAGTACCGGCTGCGGGCCTGCGAGGTGGAGCCCGGGGTGGTCCTGGTCAGCGCCGCGCCCATGGACGTCATCGATGACACGGTCGGCCGGCTGATCACCGTCCAGGTCGTCACCTTCGCCCTCGCCCTGATGGCGCTCGTCGTCTTCGGCCGGGCCATGCTGCGGCGCGGGCTGAAACCCCTGAGCGACATGGCGCACACCGCCCGCGGCATCACCTCGCACGACCTGACGGACTCGGCACGGCTGCCGGTGCGCCACGACAACCGCGACGGCGGCCACGAGGTCGAGGAGCTGCGCACCGCCTTCAACACCATGCTGGAGCACATCGACGACGCGCTCGCCGTGCGCACCGAGGCCGAACAACGCCTGCGCCGCTTCGTCGCCGACGCCTCCCACGAACTGCGCACCCCGCTGATGTCGGTCCGCGGCTACGCCGACCTCTTCCAGTACGCCGCCGCCCACAGCCCCGAGGAACGCGACAAGCACCTGGCCCGGCTGCGCGCCGAGGCGGCCCGGATGGGTGTCCTCCTGGACGACCTGCTGATGCTGGCCCGTCTCGACGCGGCCGACGTGGAGACACCGCTGCGGCTGGAGGAGGCCGACCTGGTGGAACTCGTGCGTCAGGCGGCGGACGGCTTCCGGGCCGGGCACCCCGACCATCAGCTGACCGTGGCCACGGGCGCCGCGCCGGTCCGGCTGCGCCTCGACCCCCTTCGCCTGCGGCAGGTCCTCGACAACCTCCTCACCAACGCCGCCGTGCACACCCCGTCCGGTACGAAGGTCTCCCTGGAGGTCGCCGCGGCGTCCGGCACGGCCGAGGTACGGATCACCGACTCGGGGCCCGGTATCCCGGCCGACGACCAGGAGCGCGTGTTCGACCGCTTCTACCGCGTCGACAAGGCCCGCAGCCGCGACCGGGGCGGCAGCGGCCTGGGCCTCGCCGTGGCCCACTCCCTGGTCCGTGCCCACGGCGGCACCATCACCCTGACCAGCGAGCCGGGCACGACCACGTTCACGGTCCGGCTGCCCCTGGCCGGAGCGGGGGCGGAGGCCGGCACCCCCTAGGAGACCGCTGAAGATCTTGCTCTGGCCGCCCGACTCACCCTGAATTGCCGGTAAATGTCAATTGCCATCAAGTAGGGCAAGCCGGGCGCATTTTCAAGATCTTCAGGACGCTTCTAGGCCCTGTCGTCACATTCCCGCCTGCCCCGTGACGCCCTGCACGTGCTCTCGGCGTGCCGGGCACTGACCCGAGTACGTCCGGTACGCGGGTCAGTGCCCGGCACGCCGAGAGCACGCTCCCCCGGTCTCGGCTGTGCTCGACCGGGAGGTACCCCCACGACGCCGCGGGGCCGCCCTTCGGGCGACGACGGGAATTCGACGACAGGGCCTGGCGCCGCAAGGACGGGCGGGCCAGGCTCAGTTGGGTGTCGCCGTCGCTCAAGGACCGCGTCGGCCGTCGCGAGGTGCTGAAGCTGATGGCCGAGGGGCACGACAACGCCGGCATTGCCGCCGGGGCCTTGGTGGTCACCGAACGCGCCGTCAGCAAGTACATCGGCAACGTCCTCCTGGAACCCGGCCTGCCCACCGGCGACAGCGGCCACCGCAGGGTGCTGGCCGTGCCGGCGTGTCTGAACAACAAGCAGGGGCGCCGTCAGCCAGGACGACGCCCCTGCTACCTACTCCTGCCGAACCGGACTCAGCTGCACTTACGTCCGGTGTTGATGCACTGCACCGCCTTGTTCATCAGCTTCTTGTCGAAGACGTTGATGAAGTCACCGTGATCGGTGACCGGCTTGTGCTGCTGCTCGGGGAAACCGTCCAGAGAGTAGAACGGACGGGTCTTGCCGTTGTCCTTCACACTGGGCGCGTCCACGTCGTACACCAGCCGCTGCACGAGCTGCGGGATGGCCTTGAACCCGGCCTGGCACTTGCCGTTCGCGTCGGCGAAGGCCACGTGCGTGCGGTGGTTGGCGCTGTCGATGTTCTTGCCGTCCCAGCAGCTCTGGAACTTGAAGGTACGCACCACGTCGCTGCCCGAGGGGCAGAGCGGGTACTTGTCCTTCAGCTGCACCTTGTTCTCGAAGCCGGTGCAGCTCCAGGAGGCGTTGGCGTTGGCGTTTCCGTTGACGAACGCCTTGGCGTCACCGGTGATGATGCGCAGGAACTTGGGCATCGCCACCACCTTGCCGCGGGGGCTGCCCACGAAGTTCAGGGTGGCCTTCTTGGCCGTCAGGATCCGGCCCGTGTTGCCCTCGGCACCGCCGCCCTGCAGGGCGGCGTCGAACTCCTTGGTGCCGTCCTGGAGCCGCAGCACCGGCCAGTAGTACGACGACTTGTCGCCCTTGTTCCGGCAGCTGGTCCCCGCCTTGGCGAAGTCCTGGTCGCTGGAGAAGGCGTCGTTGTCCTGGTTGCCGATGTAGTCGTGCATGTGGTGCGCGCCGTTGGTGACACCCGGCGCGACGATGATGTTGTCGCTGTTGTACAGCTTGTTGGCGTTCACGCCGCACTGGGTGACGAAGACACCCTTCGACGCCCGCGCCGACCGGGCGGGCGTGCGGACGTTGGGCCTCACCTTGGTGATGTCCACGAAGTCGGCGGCGACGGGACCGTTGCCGGCCACACCGGCATTGGGGTTGTTGCCGCCCTGGTTGGCTCCGCCGCTCGGGGCGGGAGCGGGCTGGTTCCCGGTGGGGCGCAGTGTGCACGCCGCCAGGGCGTCGAGGCCCTGCGGCTTGGCCGCCACCCGGCCGATGGCGATGGCGATCCGGTCGATCGTCGCCTTCCGCTTGTCCTTCAGAGGATTCACGATCGCGTTCTGCGCGAAGCTGGGGTCCTGCTGAATGGCCCGCTGCGAGGTGGAGAGGCGCTGGTACGCCTCGGAGATCTGCTTGTCGAGCAGGGCCAGTTCCCTGTCGACCTGAGCCTTCGCCTGGGCCGGCACCGACGTCAGCTTCTGGCCCACGTCAGGACAGTCGATGGTGGACGATCCGGCTGCGAGCACCTGGTTCTGGGCGGAGCCCTTGGAAGCGCCGGTCTCGCCTGCCGAGGCGTAGATGTTGACCGCCACCAGTCCGCCGGCGCCGATGGCCACAGCGGCTGCCGCACCCACCGCTCGGCGGGCGGTGTTCGATCTCTTTCGCGTGTTGCGTCTCATCTTGCCTCTCAAGGACAACTCCGGAGCCGGCGGGACATCCGGCACGGGTCATGCGCGTCCTTGTCTACGTAAGGGGTACACGGAACACTCAGCGGATCCTCAGATTCGGAGGATCCTCCAGGCGTGAAGCGCTCATGTGCACTCAATCCGGACCGAGTTGGCGGCTCGCGGGACGCGGAGAGACGGCCGGGGCCTGCCGCCCGGCGGCAACCGGCGGCAGGCACCCGTCACTTGGGACCGTCGATCTCTACTCGTCGAACGTCACGGCCGCCTTCTCCGCCGCCCCTGCGTCAGCGCCGGCCTGAAGACCCGGTCGACGTCGGTGGCGGGCACCCGGTGGCTGATGAGCCGGGCGAAGCGCTCGTGGTGCTCGACGATCCCGGGGGGCGACCCCGAAGATCTCGGTGGGGTAGCCGTGGGAGGCGATCAGGGTCGGCTCACTGCGGAGCATGGTGCCGAGGTCGATCTCCGACCCCTTACTTCTGCACGGCGACCATGACCGGCTTCGCGCCCCCTCGGCCGAGCCCGCCACGGTGTTGAACACGGCCGGCGCCCCGGCCGTGTCGAGGGGGCGGGACGCCGGCCGTCAGACGGCGGCCCAGGCGTCGTCGACGGGCAGTACCACGCCGTTGACGAAGGCGGCCGCGTCGGAGGCGAGGAAGACGATGGCGTCGGCCTGTTCCTCGGCCGTGCCGAGCCGGCCGATGGTGGCGCCGATCAGCCCGCCGATGACCGCCGGGCCGTGCGCCTGCTGGTCGGCGTCGACCTGGATGTTGGTCAACGTCGGGCCGGGGGCTATCGCGTTGGCCCGGATGCCCTGCTTGCGGTACATCACCGACAGGCTCTTCACCAGGCCGACGACACCGTGCTTCGACGCCGTGTACGCGGCACCGGCCGCGCTGCCGCGCAGTCCCGCCTCGGACGCGGTGAAGACGATCGCGCCGCGTTCCGCCTTCAGCATGTGCGGCAGGGCGGCCCGGGTGAGCAGGAACGGCGCGGTCAGGTTGACCCGGATCACCCGCTCCCACTCGCTGTCGTCGACATCGGCGAGGGCGGACATCCGGTCCATGATCCCAGCGTTGTTCACCAGGACGTCCAGCCCGCCGAAGGTCTCCACGGCACGTGCGACGACCTCGTCCACGACCACATGGTCACTGAGATCGCCGACGACCGCGACGGCGCTGCCGCCGGCCGCCGTGATCACCTCGACGGTCTCCCCGGCGGCCTTCTCGGCGATGTCGGCGACCAGCACCTTCGCACCCGCCGCGGCGAACTTCAGGGCCGCCGCGCGCCCGATGCCGGAACCGGCGCCCGTGACGACGACACCGCGGCCGTCGAGACCGTCACTGCTCATGGAATCCCTCTTTCATGGGGTGAGCCGATCGCCCGGCTGCTCCTCGCCTTGCTTGAGTGAGGCAAGCACGTGGGGCTTACTTGAGTCAAGCAATGAGAGCGGTAGGCTGCTGTCCACGACACCCCGCCCTCCCGTGAGGAAAGAGCGCGGTCGGCATGCCGCCCAGGGCGATCCGGCCGTGGCTGCAGGCCATCGCATCCGCCGCCGGATGGCACGGGACGATCCGTCGGAGACGCCGGCGGCACGACAGGAGGTCGATCATGGCGGAGCAGCGGTCCGGCCCGTCGCGTGACGTGGTCGTCGTCACCGGCGCGGGGGGCATGGGTGTGGCGATCGCCCGCCGGACCGGCAGCGGACGCACGGTCCTGCTCGCCGATGCCTCGCGCGGTCAACTCGACCGTGCGGTCGGCGTGTTGAGCGATGAGGGCTATGCGGTGAGGGGCGTCCCGACCGATGTGTCCGACCGCGGGTCCGTCGACGGGCTCGTGGCGGAGGCCGCCGCCGAGGGCCGGGTGGCCGTCGTCGTGCACACCGCCGGAGTCTCCGCCGCCCAGGGGTCCGCCGAGACGATCCTGAAGGTCAACCTGCTGGGCACCGCCCACGTGGTCGACGCCTTCGAGGCGGTGGCCGGACCGGGGGCGGCCATGGTCTGCGTCTCCAGCATGGCCGGCCATGTCGCCGCCCTCGGCCGCGAGGACGAGGCCGCCCTCGCCACGGCCCCGGCGGAGCACCTCCTTGGCCTGGCAGCGGTGAAGGCCGTCGGGGACAGCGCGACGCGGGCGTACATCGTCTCCAAGCGGGCCAACCAGGTGCGCGTCGAGGCCGCCGCGCTCGCCTGGAGCCGGCGCGGCGCCCGGATCAACAGCGTCAGCCCCGGGGTCGTCGCCACCGCCATGGCGAAGGCGGAGGCCGAGGGCCCGAGCGGCGCGCACATGCTGTCCATGCTGGAGGCGAGCGGAGCCGGCCGTACCGGCACCCCGACGGAGATAGCGGACGCCGTGGCCTTCCTCATCGGCCCCGAAGCGCGTTACATCACCGGCACGGACCTGCTCGTCGACGGCGGCCAGGCCGCCTGGCTGCGACACCACCGGCAGGCCTGACACCACGGCTCACGCACGTCACCGCACACGTCACGACGACGTCCGCACCACAGGCTTCACGACGGCAGCGTGCGCTGCGACCGCACCACCACACACGTCCACGGACCGCAGAGAGGACCCCGATGTCCACCCCCCACACTTCCTCCGGCCCCCCGTTCCTCGACCCCGAGGAACTCGGCTTCGAGGCGCTCGGCTTCGACCCGGACGCCCTCCGCGCCCGCTACCGCGCCGAGCGTGAACGCCGGATCCGTCCGGACGGCGGCCAGCAGTACCAGCGGATCGCCGGCGAGTTCGGGCACTACGACGACGACCCTTACGCCGACGGGGAGTTCACCCGCGAGCCGCTGACCGACCGGGTCGAGGCGGTCGTCGTCGGCGGCGGCTTCGGCGGGCTGCTCGCCGGGGCCAGACTGCGCCAGGCGGGCGTCGAGTCGATCCGGGTGATCGAGAAGGGCAGCGACTTCGGCGGCACCTGGTACTGGAACCGCTACCCGGGCATCCACTGCGACATCGAGTCGTACATCTATCTGCCGCTGCTCGAAGAGCTGGGCTACGTCCCGCGGTGGAAGTACGCCCCGGGCGAGGAGATCCGGCAGCACTCCCGGGCGATCGGCCGCCACTTCGACCTCTACCGGGACGCCGCCTTCCAGACGGTCGCCACCGAACTGCGCTGGGACGAGACCGAGTTGGAGTGGATCGTCTCCACCGACCGGGGCGACCGCATGCGCGCCCGGTATGTGGTCGTCTCCAGCGGCGCACTCAGCCGGCCCAAACTCCCCGGCATCCCCGGCATCGAGACCTTCAAGGGCCACACTTTCCACACCAGCCGCTGGGACTACGACTACACCGGCGGCGACGCGAACGGCGGTCTCACCGGCCTCGCCGACAAGCGCGTGGCCGTCATCGGCACCGGCGCCACCGCCATCCAGGTCGTCCCCCACCTGGGGGCCGACGCGGCCCACCTCTACGTCTTCCAGCGCACCCCCTCCACGGTGGACGTCCGCGGCAACGGGCCCACCGACCCGGAGTGGGCGAGGACGCTGGCCCCCGGCTGGCAGGCCGCGCGCATGGACAACTTCCTGAAGACCGTCACCGGCGTCCGGGCCGGGACGGACCTGGTGAACGACGCCTGGACCAGCAGCGCCCGTCTCCAGGAGAAGCTGATCCCGACCGACGCGTACGACGACGTCCCGCCGGACGAGCGGGAACGGGCCTACGAGATCGCCGACTTCCAGAAGATGAACGAGCTGCGCGACCGCGTGGCGACGATCGTCGAGGACCCGGAGACCGCCGAGAAGCTGAAGCCCTGGTACCGCTACATGTGCAAGCGGCCCACCTTCAGCGACCACTACCTCCAGACCTTCAACCGGCCCAACGTCACCCTCGTCGACACGGCCGACACACACGGCGTCGAGCGGATCACCGAGAAGGCCGTGGTGGTCGGCGGGGTCGAGTACGAGGTGGACTGCGTCATCTTCGCCACCGGCTTCGAGGTCGGTGTCTCGGGTCTGCTCTCCGGCCGCCTCCCCGCGTACGGCCGGGACGGCGTCGGCTTGCTGGAGACCTGGATGGCGACCGGCCCGAAGACCCTCCACGGCTTCTACAGCCATGGCTTCCCCAACCTCTTCCAGCTCGGCCCGCTGCAGAACGCCAGCGCCGTCAACTACGTCCACATCCTCGACCAGCAGTCGATCCATGTGGGCGAGGTCGTCGCCGAGGCCCGCAGGCGCCGAGCCCGGTACGTGGAGCCGAGCGCCGAGGCCCAGGACTCCTGGGTCGCCACCATCCGCGAGAAGGCTGCCGACCTGTACAAGTTCCAGGCGGAGTGCACCCCCGGCTACTACAACAACGAGGGCCGGCCCAGGGAGCGCAGCGAGTCGTACGGCGACGGACCCGTCGCCTTCCACGAACTGCTCCGGCGATGGCGTGCGGACGGCGGCTTCGACGACGTGCTCGTGGGCGCCGAGTGACGCGGGCGGGAGGAGGCATGGCCAGCCCGGGAGAGGACGGGGGCGAGCGGCCCAACCGGTACGACGCGAGCTGCGAACTCCGTACCACCAGCGCCCGTTGGGAGACGCGGCGGCTCAACCCGCCCAACCCGCTGTGGGGTTCCCGCCCACCACGGGGGCCGTCGGTTACGCGATCGCGGCCGGTTCTCGCCTCGGCCGTGCCGTACCTCGCGGACGTCTTCACCCTGCGCCGCGTACCCGCCCAGGTGTTCGGGCTCTTCATGGGCGTCAACCCCGTCCTGGCCGCGCTCGCGGGCTGGTTCATGCTCGGTCAGCACCTGGGCGGGATCGAGTGGACGGCGATCGGCGCGGTCGTCGCGGCGAACGCCCTCAGCATGCTCGTACCGCGCCGCTGAATGCCGGGCGATGATTCCGCGCATGACGGAGTCGGCGCTGACCCTGGAGTTCCTGCGCGCGGACGCGATGTCTGCAGACGACGTTCGGCTGGGGCGCGATGATGGCCAAGCAGGAACGCCCGTTCGCGATGGTCCGTCAGCCCTTCGAGCTGAAGCGCGTCCGCCGTGCCCTCGACACCCTGCCGCTCGCCGACGCCGATCTCGCGGCCACCGGGCGGCGCTCCCCGTGCATCGAAGCCGTCCGGTTGTGGTCGATCGCCCACCGCTTCCGGCGCGGCCGGCGCATCAGGGTCCAGGTCTCCGGCCGCCCGGAGCACCCCTCGGCCGTGCTGCTGCCGGTGCGGGCTGCCGCGCAGGCCCACTGACCCGTGGAAACCCCGTGAGAACAGAATTGTTGACAATTTTGTTGGCCTAGATTTACGTTCGACAGGCACTCACTCAGGGAGGGCACGATGCAGGAGGAAGCCCGTCCGGGCACCGGGGAGCAGGCCAAACAGCTCGCGCTGGCGAAGCTGCGGCAGGCGATCCTGCGAGGCGAGATGGCACCGGCCCAACGGCTGGTGGAGAACGAACTCGCCGAGCAGTTCGGTGTGACACGGGCCAGCATCCGCGCGGCACTGATCGATCTGGAGGCCGAAGGGCTGGTCGAGCGCATCCGCAACCGCGGCTCGCGGGTGCGGGTGGTGACCGTGGAGGAAGCGGTCGCCATCAGCGAGTGCCGCATGGTGCTGGAAGGGCTGTGCGCGGCGAAGGCGGCCACTGTGGCCACCGACGACGAGCTGGCCGAACTGGCCGACATCGGCACGGCGATGACCAAAGCCGTGGCCGACGGAGAGCCGGTGACGTACTCCGAGCTGAACCAGCGGCTGCATGCCCGCATCCGGGAGATCTCCGGCCAGCGGGTGGCCGTGGAACTGCTGGAACGGCTCAACGCCCAGCTGGTCCGCCACCGCTTCCAGCTCGCGCTGCGGCCGGGACGGCCCCAGCACTCCCTGGGTGAACACCTGGCCATGATCGAGACGATCACGGCGAGGGACCCGCGGGCGGCCGAGGAGGCCGTCCGCGTCCACCTCACGAGCGTGATCGCCGCGCTGCGCGAATAGCGCGCCGCCTCCCGTGCGCTCCGGGGTGGGCCGACAGGCCTGATCGGCCTGTCCGTTCCGTCCACCAGGGAGACCATCAGATGACCGACGGCACGACGTCCGACGCCGCCCCACCACGATCGACACTCGTCATCACCGCGCACGCGGGGGACTTCGTGTGGAGGGCCGGCGGCGCCATCGCCCTCGCGGCCTCGCGCGGGGAGCGGGTCACCATCGCCTGCCTCACCTTCGGTGAGCGCGGCGAGTCCGCCAAGGCCTGGCGCGAGGGCCGGACCCTCGACGAGATCAAGGCGATCCGCCGCGAGGAGGCCGAGAAGGCCGCCGCGACCCTCGGCGCCGGGATCGTCTTCTTCGACGCCGGCGACTACCCGCTGACCGGCACCCCGGAGCTCACCGACCGGCTGGTCACCGTCTACCGCGCGGCCCAGCCGGACGTCGTCCTCACCCACCCCCTGGAGGACCCCTACAACGGCGACCACCCGGCCGCCTCCCGCATGGCCATGGATGCCCGGGTCCTCGCCCAGGCCATCGGCTACCCGGCCGAGGGCGAGATCATCGGAGCCCCGCCGGTGTTCTTCTTCGAGCCGCACCAGCCCGAGATGTGCGGCTTCAAGCCCCAGGTCCTGCTCGACATCACCGAGGTCTGGGAGACCAAGCGCATGGCCATGGAGTGCCTGGGCGCACAACGGCACCTGTGGGACTACTACACCGACCTCGCCGTACGCCGGGGCGTCCAGCTCAAGCGCAATGCGGGCCCCAACCTGGGCCTCGCGCACCGGACCATGGCCGAGGCCTACATGCGCCCCTACCCGCAGGTCACGGGGGTGCTGGACTGATGGGCGGCGTGATCGTCACCAACCCGCCGAAGGCGGACCCCGCGGACGTCGAGGCGATCGGCCGGTACGGCGTCGCCACCGTCCACGAGGCGATGGGCCGCACCGGCCTGCTCGGCACCCACCTCCGTCCGATCCAGCGGGACACCCGGATCGTCGGCACCGCCGTCACCGTCCTCTCCTGGCCCGGCGACAACCTCATGATCCACGCGGCGGTCGAGCAGTGCGGCGAGGGCGACATCCTCGTCGTCACCACCACCTCGCCCTCCACGGACGGCATGTTCGGCGAACTCTTCGCCACCGCCCTCAGGCGGCGTGGCGTACGCGGCCTGGTCATCGACGCCGGTGTGCGGGACACCGCGGAGCTCCGCGCGATGGACTTCCCCGTCTGGGCCGCCGCCGTCAGCGCCCAGGGCACGGTGAAGGCCACCGGCGGGTCCGTCAACGTGCCCGTGGCCGTAGGAGGCCGGCCCGTCCACCCCGGTGACGTGATCCTCGCCGACGACGACGGCGTGGTCGTCGTCCCCCGGTCACGGGCCCGCCGGACGGCCGAGGCCTCCGCGGCCCGCGAACGCAGGGAGGCCGCCTCTCGCGCCGCCTTCCTCGACGGCCAACTGGGCCTGGACCGCTACGGGTTGCGCGAGACGCTCGCAGGCCTCGGGGTGACCTACCGGTCGTACGAGGACCACGAGAACGAGAGCGCCGAGTCGTGACGCCGAGCCCCCTGTACGTCGGCGGAAGGGCCCGGCGGTGACCGGGTGGTCCGACGGGGTCCGCTGCATGCTGATGCGCGGCGGCACCTCCAAGGGCGCCTACTTCCTCGCCGGGGACCTCCCCGCCCGCGCGGCCGACCGGGATGAACTCCTGCTGCGCGTCATGGGCAGCCCGGACCCGCGCCAGATCGACGGCCTGGGCGGGGCCCACCCTCTGACCAGCAAGGTGGCCATGGTGTCCGTGTCGGCCGACCCCGAGGCCGACGTCGACTATCTGTTCCTCCAAGTCGGCGTCGACGCAAACGAGGTGAGTGATCGTCAGAACTGCGGCAATCTGCTCGCGGGCGTCGGCCCGTTCGCCGTCGAACGTGGACTGGTGACCGTCGGCGAGCCGGAGACCTCCGTCCGGGTCCGCATGCTCAACACCGGTGACCTCGCTGTCGCCACCTTCCCCACCCCCGGCGGCCGCGTCGCGGTCACCGGGGACGCGGAGATCTCCGGGGTGCCGGGGACGGCCGCGCCGGTGGTGATCGAGTTCCCGCCGGGCGGCAGGCCGCTGTTGCCCACCGGCAACGCCCGTGACCTGGTCGCCGGCACCGAGGTGACCTGCGTGGACAACGGCATGCCCACCGTGCTGATACCCGCCGCCGCCCTCGGCGTCACCGGTCACGAGACGCCCGAGGCCCTGGAGAGCGAGGTCGCCCTGACCGGCCGGCTGCACGAGATCAGACGCGCGGCCGGGCCGCTGATGGGACTCGGCGACGTCGAACGCACCACCGTGCCCAAACTCAGTCTGCTCGCCCCGCCCCGGTGCGGCGGCGCGGTCACCACCCGTACCTTCATCCCGGTCCGCTGCCACCCCTCCATCGGGGTGCTCGGCGCCGCGAGCGTGGCCGCCGGCCTGCGCGTCGCCGGAGGAGTGGGCGAAGGAATCGCCCAACTCCCTGCTACGGGCGACCGATTGCGCATCGAACACCCGACGGGCTTCCTCGACATGGAGACCCGGGTGACCCACGGCCCCGACGGCGCTCCCTCGGCGCGCCGCACGGCCGTCGTCCGCACCGCCCGAAAGATCTTCGACGGCACGGTGTTCCCCCGGCCCGCAGGCCCCGCCGCCCGCCCCTGACCCGCGGCCGTCCCCTCGCCCACTAAGGAGTCACCGATGGCCCCGCCGCTCGGCGACATCGCCCATCTCGGCCATGTCGAACTGCTCACCCCCGACCTCGACCGCAGCCTCTGGTTCTTCACCGAGATCCTGGGCCTGACGGAGAACGGCCGCTCCGGCGGCTCGGTCCACCTGCGGACCTGGGACGACTACGAACACCACAGCCTCACCCTCACCGCCCACTCCACGAGCGGCATCCGCCGCACCGCGCTGCGGACCTCCAGCGAGGAGGCCCTGCGGCGTCGGGTCGGGGAACTGGAGAGCACCGGCCGCGCGGGCCGCTGGGTCGAGGACGAACCGGGCATCGGCCCGCTGTACGTCACCACGGACCCCGACGGCCACGAACTCGCCCTGTACTGGGAGAGCGAGTGGTACGACGCGCCGGCCGACCTCCGGCCCGGCCTGAAGAACCAGCCCCAGGCCAAACCCGGGCACGGGGTCGGCGTACGCCGCCTCGACCACGTCAACTTCCTCGCCTCCGCCGTCGGGGCCAACGCCGCCTTCACCCGCGACGTCCTCGGCGCCCGCGCCACGGAGCAGATCGTCCTCGACACCGGGAAGGTCGCCGCCCAGTGGCTCACCTTCACCAACAAGTCGTACGACGTCGTCTACACCGAGGACTGGACCGGCTCACGCGGCCGACTGCACCACATCGCGTTCGCCACGGACACCCGCGAGGACATCCTGCGGGCCGCCGATCTCTGCCTCGACCAGGGCGTGTTCATCGAGACGGGCCCGCACAAGCACGCCATCCAGCAGACGTTCTTCCTCTACGTCTACGAGCCGGGCGGCAACCGGATCGAGCTGTGCAACCCGCTCACCCGGCTCGTCCTCGCCCCCGACTGGCCGCTCGTCACCTGGACCCAGGCGGAGCGCGCCAAGGGCCAGGCATGGGGTCTGCGGACCATCGAGTCGTTCCACACGCACGGCACCCCGCCGGTCGACTGACGAGTTCGTCCCCCTGGGGGGCCTGCGCCGAGCCGGACACGCGCCGGCAGGCCGAAGCCCGGCCCGCGGAGGGCGGGCTCCCACCCGGAGGACCCGTCGGCCCGGCCCTACACCATCTCCTCGCCCGCCCCCGTGGCGAAGGCCTGTCGTACGCGGGCGGCGATCAGCGGGTACACCTCACGGGCCCGGGCCTCGTCGCCGGTGTCGTAGCCGTGGTCGGCGCCGACCACGTCGTGGTGACCGACCAGCGACCCGGCCGTGCGGAGCCGGTCGGCGTAGGCGACGGCCTCGGCCTTGAGCAGGTCGAACTCGGCGGTGACGACGAAGGCCGGGGCGATGCCCCTGAGGTCGGCCGTGTCCGAGGGGTGCGCCGGAGAGGCAAGGCGGTCGGCCCGCCGCTCCGGGTCCGGGATGTACGCGCTGTCGAAGACGTCCGCCATCCACGGCCGCAGCATCGGCCGGGCGATCGCGGCCCGCTTGTCGCGGGCGGCGGTGGCGAGGTCCAGCGGCGGATAGTGCAGGACCTGGAGCGCGATCGAGGGGCCTTTCTCCTCCAGGGCCTGACGGGCCACCGCCGCCGCGAGGCCGCCGCCCGCGCTCTGGCCGCCCACCGAGAGCCGGTCGCCGTCCCAGCCGTGCTCGCCCCCATGTCCGGCCACCCAGCGCACGATCTCGTACGCCTGCCGGGGCGGTGCCGGGAACGGGTGCTGCGGGGCGACCACGTAGTCCACGTTGAGCACGGCCGAGCCCGCCTCGACGGCTATGCACCGGCACAGCGCGTCGTCCAGCTCGATCTGGGGCAGGACGTAGCCGCCGCCGTGGAAGTTGACGTGGACCGGCGGGGGAGAGGTGCCCTCACCGGTCGGCAGGTACAGCACGGCACGGGCCGGGCCGTACGCGGTGGGGACCGTCAACTCGCGGGAGACGCAGGCGTACTCGGGAAGGCGGGCGCGCCACTCGGCGGCGGAGCCCCGCCCACCGGCCCGGCGGCTGGCCGCCGCCGAGATACGCTGCATCGCCTTGGCCGCGAAGGCGGCCACCGCCGGGCGGGCGAGAAGGGACATGGGGCTCCGTTCGGACGTGGGAGCGGGGGCTACTCGTGCGATGAATTTACTTGAGTCAGGCAACAAGATGGTAAAGTAGCTCCCATGTCCCCATCACCGCCACCCTCCGACCCCGCCTCGGCGGAAGTGATCGAGATCGAGCGAGCACTCACCCGCATCACCTACCTCAGCACCCGGGCGCGGGCCCACGAGCGCCTGATGAGCCTGGCCGGGGTGCCGCTGGACCGTGCCGCCGTGGCCCTGCTGCGGCAGATCGCCGACTCCGAGCCGTTGCGCCCGGGGGAGTTGGCCAACCGGCTCGGCGTCGAGGCCTCCCACGTCACCCGCCAGGTCCAGCAGCTCCAGAGGAGCGGCTACGTCACCCGCGTCCCGGACCCGGACGACCGCCGGGCCCAGCGCATCGAGCTGACGGCGGCCGGCCAGGACGCCATGGGCCGCATCCGCGAGGCCGGCGTCCGCGGTATGCAGGTGGCGCTGTCCGAGTGGTCCCCGGAGGAACTGCGGCAGCTCGCGGGCCTCTTCCACCGGATGGTCGACGACTTCCTCGCCCACGCGAACGACCTGGTGGGCCAGGAGGCGGCGCGGGCCGAGTGAGGCGGGGGTGCGGAGTGGGGTGCGTTGTCGGGCGCGGGCCCGGTGGGGGCTGGTCGCGCAGTTCCCCGCGCCCCTGAGAAGCAGGGGCTGCACCCCATGCTTCTCAGGCCCGCAGGGCCTGGTCTCTGTCTTTCAGGGGCGCGGGGAACTGCGCGAAAAGCCCCCACCGGGCCCGCGCCCGACCACGCACCCCAATCCGCCCCGACCCCCTCAGTACCCCAACTGCTTCCGCACGTACGGCGTCATCAACGTCTTCGCCTTCGCCAGCGTCGACGTCCGAGCCCCCAGCACCGCCGTCTCACCCCCCGGCACCGGCAGCAGCGTGACCCCGTCGGCCGGACCGAAGGGAATGATCAGCGGGGTCCGGCGGATCGGCCGGTACAGTCGCGGTTCCTTGCGGTGCCTGCCCGAACTCTCCAGGTAGGCGCGGATGTTGTGCGCGGCGAGGTCCGCCTGGGCGAACGCGACGGGCGAGACCTTCAACTCGCTCACATCGTTCACGTCACCGACCGCGAACACGTCGAGCCGCCCGTCGACCCGCAGCATCCGGTCGACCTTGACGTGCCCGTCCGCGTCCAGCCACGCCCCGTGCCCGGCCAGCCGCAGCCAGAGCGTGTTCGGGGTGGTGCCATTGGCCCAGAACGACAGGTCCGCCTCGATGAGCCCACCCCGGCCGTCCCGATAGGTGCCGAAGTCGGGTCCCTGGGAGACGAACGAGTCGAGGCGCACCTCGACGTCGTGCGACTCCAGCCAGGACAGAGCCCGTCGTCCCGCCCACTTGCTGCCGGTGGAGCTGAGCAGTTCCGGTCCCGCATGCGCGAGGGTGACCCGCGCGTCCGGCCGGGCCAGCCGGATCTCGGCGGCGAGCTCCACGCCGCCGGGCCCGCCGCCGACGATCAGGACGTGCTCGGCGGCGGCCACGCTCCCCTGGTGCGCGGCGAACGTCTTGCCCGCCTCCTCGGTGGTGGTGCCCAGGAAACGCGCCGGCTCGGGATAGTCCGCACCGGTCGCGATCACCACCACGTCGTACGGCAACCGCTCACCCGTGGCGAGTTGCACCTGTCGCTCGCCGGTGTCGATGTCGACCGCTTTGCCCACGACCACACGGCCGTGGCGCAGCAGTCGGTCGTAGGGGATGAAGGGGGTGGTCGTCCATGCCTCGTGCACGCCCGCGCGCAGCGCGGCGATGCGGTGGAAGAAGACCTCCTTGCGGTCCACGAGGGTGACCCGGGCTATCTCGTCCAGCTGTTTGGCGAGGCGGATGCCGCCGTATCCGCCGCCGATCACGATCACTTCGCCGTCAGGCACGCCGATTCTCCTGTGCTGTGGGGGGGGAGAGAGATGACGACCTTAACGTTTGAAACCTCAAGCTACTGGCGGGGTTCGTGGTTGTTGTGTGAAGCGACAGCGGACGACACGAGTCAGCGGCTGCCTAGGCTGGTGCCGTGACCGACAACGACCGGCCCCTCGCCGTCTTCGACCTGGACAACACCCTCGCCGACACCGCGCACCGGCAGCGGTTCCTGGAGCGCGGCCCGCGCGACTGGGACAGGTTCTTCGCCGCCGCCCCGCAGGACCCGCCCCTGGCCGAGGGCGTCGCGCTCGCGCGGGAGAGCGCGGAGGAGTGCGAGGTGGTGTACCTGACCGGGCGGCCCGAACGCTGCCGCCGTGACACCGTCGACTGGCTGGCCGCGCAGGGGCTGCCGGAAGGGCGGATCTGGATGCGCCGCAACAACGACCGCAGGCCCGCCCGCCGCACCAAACTGGAGATCCTCCGCGAACTCGCCCGGACCCGTGAGATCCGCGTCCTCGTCGACGACGACGAGCTGGTCTGCGAGGACGCGGAGCGGGCGGGCTTCACGGTCGTACGGGCGCGCTGGGCCGCGGCCTCCGCCGCGCTGAAGGTGGCGCAGGAGCGGGAGGGCCGGACCTGAGGGCCCGGCCGGCCCGGTCGGTCAGTCGGTGTCGTCCAGCCGGAAGCCGACCTTGAGGCCGACCTGGTAGTGCGCGATCTGCCCGTCCTCGATGTGCCCCCGGACCTGTGTCACCTCGAACCAGTCGAGGTTGCGCAGGGTCTGGGCGGCGCGGGCGACGCCGTTGCGGATGGCGTGGTCGACGCTCTCGCCCGAACTGCCGACGATCTCGGTGACCCGGTACACGTGGTCGGTCATGCGGGTTCTCCTTGTCGCGTGCTCCACCGGTGGCCGATGCGCCACATCCCTCCACGGTGCCTCAGGCTCCGCCGGTTCGCGAGGCAGGCGGAGTGGGGAAGGGAGCGCTGTGGGGTGCGGGTGGGCGGGGCTGGTCGCGCAGTTCCCCGCGCCCCAGAAAAGCAGGGGCTGGATCTTTTAGGGGCGCGAGAAGCCCCACTCACCCGCACCCGACAACGCACCCCCCCGGCCGCCCGCTACCCCGCTCGACTCAACGACAGCGCGAACCGACCCTCCTCATCCGTCCACCACAGCGTCAACTCCAGTCCGACAGAAGCCAGTTCAGCCCGCACCCCGTCCCTCCTGAACTTCGCGGACACCTCCGTCCGCAGCTCCTCCCCGGCCTCGAAATCCACCGCGAGGTCCAGCGCAGGGATCTTCACCGTCTGCGCCGTCCGGGACCGCAGCCGCATCTCGATCCACTCGCACTCCGCGTTCCAGAGGGCGACATGGTCGAACGCGTCGGGGTCGAAGTCCGCCCCCAGCTCCCGGTCCACCACGTTGAGCACGTTCTTGTTGAACTCGGCCGTCACCCCGGCCGCGTCGTCGTACGCGGCGACCAGCACCGCCTCGTCCTTGACCAGGTCCGTACCCAGCAGCAGCGTGTCCCCCGGCGCCAGCAGGGCCCGTACGGCGGCCAGGAACGCCACGCGCTCCACGGGCACCAGATTGCCGATCGTGCCGCCCAGGAACGCCACCAGACGCGGCCCCGGCGTCGGGGGCAGTTCGAGCCCGGCGGTGAAGTCGGCGATCAGGGCGTGCACGTTCAGCCCCGGCCGCTCGGCGACCAGCGCCTCGCCGGCCTGCCGCAGCGCGCTCTCGCTCACGTCGACCGGCACGTACGTGTGCAGGCCCGGCATCGCGTCCAGCAGATGCCGGGTCTTGTCGGAGGAGCCGGAGCCCAGCTCGACGAGGGTGCGCGCCCCGCTCGCCGCCGCGATCTCACCGGCCCGGCCGACGAGGATCTCCCGCTCGGCACGGGTCGGGTAGTACTCCGGCAACTCGGTGATCCGCTCGAACAGTTCACTGCCGCGCGCGTCGTAGAACCACTTCGGCGGCAGCGTCTTCGGGGTGCGGGTCAGGCCCTGGAGGACATCGGCGCGCAGGGCCGCGTCGGTGGCGTCCTCGGGCAGGGTGCGGGTGAGAAGGAACGGGCTCACGCGGAAGGCTCCTTCGGTGCGGCGGAGGCGGACTCGTCGTGTGGACTGCTGGGTTCGTCCAGTTCCTTGAGCGGAGTGAGCAGGACGTCCGTACGGCTCGCCGCCAGCAGCGTGCGGTCCGGAACCTCCACCCAGTGCGGATCGTCGTCGTAGGGCTCGGACGCCACGACCGCGCTGCGGCCGGGCTCGGAGAGGTACCAGAGCGTGTCGCCCCAGGCGGTCGCGGCGATCGCCTCCCCGTTGGTCAGCAGCAGGTTGAGCCGCGAGCCGGGCGCCGCCCGGGCGACGTCGAGGACCGTGTCGGCCAGCGCCTGCCCCTCCTCGTCGCCCGCGCGCAACCGGTTCAGGATCAGCGCCCACACGAGCGCGGAGTCGTTGCGGGCCTCCATCGACAGCAGTTCCACGGCGGGCAGACCGTCCGCGAGGTGCCCGAGCGACCGGGGCCACCCGGCGACCGCCCCGTTGTGGCTGAACAGCCAGGGCCCGGCGGCGTACGGCGCCGCGGCGGCCTCGTTGTCCGCCCCGGGCACCGTGGCGTCCCGTACGGCGGCCAGCAGCGCCCCGGAGCGGACCACCCGGGCGAGGTCGGTGAAGGACAGGTCCCCCCAGATGGGACCCGACCGGCGGTACCGTCCCGGCACCGGGTCGCCTTCCGCGTACCAACCGACTCCGAAACCATCGGCGTTGACCGTCCCGTGCCGCTGCCGCCGGGGTGCCCACGACTGCCGGAACAGGCTGTGCGGCGGATCCACCAGCACCCTGCCCAGCGCCGACTCCGGCCCGAGATAAGCGAGATGACGACACATCAGACGACCTCCGGGGAGGCGTCACGCGCCGTTCGGAAGCCGCTGAAGATCTGCCGCCGGATCGGGTAGTCCCAGTTGCGGAACGTCCCCCGGCACGCCACCGGGTCCACGGCGAACGCGCCACCGCGCAGCACCTTGTACTCCGGGCCGAAGAACACCTCCGAGTACTCCTTGTACGGGAACGCCGTGAACCCCGGGTAGGGCAGGAAGTCGCTCGACGTCCACTCCCACACGTCACCGATCAACTGCCGTACACCCAGCGGTGATGCGCCCGCCGGATAGCTGCCGGCCGGCGCCGGGCGCAGATGCCGCTGCCCCAGGTTGGCGTGCTCGGGCCCCGGATCGACGTCGCCCCACGGGTAACGGCGGGAGCGGCCGGTGACCGGGTCGTGCCGGGCGGCCTTCTCCCACTCGGCCTCCGTCGGCAGCCGCCGCCCCGCCCAGCGGGCATACGCGTCGGCCTCGTACCAGCACACGTGCAACACCGGTTCGTCGGCCGGTACGACCTCGGTGACCCCGAAGCGCCGCCGCAGCCACTGCCGGCCGTCACGCCGCCAGAACAGCGGCGCGTGGATGCCGTGCGCGCGGATGTGGTCCCAGCCCTCGGCCGTCCACCAGCGCTCGTCGTCGTAGCCGCCGTCCTCGATGAACGCCTGGTAGGCGCCGTTCGTCACCGGCGTGGTGTCGATGTGGAACGCCGGGACGACCCGCCGGTGCGCCGGCCGCTCGTTGTCCAGCGCCCACGGCTCGGTCGAGGTGCCCATCACGAACTCCCCGCCAGGCACCAGGACTTCGGGCGGTCCGGTGTGCAGTGGGACCGGCTCGGGATCCGGCGCCGAGAGCACGGCGGGCCCCTTGCGGAGCTGATGGGTGATCAGCATCGTCTCGTCGTGCTGCTGTTCGTGCTGGGCGATCATGCCGAAGGCGAAGCCCGCGTCGGTGAGCCGGGTGCCGTGGAAGTCGATGCTCTCCAGCACGTCCAGCGCCCGGCCGCGTACCTCGTGCAGATACTGCCGGGCCTCCTCGGGCGGCAGCAGCGGCAGCGAGGGCCGCTCGGCGCGCGGGTGCTCGAAGGCGTCGTACAGCCCGTCGATCTCGGGCCGCATCGCCTCCCGTCCGGCGACGTTCCGCAGGAGCCACAGCTCCTCCTGGTTGCCGATGTGGGCGAGGTCCCAGACCAGGGGCGACATCAGCGGCGAGTGCTGCGCGGTGAGATCGGGTTCGTCGACGGCGGTGGTGAGGAGCGCGGTGCGGGCCCGGGCCGTGGTCAGCGCCGCCAGCGCGCGCTCCCGGAGTATGTCCGGGTCGGCGTCGGCCGTCGGAGCCGGCGTCTCGGGTGCGGTCATGCGGGGAGGTCCTTCCCGTGGAACAGGTCCAGCAGATCGTCGGCGGGGCAGCGGCCCCGGGCCACATGGCGGTCGGTGTACGCCACGACCGCGTCCAGCACCTCGGAGCTCGCCCCGAGTCTGGGCAACGCCTCCGCGGCCGCGGCGAAGCAGATGACCGCCGCCTCCCGCAGTTCCGGATCGGTCAGCCCGTCCCGGGCGGCCGCCTCCCACAGCGGATTGCGCGGTGGCGGTTGCGAACCGGCCCGCTCCGCGAGGGGCTTGACGGTCCGGTAGGCGGTCTCGGCGGCCGCCGGGTCCTCGAACAGCGCCGCCGTCACGGCGAGCGGCACGATCCACCCGTCCTCGCCCGGCTGCGCGTCGATCATCCGGAACTCCAGGTGGCCACGCGGGCGCACCGGCGGGAACAGTGTCGTCAGGTGGTAGTCGAGGTCGGCCCGGCTCGGCGGGGTGTCGGACCGTGTCCACTCCCGGAACGTCATCGCTCCGGGGACACCCCAGGGGCCCTCGTCGGCGCGTACGCACATCACGGGCGCGTCCAGCACCAGCCGGGCCCACGCCTCGCGCGGGTCGCCGTCCAGCGACGGCGCGTCCGTGCGGCCGGGGTCCATGGCGGCCCACAGTGCCTGCCGGGTCGAGCGCCAGCCGGTGACCCGGCCGCGTGCCAGCGGGGAGTGCGCGAACGCCGCCACCAGGACGGCGCCGAGCTGGTGCGACAACCACCAGCGCCGCTGGTGACCGAGGGGGCCCGGCTCCTCGTACCCGGCGTCGAGACACACCTGCACCGACGCGGAGGAGCACATCATGGCCCGCCCCTCGGGTCCGAAGCGGTCGAGATAGATCTCCATCGCGTCGTAGCGGGGTTCGTGGAGGTAGCGGGTCGGGGGGTTCCAGGGTTCGTGGCCGAAGCCGCTGATGCCGAGATCCAGCTCCCGCAGCGTCGCGCGGACGGCGGTGAGGTCGGCCGAGACGGACCCGACGCACTCCATCAGGGAGGCGGCCGGTGCCGAGCTGAGCTCCAGCTGGCCGCCGGGTTCGACGGTCAGGGGCGAGTTCAGGGTCAGGGTCCGCACTGCGGCGTAGGCCGCTTCGAGTCGTGCGGGTGTTGCCGGGAGCCGTGGGTCACTCAGCTCGTGGACGTGCCATTCCAGCTCGACACCGAGGGTGCGGGGTGGACCGGTCTTGAAGCAGATGCCCCGGACCAGGGCCTCGACCTCCGCCTCGGTGACCGGGGAGCGGTGCTCCGTACAGCCACTCGTCGAATCTGACATGTCGGGATCCTCCTGAGATGCCATCTCGTCAGCCAAGCCGCCGATCGCCGCCCGGTGGGGCCGGACCGACAGCGCTCGTCCCACCCAAAACCCTCGCGCCGCTTTCGCACAAGGGGGCACATCGTGGCAATGCGGATCGGCGATCTCCGTCTTCGGGGACTCCTGGCACCTCTTCCCGTACCCGTAGCGGGTTATTCACACGAGGAAACTCCGTTGCGGACACTCCCCAGCATCGCCCAGGATGCGCCCATGAGCACGACGGGGGAGTACGCGCGGGCGGCGCTCGCGCAACACACGGGGGTGACGCGATGAGCGCCCGCCTGCGGGGAATCGCGCAGGAGACCGAGCGGATCGTCGAGGCGGGCGGCTACCGCGCCCCCGCCGGCCACGAGGTCTCCCTCGCGGCGGAGATCGAGGCCGCGCGGTCCGCCACCCGCCTGTACGGCCCGGCCCCGGTGCCGGTCCCGGCGGTCGATCCCGTGCCGTCGACCGTCGAGGTCACGGGCGAGAGCAGCCTGGAGGCCGCCCACCGCCTGACGGCCACCGGCACCACTCCCGTGGCCGTCCTCAACTTCTCCTCCGCGCGCAACCCCGGCGGTGGCTATCTCAACGGCGCCCAGGCCCAGGAGGAAGCCCTCTGTCGGGCCTCCGCCCTCTACACCTGCGTCCGCGAGGCCCGTGCCTTCTACGACCACCACCGCACCCACCGCGATCCGTTCTACACGGACCGTGTCATCCACTCACCCGCCGTCCCCGTCTTCCGGGACGACCGGGGAACCCTCCTCGACACCCCGTACACGACCGGCTTCCTGACCTCGGCCGCCCCGAACGCGTCGGTCGTCCACCGTACGACGCCGGAGCGCGCCCCCGAACTCCCGCGCGCGCTCGCGGTACGCGCCGAGCGCGTCCTGGAGACGGCGGCGGCGCACGGCTACCGCCGCCTGGTCCTGGGCGCCTGGGGCTGCGGCGTCTTCGGCAACGACCCCACGCAAGTGGCGACAGCCTTTCGTGCGCTGCTCATGGACGGCGGCGGTCGTTTCGTCGGTGCTTTCGCGCATGTCGTGTTCGCCGTCCTGGACCGCACGAGGGGAACGTCAACCCGAGTCGCCTTCGAACGAGAGTTCGCAATAGTCGCGCCCCGCCTGGGGCGCGGGGAACTGCGCGACCAGCCACGCACGACCCGCACCCGGCCTACGACCTAACGCCACCCGTACCGCTCCCGCAACCGCTGCACTACGGAGTTGAACCGCATCCGGTCCAGCGCGCACGCCTCCCGCCGCATGCCCGCCTCGTGCAGCCGCAGCACCCGGTCCACGTCCACCCACGAGTCACGTCCCGACCGGTCCCACGGCCCGCTCCCGATCGGCACCCACTCCCGGTCCCCGACGTGCCGCTTGCTCGACAACTGCACGGCGAGCAGGGTCCCTCCGGGCTCCCGGGCCACGACCAGCACGGGCCGGTCCTTCCCCCGCCCGTCGTTCTCCTCGAAGGGCACCCACGTCCAGACGATCTCCCCGGGATCCGGGTCCCCGTCGTACGCGGGCGAATACTCGGTCCGCACCCGCCCGACCTCACGGGGATCGGCTTCGGTGGTGGCGGTGGGCCCGTATCGCCCTGGTACGTCCTGCTCGGCAAAGGAAGTCACGCCCTCACGCTAGCCGTAGCGTGGACCCGCGCCTCGTCAGGGGTGTGGGTCCGTGTCGATCTGCGGCTCCGCCGCGTGGGCGCGATCAACCCCCTACCACCCGCAGTCGACCACTGCAGTCGAGGCCACGGCGCTACGCATCCTTGTCGACCTGCACCTTCTCCACCTTCTCCACCGGCACACCACTGACCCCGGCCGAGCCGCCGGCAGGCACCCCGTTCTGGTTCATCGAGGCCAGCAACTGCCGCGCCAGCCCCAACCCCGTCCCGCCCATCGTGAGCGCCTTGGCGAACATGTCCGCCATCCCGTCGGCCCCGTTGAGCAGCACCATGTTGTCGACGTTCCCGAACGCGGACGCCCCCGCCTGCACGATCTCCGGCCACCGCTCGGCCAGTTGCTGCGCAATCACCGCTTCCTGGTTCTCCGCCAGCGCGGCGCTCCGCGCCTTGATGCCCTCGGCCTCAGCGAGCCCCTTCGCCCGTGTGGCCTCGGCGACCGCGAGCCCCTTGGCCTGCCGGGCGGCGGCCTCGGCCTCACCGGTGACCTGCGTCGCGGTCGCCTCGGCGGCGGCCGCCAGTTCGGTCTCCTTGGCCTTCGCCTGCGCGGCGGAGATACGGGCGTCGCGCTCGGCCTCGGCGAGGGTCCGCTTCTCGTAGGCCTTGGCGTCGGCCGGCTTGCGGACGTCCGCCTGGAGCTGCTGCTCGCGCCGGGACGCCTCCAGCTCCGCGACCCGGGTCTCCTGGACGACGACCTCCTGCCGGGCGGCGGCCTCGGCCAGGGGGCCGGCCTGCTTGGCCTTGGCCGAGGCGTTGTCCCGCTCGGCCTGGTAGCCGGCCTGGAGGATCTCGCTGTCCCGGGTGGCCTCCGCCATGCGCGCGGCGGCCTGCTGCTCGGCCTCGGTGGCGAGCCGGTTGGCCTCGGCCTGCGCGATACGGGCGTCCCGCTGGACGGCCGCCGCGTGCGGCATGGCCAGGTTCTTGATGTAGCCGGTCGGATCCTCGATCTCGTGGATCTGCAACGAGTCGACGATCAGACCCAGTTTCTCCATCTCCGTACCGCACGCGGCCCGCGTCTGACCGGTCAGCTTCTCGCGGTCACGGATCATGTCCTCGACCGTCAACCCGCCCACGATGGACCGGAGATGACCGGCGAACACGTTGTGCACCCGCTCCGAGACCCGTTTCTGCTGGCCGAGGAATCGGCGTGCGGCGTTGGCGATGGACACGAAGTCGTCGCCCACCTTGAAGATGACCACGCCCCGGATCTTCAGCGGAATGCCCTGGAAGGTCACACACTCCACGGCCAGCTCGGTCTGGTTGAGGTCGAGCGACAGCTTGCGCACCGCCTGCATCCCGGGCAGCACGAGCGTGCCGCGCCCGGTGACGATACGGAAGTTCATGCCCTCCGTCAGGCCCTCCATCTTGTGCTTGGAGCCGGAGATGATCAGGGCCTCGTTCGGTTCGGCGACACGCCACATGAGTTTGAACAGAGCGATCAGTACCAGAGCCACCGCTGCGGTCGCCCCCGCGATGATGCCGACGAACATCGGCGCACCCCCCTCGGCCTGGTGCCCTTTCGGCACCGAACGTCGGGAGTGTCCCGCGTGGTTCAGCGGGGGTACAGGTACCGGGAGACCGTTGTTGCAGTCCTGATGCCAACCGGTTCCCGAAAGCCGACAGAGCACGGTCCGAGCACCTCACGGACCGTCAACTGTCGTACGCCGCCGACACATACACGGTGCGCGGCGGCAGATACTCCATCACCGTCACCAGGGTCCCCGGTTCGATCCGGTCCTTCGCGGAGGCGGGGTAGGCGAGGAAATGCTCGGCGCCGCCCCGCACCCGGACGATCACCTCGCCGACGAGCCCGGGACCGACCGCACCGGTCACCCGTCCCATCAACCCGACCATCGACGCTTCGTCCATGGTCACAGCCTACGGGGCATGTCCCGGGCTCCGAACCCGCTCAGACGGCGGGCGAGTTCGCGGCTGTGTGCTCCGGCGGCCACAGTTCGTGCCAGCGCTGGTCCGCCTCCAACTGCGCGGCCAGCGACAGCAGGAGGGGCTCACTGTCCGCCGGCCCCAGCAACTGCGCGCCCACCGGCAGCCCTCCCTCCACGAACCCCGCCGGCACGTTCACCCCGGGCCAGCCCAGCACGTTCCACGGCCAGGCGAACGGGCAGGCCGCGATCATCGCCCGGTCGGTGCCGAGCCCGCCGAGGTTCAGCATGGCGCCGACGCGGGGTGGGGGAGCGGCGGTCGTCGGGGCCAGCAGCACGTCGTACGACGAGAAGAGCGCGCCGATCCGGCGGTGCAGCGCGACCTCCGCGCGGCGGGCCAGCCGCAGCGGCGCTCCGCCGAGCAGCCGGCCGAGGCGGGCGGCGTCGAGGGTGCGCCGGTCGAGGAGGCCCTGCTCGGTGATGGCGCCGACCCGTTCGGCGATACCGGCGGTGGCGCGCGGGACGAACGTCAGCCCGATCTGCCCGTACCGGGGCTCCGCCTCCTCCACCACGTGCCCGAGCGCGGCGAGGCGCTCCGCCACCGCCCGCACCCGCTTCTCCACGCGAGCGTCGAGCCGTGCGGGCAGCGCGGTGAACGGCGGCTTCAGCGACAGAGCGATCCGGAGCCGGCCCGGATCCCTCCCGACGGCCGCGGAGGCGTCGATCGCGTCCGGCCGGTGCAGGTCGCCCTGGTGGTTGCCGCTCGCCGCGTCGAGGAGGAGTGCGGCGTCGGCGACGGTGCGGGCGAGGGTGCCGTTGACGGTGATGCCCTGGAAGGACTCCGCGAGCGGCCAGGTCGAGATGCGGCCGCGCTGCGGCTTGATGCCGACGAGATGGGTCCAGGAGGCCGGGATACGGACCGAGCCGGCGCCGTCCGAGCCCAGCGCGGCCGGTACCAGCCCGGCGGCGACGGCCGCCGCCGAGCCGCCGGAGGAGCCGCCCGGGGTGTGGTCCGGGTGCCAGGGGTTCCGGGTGGCGCCGAAGGCCGGCCCCTCGGTGAACGGCCACTGGCCCAGCTCGCAGGTGTTGGTCTTGCCGACGACGATCGCCCCGGCCGCGCGCAGCCGCCGTACGGCCTCGCCGTCCTCCGGCAGCGAGGGGAACTCGCCCTGGCAGCCGAACGCGGTCGGCTCCCCGGCCACGTCCATGTCGTCCTTCACGGCCACCGGGACACCGAGCAACGGCCGCCGCCCGCCCTCCGCCAGCTCCTTGTCCGCCGCCTCCGCCTCCACGAGCGCCGCCTCGGCACGCACCCGCCGGAACGCGTTCACGGTCCCCTGACTCGCCTCGATCCGCGCCAGCGCCACCTCCACCAGCGCCCGCGACGTCACCTCCCCGGCGGCCAGCGCCCGAGCACACTCCACGAGACCCGGCGCACGGTCCACACCCATACGGAACACCTCCGGAAGCAGGATTTTCTACCGAACGGTAACGTCCAGTCGGCCACGGCGGTACGGGGAACACGCGATGAGCGGCGGGGGCCGCGATTCTCGGGGAGGCGGCGAGGTGCCGCGCTGTCGCTGCCGCCGCCCCGGGGGTCGCTCAGCCGCGGGCCAAGTGGCGCATGGTGAGGGCCAGATGGAGGCGGAGGCGGCCCTGGGGGGTGCGGACCGGCCAGCCGAGGAGGGCCTCGGCGTGGATCAGGCGGTCCTGGAGGGTGGAGTGGTGGACGTTGACGGCGGTGGCCGCGGACCGCAGGCTGGCCGTCGAGGCGACCGCGTGGAGTGTCGCCAGCATCCAGGGCGAGTCCGCTGCCGCCCGCTCCAAGTCCCGTACGTCGGGCGGGGGTTCGGCTCCGGGGACGATCAGTTCGGCGAGAAGGGCGATGCCGCCGAGGTCGTCGGCGCGCACCACCCGCTCACCGGGATCCCGCGCGGAGCCCTCGGCCGTGAACCGCAACGCGGTCCGCGCGCCGTCCCAGGACCCGGGCAGCCCGAGCACCGGCACCGCGGGCCCGACCCCCACCCGTCCGTCGGGCAGCCCGGCCCCACCGGCCGCCCCCGCGTCCCGCGCGTCCCCGCGTACGCGCAGGATGCGGGGACGGCCCCCGAGGGGAGCGACGGCGCGGGCCAGGGCCGTGGGGTCGTCGGGATCGAGGCAGAGGCGTCGGGCGGCGTGGAGACGGTCCCGCTCGGTGACGGTGGGATCGAGGACGGTCTCGACGAGCGCCGGGTCGTCGGTGGGGGAGACGGGAGCGCGCCCCCGGGTCCGGTCCAGCACCAGCCGCAGGGCGCCGGCCGCCCGCTCCAGGATCACCGCGTCCACCACGCTCGGCTCGGCGCCCCCGGCCCGCTCCAGCCAGAGCGCGGGCGCGCCGCCGGGGACGACCGCGGCGGACGGCCAGGCCGGGTCCGGCGGCAGATCACTGTCCTGGCGCCGCCCGTCGGGCTCCACCCGGACCCGTACGCGCCGCTCGGCGTCGACCAGCCGCGCGGGACACCCCGCCAGTACGGCGGCCCCGCGCACCAGCGCCTCCAGCCCGGCCCGCGCCTCGGCCAGCGTGTCGAAGTAGGCGATGACCCGCACGGCCGCCCCCGCATCCGGATCCACCGCGGTCAACCGCCCAGCGAGCTCTTTCATGAGCCCATAGTGCGGCATGGCTCCGCCGGTGGACCGGCTCGTCCGACTGCGGCCGAGTGGCCGCAGGCCCTCAAGGGGCGCGGGGAACTGCGCGGCCCGCCCCCACCGGACGGACGCCTGGGGGTCGAAGGGGCGCAGCCCCTCGCGTGGATGGGACGGGTAGGGGCGGCGGGGGCGAGAAAGCTACTCCCCGATCAGCCGCCGCAACCACCGCACATGCGCCTCCCGACAGTCCCGAGACACCGCCGCCTGCGGAGCCAACCCGTCGAACCCATGAAATCCCCCCGCCCAGACGTGCAGCTCCGCCACCCCACCCGCCTGCCACAACCGAGACGCATAGGCCACCACCTCGTCCCGGAACGTCTCCGCCGACCCCACGTCCAGAAACGCCGGAGGCAACCCCGACAGATCCTCCGCCCGCGCCGGCGCCGCGTACGCGGACACCTCCGGCCCACCCCGCCGCGCCCCCAGCAGCGCCGTCCATCCCGTCTCGTTGGCCGTCCGGTCCCACACCCCCAGCCCCGCCATCTGGTGCACGGACGGCGTGTCGTTGCGGTCGTCGAGCATCGGGCACATCAGCACCTGCCCGAGCGGCCGGGGCCCCTTCCGGTCCCGCGCGAGCAGCGCGAGCGCGGCGGTCAGCCCACCGCCCGCGCTCGCTCCCGCGATCACGATCCGCCCGGCGTCGCCGCCGAACTCGTCCGCGTGCTCGGCCGTCCACAGCAGCCCCGTGTAGACGTCCTCCACAGGCGCCGGGTGCGGATGCTCGGGTGCCAGCCGATACTCCACCGACACCACGACCGCGCCCAGCTCCCGGGCCCAGGTCAGTGGTTCGTCGACCCCGACCCGGTTGGTGCCGACGACCATGCCGCCGCCGTGGACGTGGTAGATGACCGGCAGCGGACCCGGCTTCGCGGGGGCGGCGGGGCGGCAGATGAGCAACGAGATCTCCGGCGCGCCCTCGGGCCCCGGCACCAGCCGGTCCTCGACCTCGAAGAACCCGTCCATGGTGAGGTCCAGCCGGGCGAGCATCTCGATGCCCGGCCCCTGGCGCATCAGGGGGATGTCCTCGATGCTCAGCTCGCGCGGAACCATGTCCTTCAACGCCTCCAGAGCCGCGGCGAGCTCCGGGTCGAAGGGGGGGGCGGGATCATGGTCATGGGCTTCTCCTCGTGCGGGTACCGCGGCCACGGTGCGTACCGCGACGCGCGCGGGCGGTTCGTACCGTGATGATGGGCGTCGCGGCGGGGCACTTGGACGCCGTCGTACGGCGGAGCTTGCCCGCCGATCGGCGGGTGGCCGTGGGGGGTCCGGAGCGGCGTCGCACCCATGGCCAACACATAGTTCACGCCATAGCTTTCGGGCTTCATCGCCACAGGACACCCACACGGGTGACCGAAGAGTGGACGGGCAAGAGGCGCCCAACCGCACTGCCGCGCACCGGTCATACGCCTTTGGCCAGGCACGGCGTCACCCGTCGGGCGCGCGGGCCGACAGGTCGTACGTGTATGCGGGGTGGCCCTCGGCCCGCCCAGGTGGAGATGGCGCGAAATGGCTGCCGGGTTGCACAGATTTCGAACAGATTCGCCAAACTGCCCTGCCACAAAGATCGGTGGCCCGAACCCGAGCTCCCGCATGGCCGGCACGCCCCCGGCCGGAACGACCTTCACCGCTTCTGCAAGGATGCCGTCCTCATGGTGCAGATACCGAAAGAGCCCGCCCCGCCCTCGCCCCTGCAGCGATCCGTGCCGACCAGCTCCGACGTGGCTCGACTCGCGGGTGTCTCACGCGCGACGGTCAGCTACGTCCTGAACAACACCAGCGCGGTCCGGATCAGCGAACCCACCCGCCGTCGGGTCCACGAGGCGGCCAAGGAACTCGGCTACGTACCCCACGCGGCGGCCCGCAGCCTGCGCGCCGGCCACAGCCGCCTGGTCCTCATGCCCACCCCGAACGTGCCCATCGGCCCGCTCTACAGCCAGTTCATCAACGAGATCCAGTGGGCCCTGAGTCGGCTCGACTACACCGTCGTACAGCACGGCGGCATCGGCCTGCGCGGTGACGACGCCGCCCGCGCCTGGGCCGAACTGCGCCCGGTCGCCGTGATCGTGCCCGGTGTCGGTATCGGCCCGCAGGGCGTGGCCGTCCTCAAGCGCTCCGGAGCCAAGGCCGTCGTCACCCTCACCCCCGAACCCGTCGAGGGCGCCCACGCGTTGATCCTGGACCACACGGGCGTCGGCCACAGCGCGGGACGGCACCTGGTCGAGCGCGGCCGCCGCCGGATCGGGGTCGTCGTTCCCGAGGAGCCCGGCTTCGGGGCCTTCTCCCAGCCCCGCCTCGCCGGCGTACGACGCGCCGTGCAGGGCACGGAGGCGACGGTCACCGAGCTGCCGCTCGCGTACGACGAGGCGGCCGCCGCACGGCTCGCCCGTGACTGGCGGTCCCGCGGGCTGGACGCGGTGTTCGCCTACAACGACGAGTACGCGATGCTGCTGATGCGGGCCCTGCAGGACGAGGGCATCGGCATCCCCGACGAGACGGCCGTGGTCGGGGCCGACGACCTGATGATCGGACGGCTGCTGCGGCCGCGCCTCAGCACCGTCCACCTGGAACTGCCGTCCGGGCGCGACCTCGCCGAACTGGTCGACCGCGTGGTGCGCGACCCCACCACGATCCCCACGACGCACGACGTACTGGCCGCGAGGATCGTCCACCGTGAGTCGAGCTGAACGCGCCCGGGTGACGAATCCGGGCGACGGGTCCGGCTACTGACCGTTCTGCTCGACCTGAGCCTGCTGCTCGGCGACGGCCTTGCGGACCTCGTCCATGTCCAGCCTGCGGGCCTGCCCGATGACGTCGGTCAGCGCCGCCTCCGGCAGCGCGCCCGGCTGCGCGAACACCGCGACCTGGTCACGGACGATCATCAGCGTCGGGATCGACTGGATACCGAAGGCCTGCGCCAGCTCCGGCTGGGCCTCGGTGTCGACCTTGCCGAACACCAGGTCGGGGTTCTCGTCGGCCGCCTTCTCGTAGACCGGGGCGAACTGCCGGCACGGCCCGCACCAGGACGCCCAGAAGTCGATCAGGACGAACTCGTTGTCGGTGACCGTCTGGTCGAAGTTCTCCTTGGTGAGCTCCACGGTGCTGCTCATGGCGTGCATCCCTCTTCCTGGTCTCTCTAGGTGCTCGGGCGAGCCGCTCTCGACAACGCCACCCCGCGGTGGCGTATTCCGCGCGCGTACCCGTGTGGCCACGGCGCACACCACCAACCAGACTGGCCCCATGACGGATACGGAAAACATCGGAACCACCGAGAGCGCGGCTGAAGCGACGGCGATCGAGTACGACGTCGTGGTGCTCGGTGCCGGACCCGTGGGGGAGAACGTCGCCGACCGCACCCGCGCCGCCGGACTGTCCACCGCGATCGTGGAGAGCGAGCTGGTCGGCGGCGAATGCTCGTACTGGGCGTGCATGCCCAGCAAGGCCCTGCTGCGCCCCGCGATCGCCCGCGCCGACGCCCGCCGCGTCCCCGGCCTGCGTCACCTGGTCGACGGCCCGCTGGACGCCGCCGACGTGCTCGCCCACCGCGACTACGAGACGGCCCACTGGAAGGACGACGGCCAGGTGGGCTGGCTGGAGAGCGTCGGAGCGACCCTCTACCGGGGGCACGGGCGCCTGGCCGGACCCCGCCGCGTGGTCGTGGACGCCCCCGACGGCGGCCGCCACGTCCTCACCGCCCGGCGCGCGGTGGTCGTCTCCACCGGCAGCCGCGCCCTCCTGCCCGACCTGCCGGGAATCGCGCAGGTCCGGCCCTGGACCAGCCGGGAGGCCACCAGCGCGCAGCAGGTGCCCGGCCGGCTGATCGTCGTCGGCGGCGGTGTCGTGGCCGTCGAGATGGCCACCGCCTGGCGCTCCCTCGGCTCCGAGGTCACCGTCCTCGTCCGCGGCAAGGGACTGCTGCCCCGGATGGAACCCTTCGCCGGCGAACTGGTCGCCGAGGCGCTCACCGAGGCGGGCGCGGACGTCCGCACGGGTACGTCGGTGAAGGCGGTGTCCCGCGAGAACGGGACCGTGGTGGCCCTGACCGACACAGGCGACCGACTGGAGGCCGACGAGATCCTCTTCGCCACCGGTCGCGCCCCGCGCACCGACGACATCGGCCTCGACACGATCGGCCTGGAACCGGGCTCCTGGCTGCCCGTCGACGACAGCCTGCGGGTGACGGGCAGCGACTGGCTGTACGCGGTCGGAGACGTCAACCACCGCGCGCTCCTCACCCACCAGGGCAAGTACCAGGCCCGGATCGCGGGGGCCACCATCGCCGCCCGTGCGGCCGGCGTCCCGCTCCTGGAGAGCGATCCGTGGGGTGCCCACGCGGCCACCGCCGACCACGCGGCCGTCCCCCAGGTCGTCTTCACCGACCCCGAGGCCGCCGCCGTCGGCCTCTCGCTGGCCGAGGCCGAACAGGCCGGCCACCGCGTCCGCGCGGTCGACGTCGAGTTCTCCTCCGTCGCGGGCGCGGGCCTGTACGCCGACGGCTACCGGGGCCGCGCCCGCATGGTCGTCGACCTGGACCGTGAGATCCTCCGCGGCGTCACCTTCGTCGGCCCTGCCGTCGGCGAGCTCATCCACTCCGCCACCATCGCGGTCGCGGGAGAGGTCCCGATCGACCGCCTCTGGCACGCGGTGCCGTCGTACCCGACGATCAGCGAGGTGTGGCTGCGGCTGCTGGAGGCGTACCGAGGCTGAAACGCGGAGCGGGGCGATCGGGACGATCGGGGCCGCGCGGCCGGCCGGGCGCCGTTCGGTGGGGGCGCGCGGTCGGCGCGCCGACGTCGGCGTCGGCCGGCCGAGAAGGAGACCCGCACCCGCGAACGGGTGAGTCTCCCAGTACCGGCGGTGCCATGCCCTGCCAACTCCACGCCCACGAGGGAACGAGGGTGGCACGGTGACCGAGTTCCTGTTGTTCCTCCTAGCTGACCGCTGAGCGGTCCATCGGGACAGCCCGGACGACGTGATCGGCACCTTGCGCAGCCGCGATGTCCTCGCCCTGGATCTCCAGGAGCGCCTGCTCGCCCCTGTCGCCGACCTGGTCACGAGCCTCTGCCGGCCCCGGACATCCTGCCGGCCGACCGACTCTCGGCGTCCTCGCCCGCCGAATCCACCGAGAGCGGATTCAGCACTCTGGGCGGCTATATCCCCCTTGTCCCCCGAACAGGCATGCCATGTCTGACGAAACTGAAGGCATACCCGTCAGAAACATTGACGTCATCACGCCCCAAATCTATTTTCTGCTCGAACTACCGCACGTTGTTCGCAATATCGAACGAGGGGAGGTCTCGCTACAGCGATCGGCCAAGCGGACCGGCCAAGCCGGAGGAAGAGTTGAAGAGACCCGTGAGAACGCTGCTCGCCCTGCTGGGGCCGCTGCTGCTGGTCCTGCTCTGCGTCCCCGCCCTCCACGGCACCGCCGCCGCGGCCGTCCCGCCGGCCGGGCAGGTCACGCGGCACACGATGACCGCGTTCACCAACTCCAGTGAGTCGAACCCGTACAGAAGACGGTCCCCGTCGGTGTCACTCCGCCCACGAACCCCACCAGGTGGCTGCGTTCGGTCAACCACCCCGACCGGTACGCCGCCGTCCGCACCGACAGCCTCGGCCACATCGACCCGGTGCGCGCCTCCAGCATCACCGCCGTCAAGCAGGGGGCCGCTCCCACCGTCGTGCCCGGCCTCGCCGACGCCAACCGCTACACCTTCCGCGACTCCTGCGCCCGCCCTCTCCGCTACCTGCGCCACCACGTCCACGCGCTGCGTCTGAGTTCCTCCAGAACACCGACACCTTCCGCGCCGACAGTTCCTTCACCGTAGTCACCCCTTGGACCTGGCCACTTCCGCTCACCGAAAGGTTCAGATGTCTTCCTCCCTCAGTAGACGGCGCCTCCTGCAAGCAGCCGGGGTCACCGTCGTCGCCTCTGTCACCGGGCCCCTCGTCGGCGCATCCTCCGCCCGTGCGGTCGTCCTTCCCGCCAGGGCCGACATCGGGGTCTCGGCCCACCCCTTCGAGATCGGCCAGGTCCGGCTGACCGCGAGCCGCTGGCTGGACAACCAGGACCGTACGCGGAACTACCTACGGTTCGTCGACGTGGACCGGCTGCTGTACAACTTCCGCGCCAACCACAAGCTGTCCACCAACGGCGCGGCCGCCACCGGCGGCTGGGAGGCGCCCAACTTCCCCTTCCGCACCCACGTTCAGGGCCACTTCCTCACGGCATGGGCGCAGCTGTACGCCGTGACCGGGGACACCGTCTGCCGGGACAAGGCCACGTACATGGTGGCGGAGCTGGCCAAGTGCCAGGCCAACAACAGTGCCGCCGGTTTCAACGCCGGGTACCTCTCCGGCTATCCCGAGTCCGACTTCACCGCTCTTGAGCAGCGGACCCTGACCAACGGCAACGTGCCGTACTACACCATCCACAAGACCCTCGCCGGCCTGCTGGACGTGTGGCGCCTCATCGGCAGCAACCAGGCCCGTGACGTTCTGCTCGGCCTGGCGGGGTGGGTCGACCTGCGCACCGGCCGGCTGACCGACCAGCAGATGCAGGCCATGCTGCAGACCGAGTTCGGAGGCATGAACACCGTGCTGACCGACCTCTACCAGCAGACCGATGACGCGCGATGGCTCACCGTCGCCCAGAGGTTCGACCACGCCGCGGTGTTCGACCCGCTGGCGGCCAACCAGGACAAGCTGGGCGGACTGCACGCCAACACCCAGGTACCCAAGTGGACAGGGGCCGCGAGGGAGTTCAAGGCCACCGGCACGACCCGTTACCGGGACATCGCCACCAATGCCTGGAACTTCACCGTGGACGCGCACACCTATGCCATCGGCGGCAACAGCCAGGCGGAGCACTTCCGCGCCCCGAACGCCATCGCCGGCTACCTGAACAACGACACGTGCGAGAGCTGCAACACCTTCAACATGCTCACCCTCACCCGTGAGTTGTTCACGCTGGACCCGAACCGGTCCGAGCTCTTCGACTACTACGAGCGGGCGTGGCTGAACCAGATGATCGGCCAGCAGAACCCGGCCGACGACCACGGTCACGTCACCTACTTCACCCCGCTCAAGCCGGGCGGCCGGCGCGGTGTGGGCCCGGCGTGGGGCGGCGGCACCTGGAGCACCGACTACGGAACCTTCTGGTGCTGCCAGGGCACGGGCCTGGAGATGCACACGAGGCTGATGGACTCCATCTACTTCCGCACCGACACCACCCTCATCGTGAACATGTTCGTGCCCTCGGTACTGAACTGGACCCAGCGCGGCATCACGGTCACCCAGACCACCTCGTATCCGACCAGCGACACCACGAACCTGCAGGTCACCGGAAGTGTCAGCGGTACCTGGGCGATGCGCATCCGTATCCCCGGCTGGACCAACGGGGCCACCGTCAGCGTCAACGGTGTCAAGCAGAACATCGCCACCGACCCCGGCAGCTACGCCACCCTGAGCCGTTCCTGGACCTCCGGCGACACGGTCACCGTCCGCCTGCCCATGCGGGTCGTGATGCGAGCGGCGAACGACAACGCGAACGTCGCCGCGATCACCTACGGCCCGGTCGTCCTGTCGGGCAACTACGGTGACACCGCGCTCAGTTCGCTGCCGACGCTGAACACGTCCTCGATCACGCGGACCAGCAGCAGTTCGCTCGCCTTCACCGCCACCGCCAACGGTTCCACCGTCAACCTGGGCCCGTTCCACGACGCGCACGGCCACAACTACACCGTCTACTGGAACACCACCGGCAGCGTCCGTCTGGTCAACGCGGCCAGTGGTCTGCTGCTGGGCATCCAGAACATGTCCACGGCCGACGGCGGCCGCGCTCTGCAGTGGTCGGACAACGGCACCGCCGACCACGACTGGTACATGATCACCGACGGGAGCGCGGTCCGCTTCCGCAACGCCCACAGCGGCAAGGTGCTCGGCGTTCTGAACATGTCCACCGCGGACGGCGCGACGGTCCTGCAGTGGTCGGACAACGGCACCGCCGACCACCGGTGGAGCCTGCTCGACCAAGGGGACGGCACCTACAAGATCCGCAACGCCAACAGCGGCAAGCTGCTCGCCATCGCGGGCAACTCCACCGCCGTGGGCGCGTTCGCGGTCCAGGACGCGGACGACGGCACCGCCGACAACCGGTGGCGCATCGTGCGGAACTGAGTGCGCCGCGGAACCGGGTTCCCATCGCTCCCTGCCTCCCATCGGCTGCCCGATTCCCCGAAGATCCGCGTCGACGCCGACCGGACCAGGACCATCGGCCCGTGCAACCTGCACTTCCTCCACCAGGGCCGGGACACCGGCGTGAGCACCCCCCCCGACTACCTGAAGCTGCCGTACCGGCAGGGCCTGCTCACCCTGCAGCGCCGACCGGGCGCGTCATCCCGAGCTCGTGACCATGCCCCCAAGGCCCGCACAGCGGCCTCCGCTGTGCGGGCCAGGAAGGACCCCCCTCATGGCCCCCCTGCACACACGACTGCTACGCCTCCTCACAGCCGCCGCGCTGACGCTCACCGCCTGCGTCACCGCCTCCGCCGGTTCGGTCGCCGAGGCCGCACCGGGCAGCCCCGCGCTCACCCCGCCCCTGGGCTGGAACAGTTGGAACAGCTTTGGATGCGGGATCACCGAGGCGCAGGTCCGCCAGGCCGCCGACGCGATGGTGTCCTCCGGTATGAAGGACGCCGGCTACCAGTACGTCGTCGTCGACGACTGCTGGTTCGACCCGCAGCGTGACAGCGCGGGCAACCTCCGGGCCAACCCGACCAAGTTCCCCAGCGGCATGAAGGCGCTGGGCGACTACATCCACAGCAAGGGCCTGAAGTTCGGCATCTACCAGGCGCCCAACGAGAAGACGTGCGCCCAGGGCGTGGGCACCTACCCCGGCTCCACCGGCAGCAAGGGGCACGAGGCACAGGACGCCGCCTCGTTCGCCTCATGGGGCGTGGACTACCTCAAGTACGACTGGTGCTCCGGCAGCGGCACCCTCAGCGAGCAGATCGCACAGTTCACCACCATGCGTGACGCCCTGCGCGCCACCGGACGTCCGATCGTCTACAGCATCAACCCCAACAGCTTCCACGCCCCCACCGGCGCCTCCTACGACTGGGGCCAGGTCGCCGATCTGTGGCGGACGACGGAGGACCTGCTCGACATCTGGCAGAACAACAACACCAACAGCTATCCGATGGGTGTCGGGAACGTCCTGGACATCACCGCGCCGCTGGCCGCGCAGTCGGGCCCAGGCCACTGGAACGACCCGGACATGCTGGTCGTCGGGCGTCCCGGGCTGTCGCTGACCGAGGCCCGCTCCCACTTCGCCCTGTGGTCGCTGCTCTCGGCTCCCCTCATGGCCGGCAATGACATCCGTACCATGTCCGCCGACGTGAGCGCGATCCTCCGCAACCCCCGCCTGCTGGCGGTGAACCAGGACTCGCTGGGCGCGGGCGGGCGCCGGGTGCGCGACGACGGCGCCACCGAGGTCTTCGCCAAGCGCCTGTCCGACGGCTCGGTCGCCGTGGGCCTGTTCAACCGGGGTGACAGCACCGCCACGATCACCACCAACGCCGCACAGGTCGGCCTCACCGGAGGGCCGTTCACCCTCACCGACCTGTGGACCGGCGGCACTTCCAGCACGTCCGGTCAGGTCTCGGCGAGCGTCCCGGCGCACGGTGTCGCCGTGTTCAGGATGAGCGGCGGCAGCCCGCTGGCCTCCACCACCGCCCGCCTGCGCGGTACCGGATCCGGCCGCTGTCTGGATGTGGAAGGCGGGAGCACCGCGGCCGGGACAGCGACGCTGATCTGGGACTGCCACACCGCCGCCAACCAACTGTGGACCACCTGGGCCGGTGGTGAGATCCGCGTCTTCGGCGACAAGTGCCTGGATGCCAACAACCAGGGCACCACCAACGGCACCCAGGTCATCATCTGGCCCTGCAACGGCCAGAACAATCAGAAGTGGACCACGCAGGCCGACGGCTCGATCCGCAACGTCAACGCCGGGCTGTGCCTCGACGCCAACGGGGCCGCCACCGCGAACGGGACCCGACTGATCCTGTGGACCTGCAACGGCCAGAACAACCAGAAGTGGACGTCTCTGGCGTAACCAGCCCCCGGGTGCGCGGGGAGACCTCCCGGCAGGGCAGACCCGGCGGGAAGGGGGCAGCCCCACTGCAGTGCGCCTCGTGCCGCGCTGCGGGGGCTGCCCTCCTCCACCGGAAGGAGGTGTGTACGGGCCTGGCCACCTGCGGGCGCCCCCTGCCCAGCCCTCGGAGACGCCGCAGACGGTCCACGACCTGACGAAGCATTACTGGTCGGGCAGGAGGAAGCCCAGCTCGCGTGCGGCCCTGGCCGGGGTCGGGTCGTTCCAGCGGTCGGCCATCGTCTGGTTCGAGGAGAGGGAACGCAGTTCGGCGTGGTCGAGGTAGAGCGTGCCGTTGAGGTGGTCCGTCTCGTGCTGGACGATCCGGGCGGGCCACCCCGCGAACTCCTCGTCGACCGCCCGCCCGTGCTCGTCGAGCGCCCGTAGCCGCACCTTGGCGTGCCGGGCCACCACTGCCTGCCAGCCCGGCACGCTCAGACAGCCCTCGTAGAACGCGTCACGGAACGACCCGACGGCCTCGTACGCCGGATTGACCAGGACGCGGAACGGTTGCGGCACCCTGCCCCGAGCCAGCCGTACCTCCTCCGGAACCGGCGCGGGGTCCTCGATCACCGCGATGCGCAGGGACACACCCACCTGGGGTGCGGCGAGGCCGACGCCCGGTGCCGCGTGCATGGTGGCGCGCAGGGCGGCGACGAAGCGGGCGAGGAGACCCGCGTCCAGCTGGCCGTCGAAGGGCTCGGCGGTGCGGCGCAGCACCGGGTCGCCCGCGGCGACGATCGGCAGCGGCCCCTCGTGGGCGAGGAGTTCCTCGACCCGGTCGCTCAGGGGGCGGGACTCGGGGCGGTCACGTTCGGAAGCCATCGGGCCAGGATGCCAACCGGGTGCGCGCGACGCGAGGCGGCTCTCGCACGGCTGCCCGCGCGACCGCCCTGATCGGCGGCGGCCCGACACCGACACCCTCCTTGTGACCCACGTCACAGAGGAGGCGGGGAACTCGGAGCCCGCACGCCCCGACTACTGAACCGCCACGACGTCCCCGCATCCCGGAGCATCCGCCGATGACCATCGCCCCCTCGACCGAGACGGACGAGCGCCAGAAACCCCTCGCCAAGCCGGACCCCTCGCCGAGGGGCTGGGCCGCGCTCCGGCCGCTCGTCCTGCGGCTGCACTTCTACGCGGGCGTCCTCGTCGCCCCGTTCCTGCTGGTCGCCGCCCTGACCGGCGGGGTGTACGCCGCCTCGTTCTCCGTCGAGGACATCGTCTACGCGGACCGGACGACCGTCGCGAAGGTGGGCGGGGAGAAGCTGCCGATCTCCGAGCAGGTAACCGCCGCCCGCGAGGCGCACCCGGAGGGCGAGATCGCCGCCGTACGGCCGTCCTCGGAGGACGACGCGACGACCAGGGTGATGCTGACGGGCGTCGAGGGCATCGACGAGGCCAACACCCTCGCGGTGTTCGTCGATCCGTACACGGCCCAGGTGCGCGGGGCGTTGGAGCAGTACGGCTCCACGGGCGCGCTGCCGGTGCGGACCTGGATCGACAAGTTCCACGCCAATCTCCACCTCGGCGAGCCCGGCCGCCTCTACAGCGAGCTGGCCGCCAGTTGGCTGTGGGTCATCTCGGGCGGCGGCCTGGTGCTCTGGTTCGCCCGCAGCCGCGCCCAGCGCAAGGTGCGCGGCACCTCCGGCCGCCGTCGCGCCCTGGGTCTGCACGGCACGGTGGGCGTCTGGGCGGCCCTCGGGTTCTTCTTCCTCTCGGCGACCGGCCTGACCTGGTCCACGTACGCGGGCGCCAACATCGAGGTCCTGCGTACCGAACTCCATCAGGCGACGCCGGCCGTGTCCGTCGCGGCGGGCGACCACGGCGACCACGGGGGCGGTTCGACGGGCGAAGGGACGGCCGCGGAGGGCGACCTGGACAAGATCCTGGCCGCCGCGCGTGCCGAGGGCCTCGGCGACCCGGTGGAGATCGTGCCGCCCGCCGACGCGTCCTCGGCGTACGTGGTCAAGCAGGTCCAGCGCAGCTGGCCCACCAAGCAGGACGCGGTGGCCGTGGACCCGGCGACCGCCGAGGTCACCGACACCCTTCGGTTCGCCGACTTCCCGATCCTCGCCAAGCTGTCCCGCTGGGGCATCGACGCCCACACCGGCGTCCTGTTCGGCCTCGCCAACCAGCTCCTGCTGATCGCGCTCGCGGCCTCCCTGGTCGTGCTGATCGTCTGGGGCTACCGCATGTGGTGGCAGCGCGGCCGTGCCTCGTCCTTCGGGCGCCCGCTCCCGCGCGGCGCCTGGCAGCACGTACCGCCCCAGATCCTCGTCCCCGCCCTCGCCGTCATCGCGGTCCTCGGCTACTTCGTGCCCCTGCTCGGCATCCCGCTGGCGGCGTTCATCGCGATGGACGTCGTCCTGGGCGAGGTGGCCCACCGGCGCGGCAAGCGGTCGTACGGCGGCCGGGTGGAGACGAAGTAGCGGTCGGGCTCACTTCATCGCGGCCAGCTCGGCGTTGGCGCGTTCGGTGATGAGGGCCAGCGTGCGACCGGCGGCGGCCAGTTCCTCGGCCGGGATGTCGGCGTAGATCCGGGCGGAGACGGGTGCCGTCTCGGCGACGGACCTGCTGTGGGCCTCCTGCCCGGCCTCCGTGATCCTGAGCCGGGACGGCCGCGTGGGGTCCGCCTCCAGCAGTCGCGCGGCGACCAACTCCTCGACCACGGCCCGTATCTCGGCCTTCTCGGCCTTGAGCGAGTCGACGACCTGGTCCACGAGGGCCTCGCGGTCGAGGGGTTCGTCGGAGCCCGCGACGGCCCGCAGGGCCAGCGACTGCTGGAACGTCAGACCGTGTCGGGCCAGGACCTTCTCCAGCACCCCGCGGGCGGCGTAGTGGGCGAGGCCGACGACCCGGGAGTTGAGGACGGGGGCGGTGGTGGTCATGGTTGCTCCTTCTCGTGTTTCTGTGCGGTGGACGGGACGAGCGATACGTCGAGCGTTGGTATGTCGAGCGGTACGTCGAGCAGGGTGGTCAGCTCGCGGGTGAACTCTCGGGTCCGGGCGCCGTCGAGCCCGCCGAGCGGTTCCAGCAACTGATCCATCAATGCCTGGACGACCTCGATCGCGCGCCGGGTGACCTCGCGTCCCTGCTCGGTGAGAGCGAGCTGCACGGCGCGGGGATCGCGGGGGTCCCGGGTGCGTCCGAGAAGTCCGGCGGTCTCCAGGGCGCGGGCCAGCTTGGAGACGTACAGGGCCTCCAGGCCGGTGTGGTCCGCGAGTTGCCGCTGACTGGGCCGCAGTCCGTCCCGGTGCATGCCGTACAACGACGCCACCAGCGCGTACTGCGCGTGCGTCAGCCCCAGCGGAGTGAGCGCGCGGTCGACCGCGACCCGCCACTTCATGGACAGCCGCCAGACGAGAAACCCGGGCGTCGCGCCCTCGATGACCGAACTCATGACAGATACTGTACTTGGCTACTATAGCCATGGCTAGTAAATGTGCCTGCCTTGCGGGGAGGCGGCCGTACGGTCGCCGCGGTCGGCCCTGCCCGCGTCCATGGAGTGCCGGGGGACGACTGACGGCGTGAGCCGGACGGGGCTAGGTTGGGGGCATGAGCAATCTTGATCGCGAGGCGGTGCCCGCGGTGTGCGGCGGCCGGGGCTTCGTGGTGGCCGAGCCGGTTCGTGAACTCCTCAGCCCCCGCCGGGTGAAGCTCGGCGAGTCCACCGAGGTGCGGCGCCTGCTGCCGAACCTGGGCCGCCGCATGGTGGGCGCGTGGGCCTTCGTCGATCACTACGGCCCCGACGACATCGCCGACGAGCCCGGCATGCAGGTGCCGCCGCATCCGCACATGGGTCTGCAGACGGTCAGTTGGCTGCACCAGGGCGAGGTGCTGCACCGCGACTCCACGGGCAGCCTCCAGACCATCCGCCCCCGCGAGCTGGGCCTGATGACCTCCGGCCGGGCGATCAGTCACTCGGAGGAGAGCCCGAAGTCGCACGCCCGCTTCCTGCACGGCGCCCAGCTCTGGGTGGCGCTGCCGGACGGCCACCGGCACACCGACCCGCGCTTCGAGCACCACGCAGAACTGCCCGTCGTCACGGCGGCCGGCCTGAGCGCGACCCTCATCCTCGGCAGCCTGGACGGCGCGACCTCGCCCGGTACGACGTTCACGCCGATCGTCGGTGCCGACCTCACGCTCACGCCGGGCGCCGACCTGCGCCTGCCCCTCGAACCCGACTTCGAGTACGCGGTCCTGTCCATGTCCGGCGAGGCCCACGTGGACGGCGTCCCCGTCCTCCCCGGCTCGATGCTCTACCTCGGCTGCGGCCGCACGGAACTCCCCCTGCGCACCGACACACACGCCTCTTTGATGCTCCTCGGCGGCGAGCCGTTCGAGGAGGAGCTGATCATGTTCTGGAACTGGATCGGACGGTCCCAGGAGGAGATCGAACAGGCCCGCCGGGACTGGATGGAAGGGACGCGGTTCGGAGAGGTGAAGGGGTACGACGGGGCGCCACTGCCCGCACCGGAACTGCCGCCGGTGCCGTTGAAACCGCGGGGAAGGGTGCGTTGACCTGCAGGAATGGTCTGAAGTTGCGCGGTTGACGAGCGTGAGGCGGTCGGGTCCTGCTTCCCGCTCTTGGATCGCTGGCGGGAGCGCGGCGAAGCGGGTCTCGGAAGTGGTATTGGGTGGTGGACGATTCCACAGTGTGGCTGTCTGTGGGCGGCTGCGGCGGGACGTTTGCTGACCTGATGCTTGACTTTGCTGACGCCCCGTCAGGCCCGAGCGGGGGGCTCCTTTCCCAGGTGCGCGGCTTTCGGAGACGTTTGCAGGTTCGGTGGCGTCCGGACCGATGCTGACCTGGCTGGCGGTCGAGTCAGGCGTTGTGGAGAGACGGCGTCGCTCACGCTGCCTCCTTGTTGAGGTTCCACAAATTCCGTTGTCGCCGCTGTCTCCCGGCAGCGCCGCTTGCGTCCGATCCGAGTATCACGCCTGCTGACCTGCAAAAGGAGGGGGACAGAGCCGGCCCGCAGTGCGTTGGCCCGTGACGTCCGTTCCGGTGTCGGATCGGCCTCCTGCGTGGCGCGGGGTGGGGAGCGAGGTCGGCCGCGGTTTGGACGGTGTGCGCGGGTTCGTTCGGTGATGTGACGGAAGGAAGGCGGAGCGAGCGACGATCGCCGACGCGGTGTTCGCGTGTGTGGGAGCGCTGCTGGCGGCGGTGCTGCCCCGGTTGGTGGCTGGACGGCCACTGTCGCTGCCTCTGGTGTTCCTGGTGGCCGGCATCGGCGTGTATCTGCTGCCCTTGCCGCTGCCTGTGATCGATCCGGTGGACGACCGGCTGCTGGCGGAGCACGTCACCGAGATCTGCGTGATCATCGCGCTGATGGGCGCGGGACTGGCGCTCAACCGACCCGTCGGCCGACGTCGCTGGGCCACGACATCGCGGTTGCTGGGCGTCACGATGCCGTTGACCGTCGTGGTCACCGCTCTCGTGGCGTGGTGGCTGCTGGACTGGCCGCCGGCCGCCGCGCTGCTGCTGGCCGCGGTGCTGGCGCCGACCGATCCGGTGCTCGCCTCGGAGGTGCGGGTGGGGGAGCCCACCGAGGACCCCCACGACGAGGACGAGGTGCGGTTCGCCCTCACCAGTGAGGCGGGCCTCAACGACGGGCTCGCATTTCCTTTCCCGTACGCGGCTGTGGCGCTGGCTGCTGCCGCGGGCAGTGACTGGTCGACCGACTGGGTCGGCGCGTGGGTCGTGGAGGACCTCGCGTTCAGGTGCACGGTCGGTGTACTGGGCGGGTTGCTCGTCGGCCGACTGCTGGGCCGACTGTTCTTCCAGGCCCGATCGCCCGTTCTGCGGCTGTCCGAACACCGCGAGGGCTTCGTCGCGCTGGGCGCCACCTTCCTGTCGTACGGGCTGACCGAACTGCTGGGGGGCTACGGCTTTCTCGCCGTGTTCACCACCGCGTGCGCGATCCGGGCAGCTGAGCGCGCTCACGGATTCCACAACGTCCTGCACGACTTCGTGGAGCAGATCGAGCGCCTGTTGACCGCAGCGGTGCTGTTCCTGTTGGGGGCCTTCATCGCGCTGGTGTTGCTGGTGGTGATCCGGCCGCTGTCCGGGTGGGTGGGGCTGCTCGGGGGCCGCTCGCGGGGCCAGGAGCGCCGGGTGGTCGCCGCCTACGGCATTCGGGGCATCGGTTCGTTGTACTACCTCGCCTACGCGCTGGGACAGCACGACTTCCCGGTGCCGGACCGGGCACTGTGGGCGGTGGTGACGTTCACCGTGCTGACTTCGGTCGTGCTGCACGGTGTCACGGCGGGACCGGTGGTGGCCCGACTCGACCGGTCACGGACTGCCCGGCCCCCGCAGCAAGAGGGCACGGACGAAGCGGGCCGCGCCGGGCGTGGTCGGCGATGAGCCGCTCGGCAAGGGCGGGACGCGATCTGGGAGCGCAGCTGGACCTCCACTCGGCCGTGGCGCCTGCGCGCCGACGTTTCCTCCACAGATACGCAGGGGGACCCTGCTATCGGGACGAGGATCCGTGCTGAGTGCCACGGCTCGCGCCGCTTCGCCATTGCCACGTCTCCGGCTGAAGACGGAATGGGGACCAGGGTCTTGGTCGTATCGGTCAACGAAGCGGTCGGCAGGCAGCTTGAGCACGACTCCTTGATCGACACCCCCTCTCTGCGGCGAGGACCGACCGGAGGCGGCACGCCCGTTCACCGCGCGCATGTCGTTGTCAGCAGCCTGTGGCCATGCAGCCGACCTCGGTGACGCGGGCGGCAGAGGGCACCGATCCCGCTCGGCGTGTTCCCCGACCTTGGCCACTCGCCGTCCCGCACTGCGCCCCCCTGGCCGGCCACGGCGCTCTCTCGGTAAGAACTGACCGAGTTCCACTTGCTGACCGACAAGCGCCGACTGACCGAGCGCGTCTCCCCCGCACGGCGAGAGGCAGGCAACCAAACACACACGTCGGCCGCCACGGTAACCGGGGCACTTCAGGCCGGCCCGTTGTGGCACAGGTGCTTCGGCCGGTCACCGGGCGGACGGCGCGGCCTCTGGGTAGCTCTCCGCGGTGAGATGCCACAAACTCAGTAGGAGGGCCTGCGTCGGTGCAGGCCACGGAGAGGGTGACCGGCGTGCTGGAGGTCCCGCTCTGGCTTTGGGTGGTGTTCGCCGCGACGGTGGTGGTGTCGCTGGCGGTGGATCTGCTGGCCCATCGTGCCGCGCACGTCATCGGCTTCAAGGAGGCGGCCTCCTGGAGTGCACTATGGGTGGGCCTCGCTCTCGTCTTCGGCGGTCTCGTCTTCCTGGTCCTCGGTACGACGGCCGGCACCGAGTACACCACCGCGTGGCTGCTGGAGAAGAGTCTGTCGGTCGACAATCTTTTCGTCTTCGCCGTGATCTTCGCCTACTTTCGCGTGCCCCGCGCCTACCAGCACCGTGTCCTGTTCTTCGGCGTGATGGGCGCCCTGGTCTTCCGCGGGATCTTCCTCACCCTCGGCGTGGCCGTCGTCAGCCGCTTCACCGCGGTGCTGTTCGCCTTCGCCGCGGTGCTCTTCTACAGCACCTACAAACTCCTCAAGGGCGACGAGGAGGGCTTCGACCCCGGCAAGAGCTTCACGCTGCGGGTGCTGCGCAAGGTCATCCCGGTTCGGGACGAGTACGCGGGCATGAGGTTCACCGTCAAGGAGGCCGGGAAGCGCGTGGCCACCCCGCTGCTCGCGGTCGTGGCCGCCATCGAGGCGGCCGACCTGGTGTTCGCGGTCGACAGCGTGCCCGCAGTTCTCGCAGTGAGCGACGACCTCTTCATCGTCTACACCAGCAACGCGTTCGCCATTCTGGGTCTGCGCGCCTTGTATTTCCTGCTCGCGGGGCTGCTCGACCGTTTCCACTACCTGAACATGGGCCTGGCGGTGATCCTCGGCTTCATCGGCGTCAAGCTGGTCTTTCAGGCGGCTCACAAGACGATCAGTCCCAGCGTCCCGGAGATCCCTTCGCCGATCAGCCTCGCGGTCGTCGTCGTTGTGTTGGCCGGATCCGTCGTTCTCAGCCTGCTACGGCCCGCCGCGCCCTCTCAGGCTCCTGAAGCGCAGGCGGACGCGGCGACACCGTCGGACACGGCTGCCGATGACCCGGGGCCGACCGGTTCTCGGCATGGGGAAGCGGATCGGCCTGTCCGCCCGGAAGGGTCCGCAGGGCGCGCGGACGATGGCTGAGTACGCGGCCGGTCTGCTTTCTGTGACCAGGCGCTCTATGGTTAAAGGATGAGTAAAACCGAGCATGAGACTGGCCCTCAGAGGATGCCGGTGTGCCCGGCCTGTCGGCAGCCCCTGAACATGACCGTCACGAGACGGCACAAGACCTTGGGAGTGTTCGTCCCCGTGTGGGGCCCGGCCCCCTGCCACAACCCCCACTGTTCCGAGTACATGGCGGAGCCGGAGCCCGGCGACCACCCGCGGAGGCGTTGACAGCCACGCACCCGCCACCGGGTCACAGGCCCCCGTGCGGGCTGCCCTCCTCGCGGCACTCGCCGGCCATGTCCAGATGCGGAAGAGCGCAGGCAACACTGCACGCGCTCACGACCGCCGGTGTGCCGCTCACCCTCATCGGCGCGGTGATGTGGGTGCTTCCAGGCCCCGGCCCCCGCTCTTCTGACCGGGGCGATCTGCCTGGCGGCTGTGTGCGTTGCGCGACTGACCGGATTCGGTGGCTTCGCCGACGGAGTCCCCACCGTCCAGGTGGTCCACGAGTCAGCAGATACGCAGGCATGTGCTCTCAGCTTCTCGCGTCCCGTCGGGTGAGTCAGGAAGTCGAAGTGGATGGCCCACGGGCAGGACGCGCGTGGGCGGGGGCTGCGAGAAACGAGGCATTTCGCCCGCCTCGCCGTCGGCCGAGGCGCCTGGTGAGGTGTTTGGGTCGCGGCCGCGAGGGGACCTGGGGAGCGGAGCCGGGGACGTGTGACGCGGGTTTCGGCTGAAGGGCTCTGGTCATGAACTGTTACGAGTGTGCTCAGCAAGGCCGTACGGCGGCCGCCGTCGCTGTGTGCTGCGTGTGCGGAGCGGCTGTGTGCGCCGATCACGTGCGTTCCGAGAGCCAGGTGCTGCGCGGGCCTGCCAGTCCCGGGAAAGTGACGCACGACCGGGCAGCCCGTCAGCTGACCTGTCCGGTGTGCCGGGCGGCGGAGCAATCCGTGTGAGGGCCCGGTCCCATCGCCCTCCTCACCTCGAACGCGGGCATGGAAACTGCTGCCGGGCTGCGGCAAAATGATCTTTCATGTCTTCCCTCCCGCGCCAACTGCGGCCCCGCAGCGGGCACATGATCGTCTGCGGTGATGACGGACTGGCTCACCGGCTGTCCGGCGAACTGCGCGAGGTCTACCGCGAGCAGGTCACGCTCGTCGCTCCCGCCCACGCCGGTGTTGCTCCGGGCGCGTCGCCCACCGGCCGGGAACGGGCCACGGCGCTCTTCGGGCGGGTGTCCTGGGCGATGACGTGGGCCGCGGGCACCGGGCCGGACGCCGCCGAGGACGTGCAGAGGCTTGAGGCGTCGGAGCTCACCGACGAGGTGCTGGCCGCGGCCGGTGTGGCAGGAGCCGTCGCGGTCGCCCTGGTGCACGAGGACGATGAGGTGAACATCCGCGCGGCCTTGATCGCCCGGCGGCTCAACCCGCAGGTGCGGCTGGTGATCCGGCTCTACAACCGCAAGCTCGGCCAGCAGCTGGAGGAGCTGTTGGACCAGGCCGCCGTGGTCGCCTCGCCGGGGCTGGACCCGGTGGCTCTGGACACCTCCACCACCGTCCTGTCCGACGCGGACACCGCTGCACCGGCACTGGCCGCCACCGCCGTCGCGGGCACCAGCAAGGTCGTCCAGGCGGACGGGCTGCTGCTGCGCGCGGTGGAACGCACTCCACCGCGCCGCGGTGAGGTCGCCGACCCCGGCCTGTGCACCTTGGCTGTGCTGTCGGCGACCGCCAACGACCCTGCGGGGGCGGAGGGTTCCGATCGCAGCGGGACCGAGGCTCCCCGGCTCCTGCCGGACGAGGAGGCGGTGACCGCGGCGACCGGGCACGGCACGGTGGTGCTGGAAGCGGTTTCGTACAGCGGACCGGTACTGCCCGCCGGTCGTCTGGCCGGCCGGGGTCCCTCACTCGGACAGTTGTTCTCGCGCCGGCTGCGCTGGTCGCTGTTCGGCCTGATCGCCTGCGTCCTCGGACTCGCCGTCGCCTCCTGGCTGACCACCGATGACGATCTCGTGCACGCCACCTACCTCACCCTTCTGGACCTGTTCGCCATCGACGACCCGGCGCTGGGTGAGCCGCTGAGCCGCCAGATCATCCAACTTCTGTCCGGCTTGGCCGGGTTGTTGCTGCTGCCGGTGATGACCGCGGCCGTGCTGGAGGGCCTGGGCACCTTCCGTGGCGCGTCCGCCCTACGCCGCCCACCGCGCGGTCTGGCCGGGCATGTCGTCCTGTTGGGCCTCGGCAAGATCGGGACCCGTGTGCTGGCCCGGCTGAAGGAACTCGACATCCCGGTCGTCTGCGTGGAATCGGACCCCGAGGCGCGCGGCATCCCGCTCGCCCGCCGCCTGCGCATCCCCACCGTCATCGGAGACGTCACCGAGGAGGGCGTCCTGGAGTCCGCCAAGGTCCACCGCGCGCACGCCCTGCTCGCCCTGACCAGCTCCGACACCATCAACCTCGAAGCCGCCCTGTATGCCCGCTCCGTCAAGTCCGACCTGCGGGTCGCGCTGCGGCTGTACGACGACGACTTCGCCACCGCCGTCTACCGCACCCTGCGGGCCGCCCACCCGCAAGCCCTCACCCGCAGCCGCAGCGTCTCCAGCCTCGCGGCCCCCGCGTTCGCCGGTGCGATGATGGGCCGCCAGATCCTCGGCGCCATCCCCGTCGAACGCAAGGTGCTGCTGTTCGCCGCCCTCGTCGTCGCCGGGCACCCGCAGCTGGAGGGCCGCACGGTCGCCGGAGCCTTCCGTCCTGGTGCCTGGCGCGTCCTGGCCCTGGACGCCGCCGCTCCCGCCGACCGGCGCCCCGACCTTGCCGCGGCACATCCGGCCGACGGCGACGACAGGCCTCCCGGGTTGGTCTGGGAACTGCACCCCGGATATGTCCTGCGGCCCGAGGACCGTGTCGTCCTGGCGGCCACCCGGCAGGGTCTGGCCGAGCTCCTCGGCCGCCATCCCCGGTCGGCCGATCCCGCCGCACCCTAGAAACCGGTCGCCCCACACCGCCGACCCGCTCCCGTGAGCCGAGCGCCCTGACCCCGGGGCAACTATCGCGCCGCGCGAGGGCGGTGCGTGGCACCGGCATCAAGGGAGCGTAAAAATTGCCGGAACCTGGCAGTGTTTTGCCGTCGCCTGTATGTGAGGATGCGGTCGCCGGCGCGTTGACAGTGGGGGAGAGGCGGTGAGCGCGGATGACCTGGTTTCTGGGTCTCGGCATCGCAGGAGTCGTACTCCTCGTCCTGTCCCTCGTTTTCGACGGTGTCCTTGAGGGCCTCTTCGGCGGCGTCGACGCGATGGACGGCATCTTCGACGGCTGGTTGTCGCTCCCGGTCATCGCCGGTTTTGTATCCATGCTCGGCTTCTCCGGCGCGATCGTCATGGGCGCCACCGGACTCGGCGCCGTCGGTGCCACCGCGATCGGCGTGCCCGCCGGGGTCGCCACGGGCTGGCTCGCGTACCGCCTCAGCCGCGCACTGCTGAACGACCGGGCCGGTGCCGCACCGCGCGACGACGACCTGATCGGTGCGGCGGGCTCCGTGGTGACGGCCATTCCGGCGGGCGGCTACGGCGAGGTGCTGGTCCACCGGGCCGGGCAACCGGTGAAGCTCGCGGCCAAGAGTCCGGCCCCGGTGGCGCGAGGCGCCGAGATCTGGGTGGAGGAGGCGCTGTCGCAGACGGCGGTCTCCGTACGCCCGGTCGAACGCTGACCCACCGCCCCGCGCCGCACACCGGGCACCGAAACAGCCGAGACATCGGCGCGCTTGCATCCACCACATGAACCCATATCGATCTGCCGTCCCCTGGGAGGGCTGAGGGGAAAGACATCATGAGTCAAGTAGTCATCGCCGTGACAGGAGTCGTCGTACTCCTTGTCCTGCTCGGCCTCGTCGTGGTCACCCGCTACAAGGTGGCGGGTCCCAGCGAGGCATTCATCGTCACCGGGCGACGTGGCAAGCAGTCCACCGATCCGGAGACCGGGCGGGTGTTCACCGACAACAGCGGGCAGAAGGTCGTGGTCGGCGGCGGGGTGTTCGTCGTGCCGTTCGTGCAGCAGAAGTTCACCCTCGACCTGTCCTCCCGGCACATCCCGATCGCGGTCCGGGGCGCGGTCACGCTGCGGGGTGTCAAGGCGCACCTGGAGGGTGTCGCCATCGTCAAGGTGGGCGGGACCGAGGACTCGATCAGGGCTGCCGCGCAGCGGTTCTTGATGCAGCAGGACGGCATCGTCGGCTTCACGCAGGAGGTGCTCTCGGGCGCGTTGCGGGCCATAGTGGGCCGGATGTCGGTGGAGGACATCATCCGCGACCGGGCGGCGTTCGCCGGTCAGGTCGCGGAGGAGGCGGAGGCCAGCCTGTCGGGGCAGGGCCTGGTCCTGGACGCCTTCCAGATCCAGGACATCTCCACCGAGGGCTCCTATCTGGAGGACCTGGGCCGTCCGGAGGCCGCGCGGGCCAAGCAGGAGGCGGACATCGCCGAGGCCGTCGCCCGCCGTGCCGCCGAGCAGGCCCGGCTGAAGGCGGAGGAGGAGATCGCGATCGCCCAGCGGACCTTCTACCTCAAGCAGGCCGAGATCAAGGCGGAGACCGACGAGGCCGCAGCCCGTGCGGCAGCCGCCGGCCCGCTGGCCGAGGCGGCCCGTCAGCAGGAGGTGCTCAGCGAGCAGGAAAAGGTCGCCGCACGTCAGTCCGCGCTGACCGACCGAGAGCTGGACACCAAGGTCCGCAAGCCCGCCGACGCCGCCCGCTATCAGGCCGAGCAGGAGGCCGAGGCGCGCCGTGTCGCGCTGGTCAAGGAGGCCGAGGCCACTGCTGAGCGGGCCCGGCTGACGGGTGAGGGCGAGAAGGCGCAGCGCGCCGCGCTCGCCGCGGCAGTACGCATCGAGGGTGAGGCGGAGGCCGCCGCCATCGGTGCGAAGGGGGCCGCCGAGGCCGAGGCGATGCAGAAGAAGGCCGACGCGTTCGCTCAGTACGGCGACGCGGCCGTTCTACAGATGCTGGTGGAGGTGCTGCCGCAGGTGGTCGCCAAGGCGTCGGAGCCGCTCAGCGCCATCGACAAGATGACGGTGATCTCCACCGACGGCGCCAGCCAGCTGTCCCGTACGGTGGCGGACAACGTGGCCCAGGGCCTCGAACTGCTCGGTTCCACCACCGGAGTCGACATCGCCGAGCTGCTGAAGGGCATCACCGGGCGTGTCGGTGGCGCCCAACCCGCGCCGACGGCGCCCGCTGAGGCCAACGGGAAGGTCGAGATCACCGGCTGACGCCGGCATCGAAGCGAGAAAGGCCCGGGCGGCCCTGCGACCAACCGCCCGGGCTTGTGCGAGAAGGCGCCGCAGCTGTCCGGAATCGCACCGGAGCATGGATTCTTCGCAGTCGGCGCGACTTTCCGTACGGGGGAACGAGTGATGTTTCTGTGGCTCTGGCTGATCGGCTGGTCGGCATTCGCTCTCCCCGTGGCCGTCGCCTCGCTCCGGGGCTGGGCGCCGAAGCGAGTCCGCAGGCGTACGAGCCCCTGGGCCATCCGCGTCCGGGGCGTCGCACTGCTGGTGATCTGGCTCGGCGGGCTGACGGGCCCGTTGCTGCGGTGGAGCGACCTGGACTCAGCGGACGCAAGTCTTCTCGCATCCGTGGTGCAGGGCGGACTCCTCGTGTTCGCGGGAGGGCTGGTGGCCGGCTCGCAGCTGGGCGAGTGGTTCTACCGGCGGGCCGTGCAAGCACAGACGGTAGACCGGACTGAAGGCGCCGGCGGACGCCTGTGACCCTGACCCTGACCCTGGTCGACGGCCTCGGCGCGATCCTGCCCACTTTGCGGGACTTCGGTATCGGCGGAGTGGAACGGTGTACGCAGTTGTCGCGGTCGTGGAGGTGAGTCGTCGCGTGTCACGCGTCAGGGAGGTTTCAGGAGCTGATACCGGCGCGCTTTTCGCAGCGTGCGGCTTTCGGGGCACTGCCGTCTGACGCAGCCTCGGGGAACCACGGCCCCTTCAGTCATATTTTCATCACGAGACGTTTTCGTTCCTTGCTCATGGCGAAACTTGCGCCAAGCAATTGTCATGGCTTGGTCGTGAGTACGGGGGCTGGATCGTGAGTTGGAGACGGGGGCGCCGCGTTGTCGGCGTGCACGGAAGACGGACGCGGACCCTGGGGTCCGCTGTGACCGCTGTGGCGGTCCTTGCGGCACTGTCCGCAGGAGCGATGCCGAGTTCTCCAGCAGTGGCGGACGAGGCGGACCACCCGCTGTCGGAGGGGCGGAGGGCGCTGGCAGAGGCCCAGGAGTCGGGCAAGCGGGTCGAGGTCGTAGGGGAGCGTTCGGAGCGTACGACGGTCTTCGCCAACCCGGACGGCTTCACCTTCACGCTTGAGGAGTCCGCAGTCCCCGTACGGGTGCCCGCGGCCGACGGAGGCTGGCAGGCGCCGGATGCCACCTTGGAGGTCCGGGCGGACGGAACGGTGGTTCCCGAGGCGGCGGCGGTGGAAATGGAGTTCTCGGGCGGCGGGGCGAAAGATCCGCTGGTGAAGATCTCCGACACCGGACGCTCGCTCCGGATCGGCTGGCCGGGCGAACTTCCCGAACCGGAGCTGGACGGGGCCAACGCGGTGTATCCGGAAGTGATTCCGGGCGTCGACCTGAGGATCACTGCGTCCGTGGAGGGCTTCCGCCACGTGCTGGTGGTCAAGTCCCCCGAGGCCGCCGCGCAGGAGGAACTCAAGGAGATCGACTACACGCTGAAGACGGCCGGCCTGAGCCTGCTCAAGGGCAAGGCGGGCAACCTCACCGCGATCGACGACGACGGCAACCGGGTCTTCCGGGCCCCGCCCGCCCAGATGTGGGACTCCGCCGGCGCGGCATCCGGCGCGCAGGCCATGTCCCTGACGGCAGCCTCGGCGGGTGCCACCGAGGACGAGGGCTCGGATCCCGCAGAGACGGGCGCGGCCTCCGTGGAGGGCGCGGAATCCGGGGCGGGGGACACCGTCACCACCATGCATGTGAAGGTCTCCGACGACGCGCTCACGATGATCCCGGACGCGGAGATGCTCTCGAGACGGGGTCTGTACGCTCACCGGTGTAATTGATGATCATGGAAGAGACATCAAGTGACTGACACCGTGACCGAGTCCGCGACCGCCGATGACCAGGCGGAACCGTCGCTGGAGAGTGCGGCGGTCGAGCAGAAGCTCATCGAGCAGCTCGTCGCGCAGGCCCGGAGCAAGGGTCTGCAGCTGACCGGCGTGGGCGGGCTGCTGCAGCAGCTGACCAAGACGGTTCTGGAGTCCGCCCTGGAGGGCGAAATCGGCCTGGCCACGGCCGCGGCACCGCGCCGGGGTACCCGGAGTCGCCGAGAACGACGACCAGTTCGGCGCGAGCAGCGCGCTGCTGGACGTCGACGGTGACGGCCACGCCGACCTCGCGGCCGGTTCCCTGGCCGAGAACAGCTGGAACGGCGCGGTCTGGGTGCTGCGCGGCACGGCGACCGGTCTCACGGCCACGTCGTCCCTCGCGTTCGGCGCCGGCGACCTCTCGGCGCCCGCCACGGGCGCCCGCTTCGGCGCGCTCCTGCGCTGAGCGAGCCGATCGGGCAACGGGGGTTCGGTGGGGCGGCCCGGTGCCGCCCCACCGTCATGTCCGGCCGGGGCGAGCCGGCTTCGGCCGAGGTGCGCGGGCCGCCTCACCGCCTTGGTCCATGCGTACGCCGGGGACGCCGAAGGACTCCGCGAGCGCCACGAAGTCCGGGCGGGACAGCTCGGTCGCCATGGACCGGCCGAAGGCGTCCGTCATGTACTCGCGCAGGATGCCGTAACCGCCGCCGTCGACGATGAGCAAGGTCACGGACGGCGGTTACGGCTTCAGGTCGTGCTGCCTGGCGGTGGCCAATTCGGCGATGGAGCACAGTGCGCCGCCGTCGCCGGAGACCGCGAGGACCGGCTGGGTGGGGTCGGCGACCGCGCCGCCGATCGCCGCCGGGAAGGCGCAGCCGGGGCCGCCCGCGACCTGCGCGGAGTGCATGGTGTTGGGGCGGCGGGCTGGGCGGCGCAAGCGGTCCCTCCACCGTGTGCGTGGGCCTACCCGAAGACGGGGTGTCGGCCGGGAGCAGCGCGGAGTCCGGGTGATGGGGCATGGCCCTCAGACTGGAGGCCGGGCCGATCACGGCCCGACCGGCAGAAGGCTGCCGTGGCCCTGCCGAGTGGTGGGTGCTACCCCGCCGTGTGGCTGGAGCTGCAGCTCAGCGGGCCGCCGGGACCGATCGGGGCTTTAGGGTCGAGTCGGCATGGGCCGGACGGTATGAACGAAGGGTAGGGGGATCGCGTGATCCGGGTAGTGGTGGTCGACGACGAGGCTCTGGTCCGCTCGGGCTTCCAGCTGATTCTGGGCGCGTCCGAGGACATCGAGGTCGTCGCGACCGCGAGTGGCGGCGAGGCGGTCGCCACGGTCAGCCGGGAGCGTCCCGACGTGGTGCTGCTGGACATCCGGATGCCGGACGTCGACGGGCTCACCGTGCTCCGAGAGCTGCGCACGATGCCGGACCCGCCGGTGGTGGCGATGCTGACCACGTTCGACGCCGACGAGTACATCCTCACCGCCCTGCACTCCGGCGCGGCCGGATTCCTGCTCAAGGACACCGAGCCCGAGCAGCTCGCCCACCTGGTGCGCACCCTGGCCGCGGGCGGTGTGGTGCTGTCCCCCAAGGCGTCGCGGACGCTGCTGCACAGCCACCCCGGCACCGGGACGGCCGTCGACGAGGAGGCCGCCCGGGTCCGGCTGCTCACCGCGCGGGAGCGCGACGTCCTCGTCCTGGTGGCGGAGGGGCTGTCGAACGCCGACATCGGGGCGCGTATTCACCTGGGGGCGGGCACGGTGAAGGACCACGTCAGCGCCATCCTGACGAAGCTTCGCGTGGCGAGCCGCGTGCAGGCCGCCCTGCTGGCGCAGCGGGCCGGGCTCCTCGACGAGCGCCTGCGGTCGGAGCTCGGCGGATGAGCCGTGCACGCGCCCTGTGGCAGCGGGTTCCCGCGCCGGTCATCGACCTCGCCCTGGTGGCCGCGGCGGCCGTGGACGTGCGGCTGAACAACTGGGAGCCCACGCGCCTCGAGGTCGCGCTGGCGGCTGTCGGGTGCACCGCGCTGGCCTTCCGGCGCCGGTTCCCGCTCGTCGTGTTCCTGCTCACCCTGCCCGTCGCGCTGATGCAGGATGTCGCCGTCGCCGTGCTCGCGGCGCTGTTCACCCTGGCCGAACGCTCCCGCAACCGCCGTCTCCTCGCCGTGTGCGTCGCCCTGGCCGCCGTCGCGAGCAGCACTCCGTGGCCCCTGGCCGAGGTCGACCGGACCATGACAGCGGTCTTCTTCGTGTACGGCCTGGCCACGGCCGCGGCACCGGTCCTCTTCGGCCAGCTTCTCCAGGCACAGCGGGACCTGGCGCGGCGGTTGGCCGAGATCGAGGAGGCAAGGGAACACGAGCGGACCCTGCACGCCCAGGCCGTCCTCGCTCGCGAACGCGCTCAGCTGGCCCGGGAGATGCACGACGTGGTCTCCCATCAGGTCAGTCTGATCGCCGTACGGGCCGGGGCGTTGCAGGTCGCCACCCGGGACGTGGACGCCAAGGAGGCCGCTCACACGATCCGTTCGCTGAGCGTCACCACGCTCGACGAACTGCGCACCATGGTCACCCTGCTGCGGGCCTCCGGCGGCGACGCCACCGAGCTGACGCCTCAGCCCACCCTTGCCGACCTGCGTAAACTCGTGGAATCGAGCGGCACTCACGTACAGCTGACGGGGGAACTGCCGCCCACGGTGAGCACACCCACCCAACGCGCCCTCTACCGCACGGTTCAGGAAGCGCTGACCAACGTCCGCAAACACGCACCTGGCGCCACGGCCAGCGTCGAATTGTGGCAGGACGGCGACGGTATCGGAGTGACCGTCACCAACACCCCGTCCACGCGTCCTTCCCTGTCCCTCCCCGGCTCCCAGCAAGGCCTCGTCGGACTGCGCGAGCGCGCCGACATCCTGCACGGCACCCTGGACGCGGGCCCGACCACGGAAGGCGGCTACCGGGTGCGGCTGCGGATCCCGCTCAGCGCGGAGTGAGTTGTTGCTCAGGGCAGGTATCCGCCGGATGCGGGGGCGCAGGCGTCAGGCCATTGCGACAAGTTGCCGCGTCACTTCAGCAGCGTGCTGACCAAGGCGACGGCCACTCCCAGGATCGCGTCGGCACAGCCGATCCTGAGAGCTCGTCCCATGTGCTGCCCGCGGCCCGGGAAGCCGGCACGCCCCAGCCCAGCAGCAGGACGGCGTTGATGCCGAAGGGGACGTACTCGATGCGTGCCGAGCGCTACCAGCCAAGGCCCGCCCCCAGCAGCAGTGCGTAACCATGGGCCAGGGCCGAGACGAGGGCGGTGAACAGGACGGCCCGTACACGCCGCCGAACAGCGCGGTCGGCTGCGCCAGCCGGCTCCACACCGCACGTCTGTGACCGATGGCGGACTCGGTGTGCATGGGGGGCCTTTCGCGGTCTTGGTCTGCGTGGGTGTGGGTGGTTGTCCGGTCTGGCGTGGGGCAGTGGCCGACCGGACTACCTCGCATGTGGTGGGGTCACCGGGCGGGGGTCAGGAGCTGGGTGGCCGCCAGTTGTGCGCACAGCGGGTCCTCGGCCACCAGCTCGTCATGGGTGCCGACGGCGCGGAACCGGCCGGCGTCCATGACGACGATCCGGTCGGCGCCGGTCACCGTCGACAGGCGGTGGGCCACCACCAGCACGGTGGTCTCCCGTGCCACCTCCGTGAGGACGTCCCGCAGCGCCGGCTCGTTGACGGCGTCGAGCTGTGAGGTTGCCTCGTCCAGGAGCAGCAGGCGGGGCCTGCGCAGCAGGGCGCGGGCGATGGCGATGCGCTGCCGCTCACCGCCCGACAGCTTCGAACCGCGGTGTCCGACCGGGGTGTCGAGGCCGTGAGGCAGGCGCTCGACCAGGGCGTCGAGCCTCGTCCGGGCCAGGACGTCACGGATGTCGTCGTCACTCGCGCCGGGCGCGCGAAGACCAGGTTCTCGCGGAGCGTGCCGGCCGGCACCGGGGCGTCCTGCTCGACATAACCGATCGTGGCCCGCAGCCGGCGCAGCGACCAGTGCCGTACGTCCTCTCCGTCGACGAGGACCCGGCCGCCGGCGACCTCGTGGAACCGCTCGATGAGCACGAACACCGTCGACCTGCCCGCACCGGAGGGCCCTACGAAGGCGGTCGTCCCGGCGCCCGGCACCTCGAAGCTGACCTGGTGGTGGACGTACGGCAGACCGGCTCGGTGGTGGCAGGACACCTCCTCGAAGCGGACCGACGCCGGGCCCGGCACCGCCGCCTCCTGGCGGGGCGGGGTGTCCTGCCGCCCGATGACCGGCTCCGTCGCCAGACGTTCCACTGCCGCGATCCGGGAGAGGGCGGCCGACCCCTCCTGGTAGGAGGACGCGGCGTCGACCAGCCGGGACACCGGCTCCATCAGATGGAAGAGGTACAGCAGGAAGGCGATGAGGGCGGAGACCGGGATCTGCCCGGACGCCACGCGCGCCCCGCCGACGGCGAGCACCGCGAGGAAGGCCAGCTGTACGGCGAGTTCGTCGGCCGAGCCCGCCGCGGCCTCCCACTTCGCGCTCTTCACACCGTGCCGCCAGGCCCGCCGCGCCGCCGCCTCCACCCGCGCGGTCTCCCGGCCCTCGGCGCCGGACGCCTTCACCGTACGGAACGCCCCGAAGGCCCGCTCCAGCGCGACGGAGATCTCCCCGACCGCCTGCTGCGACCGTTCGGTGGCCCGGGCGATCCTCGGCATCACCAGCGCGACGGCCCCGCCGACCAGCACGGCCACACCGAGCGTCACACCCAGCAGCACCGCGTCCAGGAACGCCATCATCACGATCGCCGCGACGAACGCGACCGCGCCCGTGGCCGCGGAGACGACCGCCTACGTGCTGACCGCCCGCAGCAGCGTCGTGTCCGAGGTGACGCGGGACATCAGATCACCCGGCGGGATCCGCTCGAACTCCGCGATCCGCAGCCGCAACAGCCGCCCCACCACGGTGCGTCGAGCGGCCAGGACCACCGACTCCGCCGTCCGCCCCAGCACGTATGCGCCGAACGCCTCGACCGCCGTGCCCACCACCGCGAGCACGGTGAGCCCGATCAGGATCCCGGTGATCGTCCCACCAGAGGCCATCCGGTCCACCAACGCCTTCGTGGCCAGCGGCTGCAACAGCGCCCCCGCGGCCCCCACCAGGGCACACAGCAGGCCGAGGGCGACGGCCCACCGATGGGGCCGGACATACGCGTACAGCGCCCTGACCGTCTCCCGGGCGGACAGGGACGTCTCGGGGGACTCCTCCGTCGTCGGAGCGGATGCGGTGTTCAAGCATTCCTTCCTTCTGCGGTCCGCCCGGCACCCGCATGGACGGTGCCGGGCGGACCGGGCGTGATGGTGTGCCGGCTCAGCGGACGAGTCCGGCTGTGCTCGAGGAAAGGGCGCGCACCAACGCTTCCGCTGCCTCAGGGCGTACGACGACCAGGACGAGGGCGCCCGCAGCCAGCACCAGGCCGAGGAACTCCAGGAAATCGCCCCTGCGAGGGACCACGTCATGCCCCGGTTCGTCGGCTGGTGAGGCGAGGGAGGTGCCGAGCTCCTTGTGCCGCGCACGGTGTGTCATGCCTCCACCCTGGAAGCCCGGCCGCCTCGCACCCATCCGGCAACCGTCTTGTCCACCCCCGCCGAGTGGCTGGACAAGACCACCGCCCGGTCGCATCGGACCGGGTCGGGGATGGGTTCCGCCGGTCGGCAGGGCGGTACCCGCCGGTCGGCGGGGGCGATACCGAAGCCTGCCGGATGGCCCGCCCCCTGAGCTCCCCGCGAGGTTTGCCGTATGACACAGACACAGCCGCCGCAGGAGACGTCAGCTCTCCCGGAGAACTCACCTCCGCCGCCCCGAACCTCCTCCGAGTCCGCCGTGCCGGCCTCGGCCGGTCCCTCGATGGGACGCCTCGTCGGGGTGGACCTGGCCCGCGCGCTGGCGGTGTTCGGCATGTACATCGTGCACATCGGCCCCCCGCTGTCCGCCACGACCGGCGTGGCGAGCTGGATCCGCTACCTGGCGGACGGCCACTCGTCGGTCCTGTTCGCCACTCTCGCCGGGTTCTCGCTGATGCTGATCGCCGGCCGCCGCGAGCCGAAGACGGGCCTGGCGGGCCGCCAGGCGAAGGCCCGGATCGCGATCCGGGCCGTGGTCCTGCTGGCACTGGGCACCGTGCTGGCGATGGAGTACGGGGGAGTGATCATCCTCGGCTTCTACGGGGTCTACTTCCTCCTGGCCCTGCCCCTGGTGCGACTGCGTGCCAGGACCCTCGCGATCATCGCGGCCGCGTGCGCCCTCGTCACACCGCAGTTGGCGTTCCTGCTGAACTCGCTGTTGACGTCCTCGGTCCAGGAGAGCATCAACGCCTACGACCCGCTCCGCCGCCTCAGCGAGGTGGGAGTGCTCGACCTGCTGCTCACCGGCTTCTACCCGGCGCTCACCTGGATGTCGTTCGTGATCGCGGGCATGGCCCTGGGCCGCCTCGACCTGTCCTCCCGCGCCGTCCAGAAGCGCCTTGCCGCGCTCGGCGCCTCCTTGACCGTGGCCGCGTACGGCATGTCCCTGCTGCTCGCCGGATCGGGCGCGTTGAGGAGCATGGCGGAAGACGGGTCGTCGTCCGGCAGCTCCGGTTCGATGCCTCCCCCCGGCGGTTCGATGCCCCCGGACGGGGGGTCGTTCCCCGATATGCCGGCGTCGTCGCTCCTGGCGGCCGGGCCGCACAGCGGGACGACGTTCGACATCATCGGCAGCGTGGGCGTCGCGATCCTCGTGATCGTGGGCGCGACCGTGCTGATGGACCGCCTGCCTCGACTGCGCCGCCTGGCGAAGCCGGTCATCGCCGTGGGCACCATGTCCCTGACCGCCTACGTCGGCCACTTCCTCGGCCAGTCCGCGCTGTCCGTGCCCGCCGGGACCGGCTCCCAGCAGTCATGGGTGCCGCTGATCATGTTCGTCCTCGGGGCGATCGTGTTCGCCGCGATCTGGTCCCGCTTCTTCCGCCGAGGCCCCCTGGAATACCTCCTCAACGCCGCCACCAAGCCGGCGAAGCACATCCGATGAGACCCGGCCGGGGTGGGACGCCCCCTCGCTCCACCCCGGCACCGAGATGCCCGGACGCCTTCTCATCTCCACCAGCACCGACGGCACGAACTGCACCCAGGTAGCCTCCGGCACCTGGGCCGGCAACCAGACCCTCACGGTGGCCGAATGGCCCGCCCTGGCCATCGGCTTCGTGCGGCACAGCGGCAAGGCCGCCGACGTGGAGCACGGGGGCACGGCGAACCGCACCAACTGCTCAGGTAAAGGGCTCGAGGGCCTGTACACGGCAACAAAGGCAGGAAGGGCTGACGCCATGAAGTCCGCGGCCGCCGCCGTACCCGGGTGGTTCACCGCGATGCCGTGCCGGTCGTACGGGACGTACGGTGCTTGCCCATTTCGACCATCTGACCGGGGGCGTGAGTGCTTCCCGCGTGGCCTTGTACAGTGCGGGCCCTCTTGTGTGCGCAGGAGAGCGGAGCGCCTTCGGTCACAGTCGCGGTGGGGTCATGACGAAATGGGCTTCGACTTGGGCGGTGACGATCTGTCGTGCGGGCTGCAGGTGTATGGCGTCTGGCGGTTCGGCTCCGTCGAGGCCCTCGGTGCCGACAGCGCCGTACGGGCCGTGATCGGCTGACACCGGGGCGTTGAGGCTGCTGTCGGAGAGTTCGACGAGGGCGACAAGTGTGGCGTCCAGGGCTTCGGCGTATGCGCGGGCGCGGCGGACGGCGTCGTGGACGGCGGTGCGATGTGCTGCGCGGTGGACGGGGGAGTCGGGGCGCAGGGCCCACCAGGGACCGTCGACGCTGGTGAGGTCGAGCTCGGCGAGGCGGGTGGTGAGTTCGCCGAGGGCGGTGAAGTCGGTGAGTTCGGCGGTGATGCGGACGTGGCCCTGGTAGGCGCGGACGCGTTCGAGGCGGCCGCGTTCGGTGAGTTGGGGACTGACGGAGAGCGTGCCGGTCTCCAGGCGTTCGACAACGTCGCCGTAGTTTCTGACGAGGTCGAGGGCGGCGGTGCTCCGGTGGGTGAGGTCGCTGAGGGTGCCGCCTCGATCGGTGCCGCGGGCGGTGACGGTGATGCCGATACGGGCGAGGTCGGGGTCGACTTCGAGGTGGGCTTCGCCGCGGACGGCCACACGGGGTGCGGTGGGGGTGCCGTAGGGGCGGGACGGTTGTCCGGTCATGTTGTCAGCAGGTCCCGCCGCCGCCGCTGACGAGGCGGAGGGTGACGGACGGGCCGGCCGACGGTGTCCCGTGGAGCGTTGTCTCCCAGGTCCGGCCGAGCGGATCCCCGCCGAGCAGGGTCGCGATGCTCGGGTAGTACGCGTGGCCCATGTTGCTCACGCTGCTGGACCACCTGAGGAGGAGTTCGTCGTCGAACGCCGCGTGCATGGAGGAGAACCGCTCGAGGGTGATCCTGGCGGTGAACTTTCCGACAAGAGGATTGGCCTTGGTGCGGTTGAGCGGGGCGAAGCAGGAGCCCTTGGCGCTTCGGACGGCCCTGGTCGCGTTGGTGATCTTGCCGGTCAGTTCCCCGTCTACCGGTGACTTGGCGAATGCGATGCGGATGGGGAGGGTCGCGTCGGAGGCGTAGTCACCCTGTCGGGTGCGGACACCGATGGTGCCCTCCATGGCCCGGCCCGCGAAGGCGGCACGAAGGACGGCGTTCTCCTCGATGTCCGCGACCGGTTTGATCTTGGTGACGGCGCCCTTGGAGATCGTCGCGAGGTAGGAGGCCCGTCGACCGCCGCCCTGACGCGGCGACGCGCGTCGTAAGGGGGGATCGACAGGCCGTGGATACGCGCATGCGCGGGCGATAGAAAGTGAAGCAGCACGGAGAATCGAGCAACTCTCAGAAGGGGGAGCGTCGTGATCGATCGCACAGGGCTGGCCGGCTTTCTCCGCAACCGTCGCGAGGCACTGCAGCCGGAGGACGTTGGCATGCCTCGGGGACGGCGCCGCAGAACCAGCGGGCTACGGCGCGAGGAGGTCGCGACGCTGTGCAGCATGTCGGCCGACTACTACTCCCGTCTGGAGCGCGAGCGTGGTCCGCAGCCGTCACCGCAGGTGCTCGCCTCGATCGCTCAGGGGCTCCATCTGTCCATGGACGAGCGTGACCATCTGTTCCGGCTGGCCGGGCACAACCCACCGCCCCGTGGCAGCTCCAGCGAGCACATCAGTCCCGGGCTGCTGCGCGTTCTCGACCGACTGCAGGACACGCCCGCGGAGATCGTCACCGAACTCGGCGAGACCTTGCGGCAGACACCGATGGGCGTCGCCCTCACCGGCGACACGACGCAGTACACCGGTCCTGCCCGCAGCATGGGCTACCGGTGGTTCACCGACCCGAGCGCCCGCGATCTGTACGCTCCGGAGCAGCACGCGTTCATGACCCGGATGTACGCCGCAGGCCTGCGCGGGATCGTCGCCCTCCGGGGTCCCGGCTCCCGAGCCGCGTATCTGGCGGATCTGCTCCTGGACTCCAACGAAGAGTTCCGGCGGGTGTGGGACGACCACGAGATCGGGATCCGCCCGCGCGAGGTCAAGCACTTCGTTCACCCCGAGGTCGGTGCCCTGGAGCTGAACTGCCAGCGCCTGATCGACCCGGACCAGGCCCACTCCCTGATGGTCTACACCGCCGTCCCCGGCACGGAGAGCTACGAGAAGCTGCAGGTTCTGACTGTGATCGGCGCACAGACGCTGCAGTCAACTACTCGGCCCTGAAGGCAATGCCGCGTAGTTAAGTGAACCTGAACCGGACCGTTTCTGCCGTCCCGACGCGCGGTGCGTCACATGAGGCCGTGTCATATGAGGTCGTGTCACATGAGGCCGATCCCGCATCATGCCGCGGACCCGGATCGGCGCCCGCTCCAGCCCCTTCAGCTCGATCTCAGCCTGGGATCGGCAGAGCCTGGATGATCCTGCTCCCGACGGCCAGCCTTGGAGCAGCGCTTGACCCGGCGGCCACATGGATGGTCGCGCGACGTCGGCCTGCCCCTGCCCCGACTTGCGACCAGCCAGGAGGCACTTGATGAACGAAGAGAACGATGGGGGAGGCGCCCGTTCGGGTGTGTCCCGGCGCAACTTTGTAGGTGGGAGCCTCGTCGCCGCCACCGTGGCGCCGCTGCTGACCGGACAGGCCGAGACGGCAGAAGCTGCCTCGGCAGCCACCGTCGACGGTGTGACGCCGGTGACGGTACGGGCAGCCGTCAACGGCGATCCGGTCACCCTGCGGGTGGACCCGCGGGCCACCCTGCTGGACACACTCCGCGAGCGGCTCGACCTCAAGGGCACCAAGAAGGGCTGCGACCGGGGACAGTGCGGTGCCTGCACCGTGCACATCGACGGCCGGCGCGTGCTGTCGTGCCTCACGCTGGCCGCCACGGCGAGCGGCCACCAGGTCACCACGATCGAGGGGCTGGCCGACGGCGACCGGCTCCACCCCATGCAGCAGGCCTTCGTCGACCACGACGGTCTGCAGTGCGGCTTCTGCACCCCGGGGCAGATCATGTCCGCGGTCGCCATGGTCGACAACGAAGGCCCCGCCCGCTCCGACGACGAGATACGTGAGCGCATGTCGGGCAACATCTGCCGGTGCAGCGCCTATCCCCGCATCGTCGACGCCATCCGGGAAGCGCAGCAGGTGATGCGCTGATGCGGCCCTACATCTACGCCCAGGCACGGACGGTCCGTGAGGCCGTGCGGGGCGCCGGGCCGGACACCGCGTTCCTGGCCGGTGGCACCACCCTCGTGGACCTCATGAAACTCGAGGTGATGTCGCCCGACCGTGTCGTGGACATCAACCGGCTGCCACTGGACGGCCTCACTCTGGACCACAAGGGTCTGCACGTCGGCGCGCTCGAACGAATGAGTGACGTGGCCGCCGCACCCGCTGTGCGACGGCACTACCCGATGGTCGCGCAGGCGCTGGAGCTGAGTGCCTCGGCCCAACTGCGCAACATGGCGAGCATCGGCGGCAACCTGCTGCAGCGCACGCGGTGCGGCTATTTCCGCGACGTCACGACCCCGTGCAACAAGCGCGAGCCGGGCAGCGGCTGCTCAGCACTGAATGGGATCAACCGCAACCACGCCGTCCTGGGCACCAGCCACGCGTGCATCGCCACCCATCCCAGCGACCTCGCTGTCCCGCTGGTGGCGTTGAGCACGACCGTGCACCTGGCCTCGGCACGCGGCGCGCGCTCCGTACCCCTGGACACGTTCTACACCCTGCCCGGTGCCACCCCCGACATCGAGAACGTGCTGCGGCCGAACGAGCTCATCACCGGGATCACCGTGCCCCGCTCGCCCTGGGCGGCGCACTCGCTGTACGTGAAGATCCGCGACCGGCAGTCGTACGAGTTCGCGCTCACCTCCGCCGCCGTCGCCCTCCAACTGCGCGGGCGCACCATCGTGAACGCCCGGATCGCCGTCGGCGGAGTGGGGACCAGGCCATGGAGACTGACGGCCGTCGAACGGGCCCTGGCGGGCAGGCCCGCCACCTCCGCGACATTCGAGGCGGCCGTCGCCGGTGCCGCCGAGGGCGCCCGACCACGGGAGCACAACCGGTTCAAGCCCGCGCTGCTGCGTCGCACCCTGGTACGCGCGCTGACCGAACTGCACGAGAACCGGTGAGCGGCCGGCGTACCCCTGCCCGGCCTGACGCCGTCGAGGCAGACGGTCCCCGATCTGGCGGCGAGCATGCTTGAAATCGCCGCTGACCTTGTCGAACGTGTCCGCCGTGAGACGCCGTTCGTGGCCGCCACCGTCACGAGCGTGGCCGGCAGCGCTCCGCGGCAGCCCGGCTCGTCCCTGGTCGTGAACGCGGACGGCACCGTGCTGGGCAACGTGTCGGGCGGGTGCGTCGACGCCGCTGTCCACGACGCGTGTCGGGAGATGCTGGCCGGGGACCACCGACCCAGGGCCCTGCGGTTCGGATACAGCGACGCCGACGCGCTGGACGTAGGTCTGACCTGCGGCGGCACCATCGAGCTCCTCCTGCGCCACCACGACCCGGGCGCCGAACCATGGCTCGAAACGGTTCTGGCCGATGCCGCGAGCGGCCGGGCGGTGGCCGTGGCCAGGATCGTGCGCGGTCCGCAGACCCACCTCGGCCGAACGATCGCCGTGCGGCCCGGGCGGCCCATCGCGGGAACGCTCGGGGACGAACTGCTCGACCAGGTCGCCGAGGCACAGACCACCGGCGCCCTGCACGCCGGGCAAACGGGCACGCTCGAGCTCGGGGTGGCCGACAGCTACTGCCGGGAGCCCATGACCCTGCTGGTGGAGTCCAGTTCCCCACCGCCCCGGATGCTGGTCTTCGGCGCCATCGACCACGCCGCCGCGCTGGCCCGGCTCGGCTCCTTCCTCGGGTACCGGGTGACTGTCTGCGACGCCAGGGCCACGTTCGCCACCCCGGAACGATTCCCGGACGCGGAGGTCGTCGTCGAATGGCCGCACCGTCATCTCGGGTCCCAGGCCGAGGCCGGGCTGCTCGACCAGCGCACCGTCGTGTGCGTGCTCACCCACGACCCCAAGTTCGACCTGCCGCTCCTGACCGCCGCGCTGCGCATGCCGGTTGCGTATGTGGGGGCCATGGGGTCCCGCCGCACCCACGAGGAACGCCTGGCCCGGCTCCGCCACGCCGGTCTCACCAGCGGCGAGCTCGATCGCCTGCACTCGCCCATCGGCCTCGATCTCGGGGCACGTACCCCGCAGGAGATCGCGCTGTCGATCGCCGCGGAGATCGTCGCCCACCGGCACGGCGGCTCGGGGGCACCCCTGAGCACCGGCGTCCCCATCCACCGCAGTGCCCCGTCGACCGGCGCACTCGCATCCAGCAGCTGAAGGATTCACGATGCTTCGTTCCCCAGTCGGACGCGAGACCGAGCGCGTCGACGGCAGGCTGAAAGCCACCGGCGCGGCCGAGTACTCCGGTGACTATCGCGCCGCCGACCTCGCACACGCGCATCTCGTCACCAGCACCGTCGCGCGAGGCACTCTCACCGGGATCGACACCGCGGCCGCGCTGGCCTCACCCGGTGTCCTGCGCGTGTACGCCGCGCCGGACCCCCGCCTGGGCCTGCATCCCATCACCGGCCCGCTCGCCGGCTTCGTCGAGAACTACGTCCCGCTGCGCGACACGGAGGTCCGCTTCCACGGCCAGGCCATCGCGATGGTCGTCGCCGAGACCCCCGAGCAGGCACGCGACGCCGCCGCGAGGGTCACCGCGACCTACGACACCCAGCCACCGCGCACCTCGATCGCGGACGAGCCCCACGTTCCGGCCGGCCCCACCATCAGTGGGTCACCGAGCAGCCTCACTGTCCTGGCGCCCGGCGTCGCCTCGATCGACGCCGCGCTCGCCGCCAGCGACGTCGTCGTGGAGGCCGAGTTCCACCAGCACATGCAACACCACGTGGCGATGGAGCCCCACGCCATGCTCGCCGTCTGGAAAGGTGACCGGGTCACCCTCCACGCCGGTGCGCAGGTCCCCTCGGCGTACGCACTCGGGATGGCCCAGCGTCTCGGTGTCCCGCCCCAGAACGTCCGGCTGATCACGAAGTACGTGGGCGGCGCCTTCGGCGCCCGCGTCATCCTGTGGAGCGACACCCCGCTCGCCGCCGCCGCGGCCCGGGAGATCGGCCGCCCGGTCCGGCTCGTCCTCACCCGCGAGCAGATGTTCACCCTCACCGGCCACCGGCCCCAGCTCACGCAGACCGTCCGGCTGGGCGCCTCCCGCGACGGTGTCCTCAACGCCGTCAGCCACCAGAGCGTCTCCGAGCGCCCGACCACCGTCACCTTCCCCATGACTCCGGCGCACGCCACCACCGACGCGCTCTACCGCACGCCGAACCTGCATGTCGACGCACAGCTGGCCGTCCTCGACATCCCCGGGAGCCGGGCGATGCGCGGCCCCAACGAGGCACCCGGGGCCTTCGCCCTGGAGACGGCGATGGACGAGCTGGCCATCGCCACCGGCGTCGACCCGGTGGAGCTGAGGCTACGCAACTACGCCACCACCAGCCCTTCCACGGGCCTGCCGTGGTCGAGCAAACACCTCGAGGAGTGCTACCGCGTCGGCGCGCGGCGATTCGGCTGGTCGGCCCGCAGCGCCACGCCCCGCTCACGCGTCGACGGGCAGTGGCTGTACGGCACCGGCATGGCCACCGCCATCTACCCGGCGCACCGCCGGGCGGCGAGCGTGCGGGTCCGGTTGATCGACGACGACACCGCCGTGGTCTCGACCGGGATCTCGGACTTCGGCACCGGCGGGGCGACCATGGTGGGGATCTCCGGCGCCGACGCCCTGGGGATCCCGTTGACGCGAGTGACGGCTGAGATCGGCGACACCCTGCTGCCGCAGGGCGCGCCCGCCGCCGGGTCCAGCGCCACGCACGCCACCGTGCCGTTGATCGTGAACGCCGCGCGCGACGCGATCAACGAGCTCAAGTTGCTCGCCGTCACCGACGACAGGTCGCCGTGGCACGGCGCGAGCGCCGACGACCTGCGCTACGAGCGCGGCATCCTGCACGGCCAGGGCCGGTCGATGACCTTCGGCCGCCTGCTGGCCGCTGTCGACTCACCAGGCATCACTGCCCTCGCCGAGTCATCCGGCGACGCCGCCCCGGGGTACGTGCACCACAGCTTCGGCGCTCACTTCTGCGAGGTGCGGGTCAACCGGTTCACCGGCGAGACCCGCGTCACCCGGTTCACCACCGTCGCGGACGTCGGCCGTGTCATCAACTCCCGGGCCGCCCGGAGCCAGCTCGTCGGCGGCGTCATCTTCGGCATGGGGCACGCCCTGCTGGAGGAGAACCCGTTGGAACTCGACACCGGGCGCCTGGCGTCCAGCACGCTGGCCGACTATCTCGTGCCCGTGAACGCCGACGTCCCCGACATCGACGTGCACCTGCTCGGCCGGCCCGACCCTGTCCTCACCGGCCCGCTGGGCGACGGCAGCGAGGACGTCGGGACCAGGAGCCTCGGCGCCCGCGGTCTCGGGGAGATCGGCACGGTGGGCTCGGCGGCCGCGATCGGGAACGCCGTCCACAACGCCACCGGGATCCGGGTGCGCAACGTGCCCATCACCCTCGACAAGCTGATCGAGTACCTGTGATCGGTGAACGCTCGTCCACGCCGAGACCATGCCTCACTGGGTGTCGTCGGAGCTGCGCACTGGCGCAGCCTGGCCTTCTCCGGTGGTTCGCTGGCGCACACCTACAGGTCCCCGGCATCGCACGACTGCTCGTGGGCACGGGCCGATTGGCCTCGACGGCTTCGCGCAGGCTCGCCGCGAGCGGGCTGTGGAACGCTTCCGCGATCCTTCCCGGCGGCCTCCGGCACGGTGCGTCCGGCTACGTGCAGACCCTTCAGGTCCGGCTGTTGCACGCACGTGTGCGGGCCTCGGCCATGTCGCACGGCTGGGACGCCGGGCGGTGCGGAGAGCCGATCAGCCAGGCAGTCCCGCATGTGCCGTTACTGGTGGTACGTGGGCCATCTGCTGGGCCTCGACGAGCAGTTCCTCGACATCGAGGACCATGCGCACGCCGGTGAGCTGCTCGACCTGCCGGACTCGACTACGGCCCCGCCGGACGCGAGCAGCCGCGCTCTCGTCGGGGCCCTGTTCGACGCTTCTACGTCGTCCCTCTCAGACGCCACCGATAGTCGTCTTCGTCAGCTGCTCGGAGACTTCCCAGACGCGTGCGGCTTCGTCCGTGCTGCGCAGTCGCGAGTAGAGCTTCTGCTCGGCGGGAGGCCCCCCGACGCGTCCAGGCCACCGCGGACCGTAGAAACCTCCGGGCTTGGCGTCGGGGTCCGTGGCGGCCATGAGTGCGGGCAGCTTTGCTGTTTCGACCGTCCCGATCAGGATGCCCTTTCCGGACAGGAGGCGAATCATCCTTCGGCCTGCCACCTCCTTGTCGCGGCCCAGTTCGGGACGCGCCGCGAGCAGGTTGGTCGGAGCGAGTCCCGGCTGTGAGAGGTTGCTGGTGATGCCCCATCCGCCCGCGTGGCTGCGTCGGTCGAGTTCCAGACCGAACAGACCGAATGCGATCTTTGACTGGCTGTAGGCGCGCGAACCGACGTAGCTGCTTTCCCAGTTCAGGTCGTCCCAGTTGATGGAGCCCTGATTGGCGGCGATGCTCACCTGCGAGGTGACCCGCGCTCGGCCGGCCCGCAGCAGCGGCATCAAGTGCGCAACGAGCGCGAAGTGACCCAGGTGGTTCGTGCCGAACTGCAGCTCGAACCCGTCGGCTGTGGTCTGTCGGTCCGGTGGGGTCATGACGCCCGCGTTGTTGATCAGGAGATGAATCGGTCGTCCCTCTTCGCGCAACGTGTCACCGAGTGCGGCAACGGACGTGAGCGACGACAGGTCTAGGTTTCGCAGCGAGACCTTCGCGACGGGCACGGAATCCCGGATCGCAGCGATCGCGGTCTCCCCCTTGCGCAGGTTGCGCACGGGCATGATCACTTCTGCACCTGCCTGCGCGAGGCGTGCGGCTATCCCCAGACCCATGCCGTCGCTGGCGCCGGTTACGACAGCGAGCTTTCCCGACAGGTCGGGGACGGTGATGTCGATGGGTGTGTGTGACATGGGCCCACTCCTAGAGGTCAGGTCGTCGGTTCAACTGTCGTGGAAGTGGACAGCGTTATTCAGGGCCTGACGATCCGCCCTTATGTCAGCTGCGCCGGACCGCTCCGAGCTGGGTGCGGTGCAGGTCCGGGGCGGTGAATCGCTGCGCCACCGCGCGCAGGACGCGGGCCATCGCCTGGGCGGGTGGGGTGGCGGGGCGTGCCGCGGCGCGTGCGAGGAGGATGCGGCGGGTGGGGGCCGGGACGTCGGAGGCGAGCGGCAGGAGGCGTACGTCGCTGCGTCGGCTGGTGAGGGCCAGGCGGGGTGCGAGCGCGATACCGAGACCGGCGGCGACCATGGCCTGTGCCTCCTGGTAGTCGTGCGACGAGTAGGCGATGCGCGGCTCGAACCCCGCCTGGCGGCAGCTTCGGCGCAGAACGTCGGCGACGGGGTGGTTGTCGGCGCGGATGATCCACTCCTGGTCGGCGAGGTCGCCGAGGCGCACGGACGGATGTGTGCGCAGGGGTGAGTCGGCGGGGACGACCAGCACCGTGGGGTCGTCCAGGAGGTGGGTGAGGGTGAGCGCCGGATCGTCGAGGCGGTTCCATTCGTAGTCCCAGAGCAGGCTCTGCTCCACCTCGCCGGTGTGCAGCATCTCCCTGAGCCCCGCAAGGACTCCGGCGCGCACCTCGATGCGGATTCCTGTGTGGCGGCGGCGGAAGCGGGTGAGCGCGAGCGGCAGCAGGGACGCACTCGCCGTGGGGAAGGAGCCGAGTCGCAACGTGCCCTGGTCGAGGGCCCTGAACGAGTCCAAGTCGGCTTGCGCTGCGCGCAGTTCACGGCGGATGGCCTGACCGCGTTCGGCCAGCGCGGCACCCGCCGGGGTGGGGCGGATACCGCGTGGCAGCCGCTCGATGAGGGGCTGCCCTGCTTCCTGCTCCAGCAGGGACATCTGTTGGGATGCGGCGGAGGTGGTCATGCCGAGGGCTTGAGCCGCGGCAGTGAGCGAACCGCGTTCGGTGGCCTCGGTGAGCAGCAACAGACGGCGCACGTTGAGCATGCAGACGACTTTAGCTCAGCTAAACCCAGGTGAAGCGAACTGCGATTGTTCCGAAGTCATGCCTCTGCGAAGGTCTCCGCAATCGCCGAGCGGTCACCGGCCCGCCATGCGCCCGTAACCGCTGCCTCGGCGCTTCTCCCTATCTCCGTTGATCCAGGAAGAGCCTCAGACGTGCACATTCCCGCGACCCTGGTGCGTGGCGGCACAAGCAAGTGCTGGCTGTTCAACCAGGTCGAAGTCCCTGCCGACCGTGGCGACCTCGAAAGGCTGCTGGTCGCCGCGTACGGCGCCAACGATCCCGTGGAACTGGACGGGGTGGGCGGGGCAACCCCCACCACCTCGAAAGCGGCCGTGGTCAGCGTTTCACCACAGCCCGGCGTCGACATCGACTACCTGTTCGCTCAAGTCGGCATCGGGACAGGCTCGGTGGAGTGGACGAGCAACTGCGGCAACTGCGCCACCGGTGTCGCCCTGTACGCGGTGTCCAAGGGAATGGTTCCGGTCACCGGCGACCGGACGCGCGTGGTGATGCACAACACCAATACCGGCGCGGTCCTCGAAGGGATCGTCGACACCCCCGGAGGCGTGGTGCACCACTTCGGACGCCAGACGGTACCCGGCACCCGTGCCGGCGGGGTCTCGGTCGGCCTCACCTTCCGCGACCCGGCCGGTGGTGCCACCGGCTCGCTGCTCCCCACCGGCCGGGCCGCACAGGACCTGCGGGTCGGCGCCGGCGAACCGGTACGCGTGAGCATGGTGACCGCAGGAGCTCCGGTCGTCCTGGTCGACGCCGCCAGTGCCGGGCGTACCGGTGCCGAGTCAATGGAGCGGATGAGCGCGGACGTCGCCTGGCTGCGCACCGTCCGTCATACCGCTGCATCGCTGATGGGGCTGCTCCAGCTCGGTGAGGAACCGGGGGACGCGGTGCCCAAGGCGGGCCTGGTCGGCCCGCCGGTGCCGTACACCACCACCCTCGGTGAACCGGTCGCCGCCGAGGACTACGACGTGTCGGTGCGCATGCTCAGCATGAACGCCCCGCACCCCGCGATCGGCCTGACCTCCGCCGTCGCCGTCGCGGCGGCCGGGCTGCTGGAGGGGTCCGTGGTCTCCCGGACCACGGGCGGCCCGACCGACGAGTGGTTGCGCCTCGGCACGCCCGCCGGCGTCGTCGCGGTCCGCTGCACCGATGTGAGGGACGGCGTGCCGCACCGGGTCACCGTGCAGCGCGCGGCCCGTCTGCTCGCCGACGCCCGAATCTACGTACCGCAAGCAGGCAGCCCGCAAGCCGCCTGAGCCGCGACGAACGTCACCTCGGTCAGGCCGGCCCCCCAGTCGTCCACACCGGGATACCCTCGCGCCCTCGGGGCGCGCCACCCCGTCCCCACCGCACCAAGGACAAAGATGTCTGCTGAAGTGATCTCCATAGGCGCCCTGTTGGTGATGTTCGTGGTCGGCACCGTACTGCCGATCAACCTGGGCATCCTCGCCTTCGTCGCCACCTTCGTGGTCGGAACCGCCTCGCTCGGCCTCACCGAGGACGAGATCTTCGAGGGGTTCCCGGCGAAGCTCTTCGTCACCATCGTCGGCGTCACCTACCTGTTCTCCGTCGCCCGCCGCAACGGCACCATCGACTGGCTCGTCGGGGCCGGGGTGCGGCTGGTACGTGGCAAGGTCGCGCTGATCCCCTGGGTGCTGTTCCTGGTGGCCGCCCTGCTGACGGCGTTCGGTACGTTCACCCCGGCCGCGGTGGCGATCCTCGCGCCGATCGGCATGAACTTCGCCTACCGCTACAAGCTCAACCCGCTGGTCGTCGGCATGATGGTGATCAGCGGCGGGCACGCGGGTGCGTTCTCCCCGCTGGCCGTCTCCGGTGCGCTGGTGCTCGGCCTGGTCGACAAGACCGATCTGCAGGTCTCCGCCGCGGCGCTGTTCAGCGCCAGCTTCGTGATCAACTTGCTGCTCTCGCTCCTCACCTACGTCCTGCTCGCCAAGCGTCCCGCGCCGCTGGCCGAGGGCGCCGCGGAGGCAGCCGACGACGAGGACCTCGCCGTCTCCGGCAGGCCCGACTGGCGGCAGTGGCTCACCCTCGCCTCTCTGGTGGCCCTCGTCGTCGGCGCGCTCGGCTTCCACCTGGAGATCGGCTTCCTCGCGCTGGCTGCCGGCGCCCTGCTGGCCCTGGTGGACATGAAGCGACAGGAAAAGGCGGTGGACGGCGTCAGCTGGTCCACCCTGCTCCTGGTCGCGGGCATGATGACGTACATCGCGATGCTGGAGAAGGCCGGCATCATCGAGGAGATCTCCGAACACGCCGCCGGCCTGGGCGCCCCGCTCGCCGTCGCCCTGCTGCTGTGCTTCACGGTGGCCATCACTTCCGCCTTCGCCTCCTCCACCGCGATCCTCACCGCGATCATCCCCATCGCCGTACCGCTGCTGCTCTCCAGTCATCTCAGCGCCGTCGGACTGATCGCCGCGCTCGCCGTCTCCACGACGATCGTCGACACCTCTCCCTTCTCGACCAACGGAGCACTCGTCCTCAGCAACGCCCGTGGTGTGGACGCGCGCCGCTTCTATCGCCAGGTCATCGGCTACACCGGCGGAATCGTCGCCCTCGGCCCCGTCGTCGCCTGGGGCGCCCTGGTCCTGCCCTGGTCATAGCGCAAAGACCGACGAAGGCACCGCCCGTTGCGGTGTCAGAGGGCGATGATCCGCCACTGCTGCTCGGGTGCGCGGGTGTAGGTGAGCTGGTTGACATTGGCCCCGTCGGCGGTCGAGCCCGAGTCGACGTTGAGCGACAGCCCGCTGAACCGGTTGGTGAAGTAGTGGTAGCCGTCGCCGGTGGGCGTGACCGCCCAGTGCTGCTGGGGAACGTTGCTGTCCGCGTAGATGGAGACGTTGCCGCCGTCCACCCGTGAGAGTCCGGCCACCTCCATCAGCTTGCCGCTGTTCACGTTCTTGATCTCGTAGTAGCCGTCGCCGGTGGAGGCGAAGGTCCACTTCTGGGCGGTGTTGTTCAGCCACGGCCACTGCTGGATGTTGGTGCCGTTGGCGGTGCCGAAGTCGAACACGTCGACGACCTTGTCGCTCTTGCGGTTGACGATGCGGTAGACCGTGCCGTCCCCCGGGAGGACCCTCGACACCAGGGCCGGCTTGGCGGTCCGGCCGCCGATGTGGAGGCCACCGATGTTGGCGTAGCCGCCGGTGGCCGCGTTGGCCTGGATCCGTACGAAGCCCACGTTCCGGGCGGGCCACTCGACCACCTTGGGGGCGCGTCCGTCGGCCCAGGTGCCGGTGGCGACCTGGGTGAAGTTCGTGCCGTCGGTGCTGGTGGAGATGGTGTACGAGGTGATGTCGCCGTCGGTGGTGTTGGTGCGCCCCCACTGCTTGGGCAGGTACTCCAGGGTGGAGACGTTGCTCCACACCCCGCCCAGGTCGATCGTGATCGAGTGGGGCAGGGCCGGGGACAGGCCCCAGGTCGACCAGCAGCTCTCGTAGTTCCTGTCGCTCAGTCCGTCGATGGCGTGGAGCGGTCCCTCGCCGGTGCGGAATGCGGTCGCGTAGGCGCTGACCGGTGTGACGGGGTGCTCGGCGCGCAGCATCTGCGTCGGCAGTGGCGGGCGGGAGGTGTCGGGGCTCCAGGCCGCGCCGACTTCGGCGAGCCGGTTGACGATGTTGGTGTCGAGCCTGCCGCTGCGGTTGGGCGGGCAGTTGAGGATGAAGGAGGTGTACTTCGGTTCCAGGTCCGCCAGGTGGGACAGGATCGCGTCCTTGCTCATCAGGCTCTCGGTCGGTGTGGCCGGATGCCAGAACCAGCCGTTGCTGATCGTCTGCCCCTGCGTGGCGGCGTACGTGTTTCCGGCGGGCGCGCTGACGCCCAACGGCTCCTCGAAATAGATCGCGTCACCGAGGAACGGCACCGACAGGGCACCGTGGTCGATCATGACGATGTCCGGCTGGAGCGACTTCACGTGCTCGCGGATCCGCTGGTAGGAAACGGCCTGCTGGCCCATCTGCCACGCGTAGCCGTCGGTGATGAACATGTCGATGGTGCCGTAGTTGGTGAGCAACTCGGTGATCTGGCCGAGCATGAAGGTCATGTCGCCGGGCTGGATGGCATCCGTGATCTCGAGGCCGGACACCTTGTGCCGGCTCTCCCACGCCTCGACGCCGAAGGTGCGGTCCCATACCGAGTAGTAGAGTCCGACCCTCAGTCCCTTGGCCCGGAAGGCGTCGCAGTACGCCTTCACCACGTCCTGCTTGTAGGAGCTGTTGGCGACGTTCTGGGTGCCGTAGGCGCTCGGCCACAGGGCGAAGCCGTCGTGGTGCTTGGTCGTCAGGATGCCGTAGCTCATCTTCGCCGCCGCGGCGGCGTCCGCCCACTGGGCACAGTCCACGGCTGTGGGGGCGAACAGAGCGGGGTTCTGGTTCGGCTCGGCCCACTCCTGGTTGGTGAACGTGCCCAGATTGAAGTGGTTGAACATGCCGAACCGCATGTCGACCAGCTTCTCCAGGTTGGTCTGCGGGTCGGCGGCCGCCGCCTGGGACACCAGGCTCGAGAAGGCGGGCGCGACGGGCAGCACCGTGGCGGCGGCAGCGCCGGTGGCGGCCCCCAGGAAAGTGCGGCGGGACAGTCTTCCTGACGACATGGGTGTACTCCCGGTCGGGGGGCGGCTCTCCGGCCGGACTCCAAAGCGCCGGATGTCACGCATGAAGGTCAGTCACATAGCTGCCCTGTGTCAACAGGTGAACGGATGAAAGTGCTCATGCGCAGAGCGGAATGGGAGCCTTGCTTCCCTCAAGTACCTTTTCATCCGCCCTAGACATTCCATGTTCCACAGAAGTCGGAGAGCGACCAGAAGGAGCTCGTGCAGGACGAAGCGAGTTCTTTCAACCACGGCGGGGCCGCAGGCAGTTGTGCCTGCGGCCCCGCCGCGTGAGTTGGGGACTGCGATCAGGACGGGTCGCCGTACTGGAGGCCGCGTCCGTTGGTGCCGATGTAGACGCGTCCGTAGGTGTCGGGGTCGCCGGTGATGACGCCGAGGCTGCCGATGGCGCCCCACTGGTGGGCGTCGTCGTTGATGCGGAGCCAGGTGGCGCCCTTGTCGGTGGAGCGGAAGACTCCGGTGACGTTGTCGACGGTGCCGAGCAGGTAGAGGGCTTGGTAGTCGGTGCCCGTCTTGGCCTTGCCGAAGCCGAGGGCGGAGGCGGACTTCACCGTGGTGAGCGTGGTGAAGGTGCGGCCGCCGTCGGTGGAGTGCAGCAGTCCCTTGTCACTGCCGGCGATCCACAGGTCTCCGGCGATGCCGGGGACGGCGGTGAGCCGGCCGGAGGGCAGGCTGGTGGCGCGGGCGGTGAAGGTCGCGCCGCCGTCGGTGCTGGCGAAGAGCTTGCCGCCGGACAGGGAGTAGAAGGTCTTGGCTGTGGAGCGGTCGGCGACGACCACGGCGTCGGTGCCCAGGCCGCTGACCTTGGACCAGCTCGCTCCGTTGTCGGTCGAGCGGTAGGGGGCCTGGCCTGCTTGGGTCCACACGATGGTGGAGCCGTCCGCGGCGAGCGCGATGCGGCCGCTGCTCGCGTCGGCGACCGGTTCTGCCTTGAAGGCGTTCCAGGTGCTGCCGCCGTCGGTGGAGTAGCCGCCGTCGCCCGTGTCGCCCGTGCCGACGCGGACCATCACCGAGGGCTTGGACTGGGCGAAGTCGATGTCGGTGCTGTTGTTCATCAGCGGGCTCTTCAGCCGCCCGGCGGGCACCTCGGTCAGGGAGTCGTGGCGGAAGCCGCCCTGGTCGCCCATGGAGGTGATGACGGTGGCGCCGCCGGGCGGGGCGATCGCGTCCATCAGCGAGGTCTCCTCCAGCCCGCGGGCCCCGGAGACCCAGTGGCTGGTGCCGCCGCTGTCGGAGGCGTTGGCGTCCTTGCTGCGCCAGATGGCGTTGCCGGTGCCGTACAGCACGTGCCCGGAGTCGAAGGGATCGATGGCCAGGGCGGTCATCCAGTGCCCGGTGTGGGTGCCGACGTACGGAGCGCCGGAGGCGTTCCGGGTCGACTTGTCGGCCAGGGCCTTCCAGGTCGTGCCGCCGTCGGTGGTGCGGTAGATCTCGTCCTCGGGCCACCACCGGTCGAGGGTGGTGACCATCACCGTGGAGGGCTTCTGCGGGTCGACGGACAGACCGGAGAACCCGTAACCGCCCTGGGAGGGGGAGATGTTCTTCCACGCGCCGCTGGACGGCGTGTACTTCCACACCGAGCCCGCCGTCGCGTCCATGGGGCCGATGCTGTTGCTGTAGGACAGGTACAGCGACCCGTCACCGGAGATCACACCGTGGTGCGGCATCTGGCCGGTGGGCTGCCCGGAAACGGCCTGCCAGCTGCTGCCGCCGTCGGTGGAGCGGTACAGGGAGGTGGACTTGTCGTTGACACCGACGTAGACCGTGTTGCTGCCGGCCTTGCCGTACGTCACGAACGAGATGCCCGCGCCGCTGCCCGCCCCGTCCTTGACCGGGAACGAGGAGACCTGCTTCCAGGTCGCGCCGTGGTCGGTGCTGCGCCACAGGCCGTTCTTGCGGGTGCCCAGCAGCAGGGTGCTGTTGTCCGCGGGGTCGACCACGAGCCGTTCGCCCGTGCCACGGCCGGGTTCGTTGGCGCCCAGCTTGAACGGCAGATCGGTGCGCTGGAAGGTGCGGCCCTGGTCGGTGGAGCGCAGGATCGCGCCGTTGCCCGCCCACTCGTTGGTGTAGGTGCCCGTCCCGAGGTAGAGCCGCTTGGGGTCGACGGGGTCGGTGGCCAGCGAGTCGATGCCCAGCAGGTTCCAGTCCTTCTCACCGAGCCAGTCGGTCAGCGGGATCCACTGCTCGGCCCCGGTGTCCCAGCGGTAGGCGCCACCCATGTCGGTACGCGCGTACAGCAGACCCCTCTCCTTCTGGTTGAACACCAGACCGGTGACGTAACCGCCACCCACCACCTGGGCGTTCTTCCACACATACGGCCCGGCCGCGGCCGTCGTCTGCTCCCCGCCGGCCCTGGACGCCTGGGCCTCGGCGACCTTCACCAGCTTCCACTGCTGGTTGGTGCCGCCGTGGCCCGGATACTGGATGACCGCCGCGCCCTGGGCCGTGGAACCCCCGGAGACATCCAGGGCCTGACCGCTCCTGCGGGAGGTGAGGGTGACGGCCTCGGAACCGCTCACCTCGTCGACCTTCCACTCCTGGGAGGTCGCGGAGCTGTCGGTCTGCTGCTCGGCGGCGGCCGCCCGATCGGTGGAATTGCCTGCTATGCCCAGCACCTTGCCGCTGTTGCGGTTCACCAGCTCGAAGTACCCGTCCCCGACGGGCTTCAGCTTCCACTGCTGGTTGGCGGTGTTCTGGTCGGTCCACTGCTGGATACGGGTGCCGTCGGCAGTGGAGAAACCGTTGACGTCCAGGACCTTGCCGCTGCGCACCGAGACCAGCCGGTAGTAGGCGCCTGAGTCGATCGTCGCGGCCTGCGAGTCCTCCTGCGCGAACAGGAGATACGGCACGACGAGAGCGGGGGCGCCGAGCAGCAGACCGGTCGCGGTCCAGCGACGGCGATGACGCCCGCGGCGCCCGCCGTTCGTGGGGTTGTCCATGAGGGAGAGGTTCTCCTTGCACGCTGTTCATCGGAGGAAATCCGGATCCCGGGCCACCGGAACTGACCGGATCCGCTCTCTTGTTGTCACAGGCCCCGCAAAGGGTTGCCGCGAACCGGAGAAACTTTCAGGGCACTTCGTGGTGCGGCAGGCGCTGGTCAGCGTCTGGGCGGACCGATGCCACGCACCCCCACGCGGGGGAGTCGTGGCGACGCGCGGCCCGGGCCGCGAATCGTGTGAGAAGTATTGACGCCGTTCGTCCGTTCTCTCATTATCTCACCTTGATCGACATTCCGACCCGAGTTCGACATGTCGAACATGTGCCAGAGTCGCATCGCATCGGCAGTCGCACAGCCTCCGTCGAAGGCCACCAGAACCGCTTACTCGAGGATGACGAGGTCCCCATGCGCAGACGTACCTCCCGCCGCAAACCTCTGTCCGTAGTACTCACCGCCACGGCCGCGGCCCTGGCCTTCTTGGGCGCGGTGCTCGTCGCCGGCCCGGCTCAGGCAGCCACCACCAGCGCCGTGCGAGGCGTTGCCTCGAACCGATGTCTCGATGTGTCGGGCGCCGGCCAGACCGACGGCACGAACGTGCAGATCTGGGACTGCCACGGCGGGACCAACCAGCAGTGGACACTGACGGACAGCAACCAGTTGACCGTGTACGGCAACAAGTGCCTGGACGTCCCGGGTCACGCCACCACGGCCGGCACCCGCCCGGTGATCTGGTCCTGCAACGGCGGCACCAACCAGCAGTGGCGGGCGAACCCCGACGGCACGATCGTCGCCGTGGAATCCGGGCTGTGCCTGGACGTGTCGGGCAACGCCACGGCCAACGGCACGGCGGTGCAGCTCTGGAACTGCACCGGCAGCGACAACCAGAAGTGGACCGGCCTGGCCGGCGCGTCCAACTCGTGCGCTCTTCCCTCGACGTACCGGTGGAGCTCGACCGGCCCACTGGCGCAGCCCGCCAACGGGTGGCTCGCGCTGAAGGACTTCACCACCACGACGTACAACGGCAAGCACCTCGTCTACGCGACGTACTCCGACGGCAACTGGCGCTCGATGGGGTTCAGCCCCTTCACGAACTGGTCGGACATGGCGTCGGCCGGACAGACCAGCATGAGCCAGGGTGCGGTGGCTCCCAAACTGTTCTACTTCGCGCCCAAGAACATCTGGGTGCTGACCTCGAACGGGTGGGGCACCCAATGGCCCTTCGTCTACCGCACCTCCAGCGACCCCACCAACCCCAACGGCTGGTCCGCGGCGCAACCGCTGTTCACCGGCAGCCTCCCCGACGGCAGTGCGATCGACCCGACCATGATCGCCGACGGCCAGAACATGCACATGTTCTTCGCCGGTGACAACGGCAAGATCTACAAGTCGACCATGCCGATCGGGAACTTCCCGGCCAGCTTCGGCTCGTCGTACACGACCGTCATGAGCGACACGGTGAAGAACCTGTTCGAGGCACCCGAGGTCTACAAGGTCCAGGGCCAGAACCAGTACCTCATGATCGTCGAGGCTCGGGGGGCGACCGAGCAGCGCTTCTTCCGCTCGTTCACGGCCTCCAGCCTGAACGGTCCGTGGACCCCGCAGGCCGCCACCGAGTCCAACCCCTTCGCCGGCAAGGCCAACAGCGGAGCCACCTGGACCAATGACATCAGCCACGGCGACCTGGTCCGCAACAACCCCGACCAGACCATGACCATCGACCCCTGCAACCTGCAGTTCCTCTACCAGGGCCTGTCCCCCAACACACCGCCGGGCACCCCCTACGTGGAACTGCCGTACCGGCCGGGCCTGCTCACCCTGCAGCGCTGAACCGCCCGAGCCGCGGTGATCACGGTGTGGTGAGCTCCGCCGACGTGTAGGTGAGCCGTTCACCACGTGGGCCAGTCATCGGCTTCCTGAGGGAGCCGGTCCACTTCAGCCCGACGAAGAGGACGAACGCGCCCCCGTCGAAGAGACTGGGGCGCGTTCGCGCTCAGCGCCTACTGGAGCGCTGTACCGCCCGAGTTGTCACGGCCGCCGAGGCGGCGGCAGCCAGGCGGCTACCTGGTCCTGAACCGGTCCGGACCGACGAAGTCCAGGCCTTCGACGGTCTGTTGGGCGAGCGCCTCGTGTGCGGCGATGTGGCCATGGCCGGTGGCCATTTTGAAGCCCTTTCCGGAGAATCCGGTGGCGCAGTAGACCCTGCTGTTCTCGTCCAGCCGACCGAGGAGGGGATGCCTGAGAGTTCCCTGGACGCGGAGTCCGGGGCGGCGGTATCCCTTCCGTGCCCGTCCAGCGGCCCGTCCACCGATGCCTTGACCGTCACGCGGTCGACGGCGGGTGCGCCGTCATGGAGCGATCACCGTAAAGTCGGCTGAAGACGAGGAAGTTCTCCGGCGAGAACAACCCGCGGAGGGAGAACGGCGGGCTCCAGAGAGCACTGGTCGATCTGCCACCGGGGTGGCCTTCGGCGAAGATGCCCGCGGATCACTCGGGAGGAGCACACGCGATACGCATGGCCCCACGGGAGCGTCCGAGCGCGTGATCGTCGGGCTCGGAAACGGTCGCGCGTGCGTTTCCAGGTGCCGTCAACGGCCCATCTCATCAGCCGTCTTGGGTGGTCCGGAACGGTCCAGCTCTGCGGGCAGCGGCGTCCGTCCCTTGACCGCTCACTCCAGTCCACCGAGGCGGAGGGCATCCTTCATCTCGCTGAGCTTCGCGGCTGCCGTCTCGGTCCATTCCTGCGGCTGTCCAGCAATGCGGAGGGCGTCCTCGATCTCGCTGAGCTTCACGGAGGACAGCACGCCTGCCCGCTCGATCAGGTCGTCCCGGGAGACGGTGGTCAGCCACGTGCACGGGGTGAAGCCTGGACGCGGGAGCGCGAACCGCAGCACGCCTTCGAAGGGCAGTCCTTCCGCGGCGCCGACGGCCACTTCCACGCCCAGACCACTGATGTCGACGCCCGCCGGAGCGACGACCTGCATCGCCCGGAACCGGGACGCCTCGTCTCCCGGCAGCAGCACGACCGGCCGTCGCTCATCAAACTCGACCCACCAGACTTCGCCGTGTCGCATATGTCCTCCTGGCGCGATCTGCGGTGAGGGGGCTGTGAAAACGGGCGCGGCCACCGTTGATCATCGGTGTGTGAAGACTGGAGATCATGCGGTGGCCGAAGGTCACAGCGTAGACCGGGCCGGCCGGCCGGAGTCATTCGAGGGCCTGATCCAGCGGATCGCGGGCCGCTTCGCGCGGGTCGAACCCCGGCGCCGGGTGCGGGACTTGTTCCTTGGGCTGCTCTCGGACCTGTCGTAAGAACAGCACCTGCTCGGGCGGGCAAAGTGGGACGCCGACCTGGTCCGCGACGGCCTGCGCGGCTACGTGCTGGAGCATCCGACGGATGGGCAGGCCATGCTCGTGGTGGACACGACCGGCGACCTGAAGAAGGGGCGTAGGCTCTCAAGGATGCGGATAGGCGAGTTGTCCAAGCGTACGGGCGTGAGTCCGCGCTCCCTGCGGTACTACGAAGAGCAGGGCCTGCCGACCAGTTCACGTTCCGACGCGGGACAGCGTCACTATTCCGATGCCACCGTCCAGCGCGTGTCGCTCATCCGACAGCTGTTCGACGCGGGTATGTCCAGCCGGGTGATCGCGACCGTGCTGCCGTGTGTGGACGTCCCGGGTGGCCTGGGCGTCGCCGAAGAGACGTTCACGGCGATGATGCGCGAGCGCGATCGGATCGACGCCGACATCGCGCACCTGATCGAGACCCGGGATGCACTCGACGTGCTGGTCAGGGCCAACAGTCGGCACCGGGCGGAGCTGTCCACGGGCCCGGAGCCGGTGGCGCGGACGGCCTGATGCTGTGATCTGCGTCTCAGTCGGTTGCCCTTTACGTCAATGTCAGAGGTGAGGATGACGACAACGCCCGGAATCACCGGGTCGGTCGTACGAGAGGCGGCGGAAGATGGGGCAGGCGTGGGGTTTCGACGGGTATGGCGGGCCCGAGGTGCAGGAGTTCTTCGATCGTCCGGACCCCGTCCCCGGTCGCGGCGAGGTGCTGATCCGGGTCGAGGTCGCCGGCGTGAATCCCCTCGACCATTTTCTGCGCTCAGGTCTGGTCGACGGGCTCGGCGGCGGGCGTCCGTTTCCCCGCGCGCTGGGCATGGAAGCAGCCGGAACCGTTCTCGCCCGAGGCGAGGACGTCGACGGGCTCGAGGTGGGTGACGCGGTCTTCGGCTTCGCGCTCACCGGTGGCGGCACCTACGCCGAGACGACGGTGCTGTCCGCGCCGAACACCGCACGCATCCCGGAGGGCCTGTCCGCGACCGTGGCGGCAACGCTGCCAGTGGCCGGGACGACCGCGGTGGACGTGCTCGACCAACTCGGTCTCCCGGCCGGTGCCACGGTCCTGGTCAACGGGGTCGGGGGCGGGGTCGGCCTCGCCGTCGCCAGGCTGGCTGTCGGGCGCGAGCTGAGTGTGATCGGCACCGGAAGTGCCGCCAAACGCGAGCACGCCGAGGCCATCGGGGTGCGGTTCATCGACTACACCGCCGAGGACGTCACCGCCGCGGCACGCGAGCTGGTTCCGGACGGCGTCGACGGGATCGTCGACCTGGTCGGAGGCGCCTCGCTGCGGACGGTCGCTCCGCTGGCCCGGGATCCCCGCAACGTCATCGCTGTGGGTGATATGTCTGTGCTCGATCTCGGTGGGCGTTTCGTCGAGCGTCGTGTCGACCGCGAGAACCTGGAGCGGTCGGCCCGGCTGGCCCTCGACGGAGTCCTCGCGCCCGTCATCACGGCCGTCCATCCGCTTTCCGACGCCCCGGCCGCCCTCGCCACCGTCGAGAACGGTCACACCTCGGGCAAGGTTGTCATCAAGGTGGCATGAGAAGTGCCCGGCTGCCTGACGCCGTCGACGGCCCGTTGCGCACCGACGAGAACCCGTGGGTCAGCGCGTCATCGACTGAGCACGTTCACCGGCACGTGGTTGAGCATGTTCAGGCGTACGCCGACACCCGGGCCGGTGGCTTGATCGGTCTGCGAGTCTTGATCGCTGCCGAGCGTGCTGATTGGCTGGCCGACATGACTGAGCTGGGACCCGTCGCCTGGCCCCCTGCGCCGATCAGGACCGAGAGGCTCGTGCTCCGTGAGTCCGAGGCCCGGGACCGTGCGGCGTTCATCGAGCTGCACGCCTCGCCGGAGGTGCACACCTACCTCGGCGGCCCGCGCCCGCGTGACGAGCTGGAGCGCGAGATGCCCGAGGTGCCCGGGCGGCGGCCGGGGATTTTCGTTGTTGATCTTGATGGGGTGATGGTCGGCCAGGTCCTGCTCAGGAGAGCACCGGAGCACAGCCGCCCGGTTGCTGCGGGGAAGGTCGATCTCGGCTACCTGTTCCTGCCGTGTGTGTGGGGATTCGGATACGCCGCCGAGGCGTGCGCTGCGGCACTCGACTGGTTCGACGGCGTCCTTCCCGGCGAACCGCTGGTGCTCCACACCCAGACTGCCAACGTCGGCTCGATGGGCCTCGCGGCGAAACTGGGGTTCACCGAGGTGGAGCGGTTCCATGCCTGGGATGCCGAGCAGTGGCTGGGCATGCGGCCCGCTGTCATGTCCGCTGATTGAGCTCGTGCTCGACAGTTCTGTGGTCTCGTCCTGACCGCGCAGCGGTCACGACGAGACCGAGCGGTGCAACTTGGCAGGAAATGATGAGTTCATCAGGACTGTGATCCCCGTCGTCCCGGCGGTTAGACTCTGCGCATGTCTACGTCAGCCCTTCCCGGCAACCGGTTCGAGCGGCGTCGCGCGGAGACCCGCAGGGCTCTTGTGCGAGCGGCCCGGCAGATACTCGCCGAGAGCGGTGACACCAGCGCGAGCATCCAGGCGATCGCCGAGCGCGCGGACGTGGGCTTCGGCTCCTTCTACAACCACTTCGACTCCAAGGCGGAGTTGTTCGAGACGGCGGTGGTGGACGCCCTGGAGGAGTTCGGCCAGGCCTTCGACGAGCGTCTGGCGGGGATCGACGACCCGGCGGAGCTGGTCGCAGCGGGCTTCCGGCTCAGCGCCCGGATGGCCGACTCGCACCCGGAGCTGATGCAGGTCCTGCGCCACCGCGGCCTCGGGTACATCCACTCGGACAACGGGCTGGCCCGACGCGCCTTGCGTGATCTGCAGGTCGGCATCGCCTCCGGCCGCTTCACCACTCCCGACCCGGTGGTCGCCCTGTCAGCACTGGGCGGAACCCTGCTGTCCCTGGTGGAGCTGCGGTTCACCCACCCCGAGGTGGACGGCGACGAGGCCGCGGTGCATCTCGCCGAGATGGTCATGCGCATGCTGGGCCTGTCGGCGGACGAGGCCCACGAGGTCGCCCGGCGCCCCTTGCCCGGCCTGGACTGACCTCACCCGGACGACGAGTCCGGGCGGAACGTGAGCGAGCTGCCCGTGAAGCGGGCGTCGATCCCGTCCTCGGTGGTGGTGACCGACCGCAGACGGAGCCCTCCGGGCACGTTCTGCAGCGGAACGGGCTCGTCCAGGGCCTTGTCGAGCAGGCTTTCAGCGGGGGGCGGGGGGAAGCAGTTCACTCTGCTCCGCACGTACATCCGTGAAGCCGACGCGATTGCCGTTCGCCGCCGAGACCGCCGCGCTCACGGTCACATCGCCGACGAGCGGCAGACTCGCGGTCGCGTCGATCCGGCCGGACTCGTCACCCTGCGACACCTGCACGCCGAGCGCGCTCGACACGTCCGCGTGGGACAGGTGGGCGGTCGCCCGAACACTCCGGGCGTGTGCCTCGCCGGCGCTCCCCGAGGTCCTCGGCCCGTCCATCCCGACCGTAAGCCTCGTCACCGGCAGGGGCCGTGTCGTGCTGTTCGCGGGGATGTCGTGGGCGGTGAGGTCGACGTGATCCAGACGTCCCTCGGCGAGCTGGGGCAGCACAGGGAAGCCGCTGACGTGAACCGATGGGCGATCGACGGTTCCCATGCCGTCCTGAAAAGGCCTTGGCCGTACGACTCCCGCGCGACCCGCGGCGATCCGGTCGACCGCGACGGCGCCGATCAGCAACGCCCCCAAGGACGCGGTGTGATGATCGGACGCCGCCTCGTCCGGGTCGGGGCACTCACATACCTGCGCGGACTGGTAGCGGTACGCGGGGGCCTTCGTCAGGGCCCGCAGGACGATCGCGTCGACCCGCGGGCCGACCTCGGGATGGTGGAGACTCGGCGGTTGCGGTTCCTCCCCCATCGCCTGCTCCGGGGAGAGGTACCGCGCGGCGCCGATTACCAACTGCGCCCCGTAGAAGAGGTGTTCACCCGTGTCGTAGACGGGGGCGATGGCCGGGTGGTTGAGCGAAGCGATGGACTGGGCCTCCCGCCGGAACCGCTCCTGGAGTGCCGGATCGTGGGCGAGGTCGGTGCGCGGTGTCTTCACCGTGACGCCCCGGTCGAGCCGGAGATCGTGCGCGAGATGCACCTCGGCCGTGCCTCCGGAGCCGAGCAGAAGCCGCAGTTCCGTACCTGTCGCCGAGGACCGCCACCGGCGCGTTTGCGCCGGGGTCGCGTCGAACTGTGTGTGCGGCCTCAGCCCTCGGCGGCGGCCACTTCGTCGACGACGATCCGCGCACGCTTCTCCGGCACACCGGCCGCGATGAGCGTGGTGACGGCAACCCGGGTGCCGTCCTCCTCCAGCGCCCCGGCGTTGACTTCTTCCAGGAGGGCGACCGTCATCGCCTCCAGGCCGGCGCTCAGCACCGGCGCCGGCAGGTGGGAGTGGAAGACGCCGTCCCGCTGTCCCCGCTCCACGATGGCCGTGACCCTGACCCGGGCGGGCTCCAGGATCCCGGCGACACGGTCCATGCCGAGGTCCCGTCGAGCCAGCGCCAGGAGCATCCGATAGCGATCGCCCACGGGCCACAGCGACAACGTGAAGTGTGCGAGCGCCCGATCGGCCGGTTCCGTCGCCCCCGCCCCGACCGCAACGGCGGCCTGAAGCGCCTCCGAGGCCTCGTCGGCCAGAGCCTCGAGCAGCGCCGCCCGTCCGGGGAAGTGCCCGAACAGGGTGCGCCGTACGACACCGGAGGCGCGGGCCAGCTCCTCCAGGGTGATGTCGGGATTCCGCCCCAGCTCCTGACGCGCGGTGGCCAGGATGCGCGCCCGGTTGGACCGTGCGTTACGTCGCTGGGGCACACGGCCGACGGGCTGGGACACGGCGGAACCTCGAAGAAACCGGGACGGAGAACGGACTTCTCCATTCTGGCACGCGGATCCCGACCGATCCGCGGCCGCATCCTGAAGCCCAGCGGGCGGTGGGCCTCCAGGGCGTGCCAGGGCTGAAGGAGAGCACGTACGTCGTCGGCGTAGCGGCGGCGGGCGTCGCTGCAGGCGTCCTGTGCGGGAAGGCGCAGCACGGCCACGGTCCGGTGCGGTGACAGTTCCGCGGCAGCCCTGATCATCTCGTTCCGTACATGATCGCCCGGACAGGACCTGGTTGTTGCGGGTCAGGACGTTGTCGACCGTGGGAGCGCTACGCGGGGCCGGTGGCGGTCAGGCCCGTGTGCTGCGGCTGTTGCGCTGCTTGTGGCGCGCTCTGCGACATCGGCGGGGCCGCGGCGATGACTATCGCGGGGCCGTCCGTAGGGAAAACGGGTTCGGCCCCGCGAGGGTGGGTCATACGCGGTCGGCGGCGATCAGGACGTATTGGAAGGAGCCGTCCCGGTAGGACTCGATGAACGCCTCCTCGATCCCCGTGACCAGGGAGGACGTGGCCCGCAGCTCCCAGTAGGGCAGCGTCTGCGGGGTGAGGTCGATGATCGTGTGCGGTACCAGCCGGTTGTCGGACATGGCGCGCAGGTACTCACGGCGGGAGTGGATGTTGCACTCGAAGTGGGCGTTGATCTGCGAGACCCACTTCGACGGCTGGCCGTAACGGGGGTTCCAGCAGCCGGTGATGGTCACGTACCGCCCGCCCGGCCTCAGGATGCGGGAGTGCTCGGCGAACAGATCGTGGAGGTCGACGTACATGGTCGACTCGTTGTTCCACGAGGCCGCGATGCTGCCCTTCTCGAACGGCGTGTCCAGCATGTTGCACACGCGGGAGCGGACGTGGTCCTCGATACGCAGTTCCCGCGCGCGCCTGTTGCCGAATTCGGCCTGGGTGGCCGACAGCGTGACGCCCTCGACCTTGCTGCCGAAGCGACGGTGGGCCATGACCATGGACCCGCCGCGCCCGCAGCCGGCGTCGACGAGGGTGTCTTCGGGGCCGACGGTGCCGAGGTGGTCCATGAGGAACTCCGCCTGGGCCGACTCCAGTCGGTGCAGCTCCGCGATGAGCTTCTTCTCGTACTCGCTGTCCGCCGGGTCCCCGAGCGCGGCATGGTCGACGGCGCCGATGCCGTAGTGGTGGTGGTAAAGGCCGTCCACGTCACCGAGTCGGAGGTTGACGGGGCGCGCCTCGTTGTTCCAGTAACGGGCGATGTCCTCCTGGTACGGGGTCGCCGGGGCCGGGATCTTCGCGGTGGCCGTGGTGGTGACGGTGGCGGAGGAAGGGGTGGAGGTCGTTTCAGTGGTCATAGACATATCCGTTCTTCTCATTACCAGAAATCGGGCAGGCTGTAGCGGTAGGTATTGGTGCGGTGCCAGTCGTGGTTTCCGTCGACCCAGGCGGCCACGCCTTTGAGGAAACGCAGCACGGTCGGCACGGGGCAGGCCTGCGCGAGTTCCGCCGCGGCGGCCTCGAAGGCGTGCTGGAGTTCGTTGTGGACCTCGACGGCCTTCAGATAGGCGTCTCGCTCGGAGAGCCGCTCGCGTTCCGCCAGCACCACCGGCAGGTTCAGGTGATGGCCCGGGCTGTCGAGTTCCTTGGTGTACGAGTAGAGGTCGTTGACGATGGTGGTCGCGTTGCCGGCCAGGGCGATGACCCGTTGCATGTCCGGCCGGGCGTGCAGGTCCGCGGGCAGTTCGTAGCCGCCGACGGAGTCGGTGATCGTGGGGCAGGGGCGGAAGTTGTTGAACTGGCGCATCGCCAGGTACTCCCACACCTCCGGAACGTGACCGGTCTGCGCCCAGGCGGCCTCGGCGAGGTAGCCCATGTGCAGCCGGGCCATGTCGTGCCGGTAGCGGTCGGCCTGGGAGGGCGTGGCAGCGCGGACGAAGTAGTCCATCGCGCTGTCGTACGCCCGGCGTGGGGCGTCCGAGGCGAGGGATTCCTGCCACGCCGGCGCGTACTCCGCGGTGGTGTGGAAGTGGTCGAGCGCGGTGTGCGCGAGGAGGAGGCGCCCGCCGAGACCGACGGGCGACCCGCCGTGGTCCTCGCAGTAGCAGTCGTCCACCGCGTTCTCCGCGACCATCAGCCGCGTGGCGAGCATCAGGTGGTCGACGGTGGGGGCGTCCGGGTGGCAGCCGACCATGTAACGGCCGACGGAGAAACCGTCGAACTGCCCCTCCCACTCCTCGGGATAGAGCTGGACCTCGTCCTCGGCCCAGCGCTTGATCCGGCGGCTCACCTCCTCGACGCGTGCGGGATCGGGCTCCGGGACGGGGTGGTGGTAGAGGCCGGGGACCGCGCGCCCCTCGGCGGACGGAGCGGGTGCCGGGGGCTGCGGATGCGGGAGTGGCGGGCCGTACCGTCCGGCCACGGCGAGCGAGGCCGTGCCCGGCCCGGTCGGCCCCCGTAGGACCGCCCGGAGGGCGGAGCCGGGGTCGGCCGCCGTCGTGGCAGGCACCTCCGGTACGGCGCCGGCGGGCGCCGGAGCCGGGGAGGGCGGAGACACTGGCGTCGGCGGTGGCGGGGAGGGAAGCGTGACCGGCGGGTGCAGTGATGCCAGAAAGCCGGAGGGGGTCGGTGCGACCGGAGGGTCCGTGACCACCGGGACGGGGGCGTCCGGCACAGCTGTGGGCGGTGACGGCCGCTGCTCAGGGGGTGATGATCCGAGGGGCCCGGAGTCGGGCATCGGTGGCTCCTTGCTGCGGTGGGGTGGGTGCTCCGACTTGCGGGCGTATGGGCGCGAGGGCATGCGGGTGATGGGCGTATGGGCGTGCGGGCGTATGGGGGCGTACGGCGGCCGGACGCGGGCGGGGTGGGCGTAGAACCGCGGACGGGCGTGGACCGGCGTGGAACCGGACTCAGCGCGGCCCGGCCGCGATCTGGACGTTCTCCAGCACGCCGAGGGCGTCGGGCAGCAGCACCGCGGCGGAGAAGTAGGTGCTGACGAGGTAGGAGATGATCGCCTGTTCGTTGATGCCCATGAACCGCACGGAGAGGCCCTCTTCGTACTCGTCCGGGAGCCCGGTCTGCCGCAGGCCGATGACGCCCTGGTTCTTCTCACCCGTGCGCATCGCGATGATGGAGCTCGTCTGCTCCTTGCTGATCGGGATCTTGCCGCAGGGCAGGATGGGCACTCCGCGCCAGGCGGGCACGGACTGCCCGCCGAGGTCGACGTGGTCGGGGTGCAGACCGCAGGCGTTCAGGCCGCGCCCGATGGCGGCGATCGTCCTGGGGTGGGCGAGGAACAGTTTGGTGCCGCGCCGTCGGCAGAGCAGGTTGTCCATGTCGTCCGGCGTCGGCGGGCCGGAGCGGGGCTGGACGCGCTGCTTGAAGTCGGCGTTGTGGAGCAGCCCGAACTCACGGTTGTTGATCAGCTCGTGTTCCTGACGTTCCCTCAGTGCCTCGACAGTGAGCCTGAGTTGCTCCTCGCTCTGGTTCATCGGACCGTTGTAGAGGTCACCGACCCGGGTGTGGATGCGCAAAATCGTCTGTGCGACGGAGAGTTCGTACTCGCGCGGCTCCAGTTCGTAGTCGACGAAGGTGCCCGGCAGGTCCGCCTCGCCGACGTGACCGGCCGACATCGCGATCTCGGCCTCACCGTGCTTGTTCTGCCGCCGTCGCGCGCGGGAGCCGAACGTGTCGACGTGGGTCCGGAGGTGGGGCGCGGAGTCCTGGACGGCGGCGAAGTCGGCACGGGAGAGGGTGAGGAGGGTGCCCGCGGTCTCGGCGGTGAACGTGCTGTCGTGGCGGACATCGGAGTCCGTCAGCGCCTTCTCGCCGAAGTGGTCGCCGTCCGCGAGCACCTCGACGGCGACCTCTTCGCCGTACCTGCCCTCGGAGGTCCGGCTGATCCGGCCGTGGGCGATCAGCTGGATCCCGTCTGCGGGGCTGCCGCGCTCGGCGAGGACTTCGCCCGCCGCGAAGTCGCGCTGTGCGCAGCGGTCGGCGAGTGCGGTGAGGACGTCCGTGTCGTCGAATCCGCGCAGAAGGGCCAGCTCGCCGAGTTCCCGGGGGATCACCCGGACCGTGGCGCCCTCCTGGACGAACTCGACGCGCCCGTCGCCGAGGGTGTGGCGCAGCCGTCGGTTGACCCGGTAGGTGCCGCCTGCGGCCTCCACCCAGGGCAGCATCCGCAGCAACCAGCGGGAGGTGATCTCCTGCATCTGCGGAGCGGACTTGGTGGTGGTGGCGAGATTGCGGGCGGCGGCGGTGCTCAGGGACTGCCGTGGCGCGTCGGGTGGGGTCCGAGCTTCCGGGACGCTGTCGACGGACATCGGGGGCTTTCTCCTTGCGCGACGGGTCGTCCGGCGCACACGGGTGCGCCGACCGGGAGACAGGGAGGGGCGGGCAACGAACGGGACGGATCACGGCGAATCCGTTCACCTGCGAAAAACCTAGCTCCCGGATCGGCAGCAGCCACCGGACGGACGAGATGCTTACCTCGAAGCAGTGACAATCAGTGCGAGGGTGTTTATCGCTCCGTGATGTGTCTTCGTTGCGACGGAGGGTGGGTGGCCCGGGCCGGGTCCAGGAAAGGTGCGCGTGATCTGCGACATATGATCCGATCGCACGTTATGGGTAGCTTGAGGTGCTTGCCCCGTCCGCGGCGGTGTGCCGCCGAGCCCACCGCCCGCCGCCCTCAGATCCCCGGCCCGGGAGACCCATGCGCCCCATGCGCCCTCGAATAGCCTCCGTACCGCCCCTCGCCCTGGCGGGCGGTGCGCTGACTGTCGGTGTCGGCGGCCTGTATCTGGCCGGCCTGCTCGTCATGGGGGGTGAGATCGAGGCGGGTACGACCGTGAGCGGCGTGGACATCGGGGGGCTCAGCCGCACGGAAGCCATCCGCAAGCTGGACGACCGTCTCACGGCGGCCGGCTCGCGGCAGCTGCCCGTGAAGGTCGGCGACCGCGGCGCGACCCTCGACCCCCGGCAGGCCGGACTCGCCTTCGACGTCGAGCGGACCGTCGACCGGGCGGCGCGCACCGCCGGCGACCCGGTCGGCCTGATCGGCGGTCTCTTCCGTACGGGCGGCGACATCGAGCCGGTCGTACGCGTGGACGAGAGCAAGGCCCGCGCCGCTCTCGGGAAGCTGGCGAGGACCCTCGACCAGCGGGCCCGCGACGGGGCCGTGACCTTCGAGGACGGCCGGGTCGAGCAGGTCGCTCCGCACCGGGGCTACGCACTGGACGTGGACGATGCGGTCGGCACCCTGCGGACCTCGTTCCTGCGCGGCGCGGCGGACCCGGTCGGCGCGGCGGACCCGCCCACGGCACTGCCCGCACGTGTGACCGAGCCGAAGGTGGAGGCGGCGGAGGTGCGGCGGGCGGTGCGCGAGTTCGCGCGGCCGGCCATGTCGGCGCCCGTCACCCTCACCGCGGGCGGCAGCCGGTTCACGGTCGCCCCCGCCGTCGTGGGCCGGCACCTGACGATGCGGCCGGACGACTCCGGCAAGCTGGTCCCGAAGCTCGACGGCAAGGGCCTGCGCTCCGCCCCGCCCGTGGCGGGCCCCCTGGCCGGCGTCACCGCCACGGCAGAGAACGCCGTACTGGGGCTGGACGGTGACCGGGTCGTGGCGGCGAAGGACGCCCGGCCCGGCGCAGAGGTCACCGACCAGGCGCTGAGCGGCGCCGTGCTGCCGCTGCTCACCGAGACGGGCGCGGCCCGTACCGGGGAAGTGGCCGTACGGCGGATCCAGCCGGACGTGACCCGGGAGAACGCGGCGCGGCTGGGCCTGACGGAGAAGATGTCGTCCTTCACCGTGAACTTCGAGAAGGCCCCGTACCGCACGAAGAACATCGGCCGGGCCGCCGAACTCATCAACGGCTCCCTCGTCAGACCCGACGAGACCTGGAGCTTCAACCGCACCGTGGGGCAGCGCACCGAGGCCAACGGCTTCGTCGAGGGCGTCATGATCCTCGACGACCAGTTCAGGAAGGCAGCCGGCGGCGGTGTCTCCGCCGTGGCCACGACCATGTTCAACGCGATGTTCTTCGCGGGGGTCGAGCCGGTGGAGTACGGCGCCCACTCCTTCTACATCGAGCGCTACCCGGAGGGCCGCGAGGCGACGGTCGCCTGGGGAAGCCTCGACCTCAGGTTCACCAACGACTCCGGCAAGGCCCTCTACATCCAGGCCGAGTCCACCGACACCTCGGTGACCGTCACGTTCCTCGGCACCCGGAAGTACGACGAGATCAAGTCGGTGAAGGGCCCCCGGACCGACGTGAAGCCGCCGGCCAAGAAGGTCAGCACCGACGAGAAGTGCGTGCCGCAGACGCCGCTCGAAGGGTTCGACGTCACCGTCGAGCGGGTCTTCTACGACGCCGGCAAGGAAGTGAAGCGGGAGCCCTTCCGCACCCACTACACCCCGCGCGACGAGATCACCTGCGAAGTCCCTGAGAAGAAGGAAGCCCAGGAGAAGGAAGCCCAGGAGAAGAAACCGGAGGACGACCGGCCCGACAACGGATAGGCGAGGGCTGGCCTGACGACGGGAGGGGCGTCCGTGGTGGCCTGAAAGCGGATGCGTTGGCGGCCGGCCTGAGGGGGCGGGTGGTGGCGGTCGGCCTGAGAACGGGGACCGGCGGCCGCCCCCCCCCGCGACGGAACAGTCGCTGCCCGGCGCCACCCCGGCGGAGGGTCCGTGGCCGTCGATATGGCCGGCCCGCGGCCGTGGTCGCTGCGGACGGCGGTTCACGGGCGCCGGCTGCCGTGGGGGACGGTTCCGGCGTGTCCGTGCGGGCGTGCGGTCTCCCGTTCCGGGAGGTATGACTGACAGGGAGCCCGGCGGACGGGGTGAGCGCACCCTGTGCTGCCGCCGGAAGGAGCCCCGGTATGCCTGAGGAAGAAACCCGGAGCGGGAGCGGTGGGCAGGAACCCGTCACCGCCGCGCCGGGTGGGCTGCTGGATGTGCTGCGGGTGGCGGCCCTCGTCCTCGGCAGTGACGGCCGGATCGTGCTGTGGAGTCCCGAAGCCGAGTCCCTGCTCGGCTTCAGCGCCGAGGAAGCGCTGGGACAGGACGCGGGCGCTCTGCTGGTGGACCCCGAGCACCGGTCCCTGGCGCACGACCTGTTCGACCGCGTGCGCACCGGCGCGCGCTGGGCCGGTGTCTTCCCGGTGCGGCACAAGGACGGCTCCACCCGGCGGGTGGAGTTCCGCACCATGCAGCTGCGCGACGCCCGGGGCGACATCCACGCCCTCGGCCTGGGCACCGATGCCGACACCGTTCGCGACGTGGAGCGGGACCTGGCCCTCTCCCACATCCTGGTCAGCCAGTCGCCCGTCGGCATCGCGGTCTTCGACACCGATCTGCGGTGGGTGCGGGTCAACCCGTCACTGGAACGCATCAACGGCGTCCCCGAGAAGGCCGTGCTGGGCCGCCGCGTCGGCGAGGTGCTGCCCGCCCTCGACGTGGAGGCCATCGAGTCACGGATGCGGCGGGTCCTGCGCACCGGCGAGCCGCTGCTGGACCAGCAGACGGTGGGCCGGACGGCCGCCGACGGCGAGGAGCACGCCTACTCGGAGTCGTACCACCGCATCCAGGACGCCAACGGGCGGGTCCTGGGTCTGGCGATGGCGATCATCGACATCTCCGAGCGGCAGCGGGCGACGACCGAGGTGGCGAAGGCCCGCGAGCGCCTGGCGGTGATCGCCGACGCCGGCGTCCGCATCGGCACCACGCTCGACCTGTGCCGGACGGCACAGGAACTCACCGAGGTGGCCGTTCCCCAGCTCGCCGACCTCGCGACCGTCGACGTACTGGACTCCGTGGTCAACCCCGGCGGCACGGCCGCACCGCGCACGGACGGCTCCCTCGACTTCTGGGCGCTCGCCCTCAAGGCGAACCCTCCCACCGACGCGACCGAGGCCCCGGACCCGGTCGGGGAGCCCGCTCACTACGGCCCCACCCGGCTGGTCACCCAGTGCGTACGCGAGGCGCGGCCGATCCTGCTGGAGCGCGTGGACGACGCGGCGATCCGGCGTATCGCCCGGGACGAGGACGCGGCGCAGGTGTTGCGGCGAGCCGGTGTCCACTCCTGTCTGGTGGCCCCGCTGATGGCGCGCGGCGAGGTCCTGGGCACGCTCAGCCTGTACCGCACCGCCGGGCCCCGGCCCTTCGACGACCAGGACCTCACCCTCGCCACCGAGCTGGCCACGCGCGCCGCCATCTGCATCGACAACGCGCGCCTGTACGGACGCGAACGCGACATCGCGCTCACCCTCCAGCGCAGCCTGCTGTCCCAGGAGCCGCCGCAGCACGGCGGCATCGAGGTCGCCTCCCGCTATGTGCCCGCCGTCAGCGAGGTGGGCGGGGACTGGTTCGACGTGCTGCCGCTCAAGGACGGCAAGGTGGGCCTCGTCGTCGGCGACGTGATGGGCAAGGGCGTGCACGCGGCGGCGATCATGGGCCAGCTCCGTACGGCCACCCGCGCGCTCGCCCGGCTCGACCTGCCGCCGGCCGAGCTGCTGCACCACCTCGACGGCCTCGCCACCTCCCTCGGCGACCCCGACACCCTGGCCACCTGCCTCTACGTCGTCTGCGACCCCCGGCACGGGCGGTGCGAACTCTCCCGCGCCGGCCACCTGCCGCCGGTCCTGGTCGACCCGGGAGGGAGAGCCGAGCTCCTCGACGTCGCCGGCGGGGTGCCGCTCGGAGTCGGCGGTGTGCCGTTCACCGTAGAGGAGCGGGAGCTCGCCGAGGGGGCGTTGCTCGTCCTGTTCACGGACGGTCTGGTGGAGAGCCGCGTGACGCCCGTCGGGGCTGGGCTGCAGCGTCTGCTCGGACTGCTGGACGACGCCGGACTCCCTCTGGAGCAGACCTGCGACATGCTCCTCGGCGCCCTGGACCGCGAGCGCAACGACGACGTGGCACTGCTCCTCGCCCGCCGTGGGGGCCCGTGCCCTCCGGTCACGTGAGGAGCCCGGCCCCACGGGCGCGTCCGACGAACCCCCGGGCAGAGGCGCGCAGGTCACCGCCCAGTAGAGTGCGCCTCTGTCGTCCCCGAGAGCCGCCCACGAACCGTCGAGGTACCCCGCAGTGACCCCCGCACGACCAGGACCGCCGTACGCCGTCACCGTCGTCGGGCTCGGCGCCGACGGCTGGCGAGGCATCCCGGACGCCTCCCGGGCCGCCCTGCGCGATGCCGAGGTCCTGATCGGGGGTCCACGCCAGCTCGACCTGCTGCCCCCGGAGTGCGCGGGCGAGCGGATCGCCTGGCCCTCGCCCCTGCGTCCCGCCGTCCCCGCCCTGCTCGCCGCACACACCGGCCGCCGCATCGCCGTCCTGGCCAGCGGGGACCCCATGTTCTACGGCATCGGCCGCGCCCTCGCCGAGGAGGCCGGTGACCGGCTGCGCGTCCTTCCGCACCCCTCCTCCGTCTCGTACGCGGCGGCCCGCCTCGGCTGGCCCTTGGAGGACGTCGAGGTCGTCACGCTCGTCGGGCGGCCCACGGCTCGGCTCGCCGCCGCCCTGCACGACCGACGCCGGCTGCTGGTGCTGAGCGCGGACGCCGGGACGCCCGCCGACGTCGCCGCCCTGCTGCGGGACCGCGGCTTCGGCCCCAGCCGGATACGCGTCCTGGAGCAGCTCGGCGGAGAGAAGGAACGGACGGGCGAGGTGAGCACCGCCGACGACTGGGTGGTACGCGCGCATCCGCCCGGCGACCCCCTCAACCTCGTCGCCGTCGAATGCCGTCAGAGCCCCGACGGCCTCCGGCTCGGTGCCGTCCCCGGCCTGCCGGACGAGGCGTACGAGCACGACGGACAGCTCACCAAACGGTATGTGCGCGCCGCCACGCTGGCCGCGCTCGCCCCGGCCCCCGGTGAACTGCTCTGGGACGTCGGAGGCGGATCCGGCTCGATAGCGATCGAGTGGATGCGCACCCACCCCTCCTGCCGGGCCGTCACCGTCGAACGCGACCCCGTACGGGCCGCACGCATCACCCGCAACGCCGACCGGCTCGGCGTGCCCGCACTGCGGGTCGCCACCGGTGCCGCGCCCGCCGCCCTGGCCCAACTGCCGCCGCCGGACGCCGTGTTCATCGGCGGCGGCCTCACCGCGCCCGGTCTCCTCGACGCCTGCTGGGCCGCGCTGCCCGCCGGGGGGCGGCTGGTCGCCAACACCGTGACCCTGGAGTCCGAGGCGCTGCTCGCCGACGCCCACCGCCGCCGCGGCGGGGAGTTGGTACGGCTCGCGGTGGCGCAGGCCGTGCCCGTCGGCGGTTTCACCGGGTGGCGGCAGGCCATGCCGGTGACCCAGTGGGCGGTACGCAAACCCTTCGCCCCCCTCGATCCTCGCGACACCGTCCACACCGCTTCGGAGGCAGACAGATGACCGTGTACTTCATCGGCGCCGGCCCTGGGGCCGCCGACCTGATCACGGTCCGCGGCGCGCGCCGGCTGGCCGACTGCCAGGTCTGTCTGTACGCCGGCAGCCTCGTCCCCCGTGAACTGCTGGCCGAATGCCCGCCGGACGCGCGGCTCGTGGACACCGCCCGGCTCGACCTCGACCAGATCACCGCCGAACTGGTCCGTGCGCACGAGGAGGGCCACGACGTGGCCCGGCTGCACTCCGGGGACCCCTCCGTGTTCAGTGCGGTCGCCGAGCAGATGCGGCGGCTGGACGCGGCCGGTGTGCCGTACGAGGTGGTGCCGGGGGTCCCCGCGTTCGCCGCGGCGGCGGCCTCCCTGAAGCGCGAGCTGACCGTGCCGACGGTCGGTCAGACCGTCATCCTCACGCGGATCGCGCAGCGTGCCACGGCCATGCCGGACGGCGAGGACCTCGCCACGCTCGGGCGCAGCGGGGCGCTGATCGTGCTGCACCTGGCCGCGCGGTACGTGGACCGTGTCGTCGAGGAGCTGTTGCCGCACTACGGCGCGGACTGTCCCGCGGCGGTCGTCGCGTATGCCTCGCGGCCCGAAGAGGTGATCATCCGGGGCACGCTGGACGAGATCGCCGGGCGGGTGAAGGAGGCGGGTGTGCTGCGCACGGCTGTGATCATGGTCGGGCGGACGCTGGGGGCTTCGCAGTTCCGGGACAGCCACCTGTACTCGCCGGGGCGGGACCGGCATGAGTGCTGAGGAGAGGGGGCGGGTGGGGTGCGTCGTCGGGTGCGACCCGGTGGGGATTCCCGCGCAGTTCCCCGCGCCCCTAGAAGATCAGGCCCTGCGGGCCTGAAAAGGCTGGGGCGCAGCCCCGGCTTTTCAGGGACGCAGGGAACTGTGCGGGAAGCCCCACCGGGCCCGCAGCCGACAACGCGCCCTTCCCTCAGCGCACCCCACTACGCCCCACGACCGTCCCTGCGCGGTCGACGCAGATGACGTCGACCGCGACCGGCGCCCCCCGCAGGACGGAAAGCGCCTCCTCACGCGCCGCCGTCGCGACCAGGTCGCCCAGTGGTACCCTGGCCGCCGCGCACAACTGCAGCGCGGCCAGCCCGGTGTTGGCCCCGGCCACCTCCGCGGCCAGCGCCTCGTCCGCGCCGCCCCGCCGCGCGAGGTCCGCGAGGAACCCCTTGTCGACCTGGGAGCGGGCGGAGTGCAGATCGAGATGCCCGGCGGCGAGCTTGGAGAGCTTGGCGAACCCGCCGCAGATGGTCAGCCGGTCCACCGGGTGACGGCGCACGTACTTCAGGACCGCCCCCGCGAAGTCGCCCATGTCCAGCAGCGCGTCCTCCGGCAGCGCGTACTCGGCGACGACCGTCCGCTCCGACGTGGACCCCGTGCACCCGGCGACATGCCTGCGCCCGGCGGCCCGCGCCACGTCCACGCCCCGCCGGATGGAGTCGATCCACGCCGAGCAGGAGTACGGCACGACGATCCCGGTGGTGCCGAGGATGGACAGGCCGCCGAGGATGCCGAGACGGGGGTTCCAGGTGGACCGGGCGATCTCCTCGCCGTTGTCCACGGAGACCGTGATCTCGACGTCGCCGCTGCCCCCGTGCCGGGCCGCGACCTCGGCGACGTGGTCCCGCATCATCTGCCGGGGCACCGGGTTCACGGCCGGTTCCCCGACGGGCAGGGGCAGACCCGGACGGGTGATCGTGCCGACCCCGGGGCCCGCCCGGAAGACCACGCCGGACCCGGCGGGCAGCGGACGCACCGTGGCCCGGACCAGCGCGCCGTGCGTGACGTCCGGGTCGTCGCCCGCGTCCTTCACGATCCCCGCCATCGCACTGTCGCCGGTCAGCTCCTCGGCCGCGAGTGCGAACGCCGGGGTCTGGCCCTTCGGCAGGGTGATGGTCACCGGGTCCGGGAAGTCGCCGGTCAGCAGCGCGGTGTACGCGGCCGTCGTGGCCGCCGTCGCACAGGCACCGGTCGTCCAGCCGTGCCGCAGACCGGTGTGCTTGAGTTGGGCCGCGCGACCGCCCCGCGCCCCGTCGCCGGTCCCACCGGCATCCCGTACTTCGTCACCGCTCATGAACGGACCCGGACTCCCATGCACGTACTGATACTCGGCGGGACCACGGAGGCCCGCCGCCTGGCCGAACTGCTGCACACCACCCCAGGCGTCCGGCTGACCAGCTCCCTCGCCGGACGCGTCGCCAGCCCCCGGCTGCCCCCGGGCGAGGTCCGCGTCGGCGGCTTCGGCGGGGCCGAGGGGCTGGCCGCCTGGCTGCGTGAGCACGGGGTGGACGCGTTCATCGACGCCACCCATCCTTTCGCCGGGACCATGAGTTTCCACGCGGCACGGGCGGCCGCCATGACCCATGTTCCCCTGCTCGCGCTGCGCCGGCCCGGCTGGGTGCCGACCGCCGGCGACGATTGGCACGACGTCGGCTCGCTGGCGGAGGCCGCGCGGCTGCTGCCCACGCTCGGGCGGCGGGTGTTCCTCACCACCGGGCGCATGGGCCTGGCCGCGTTCGCCGACCTGGACGACCTGTGGTTCCTCGTACGGTCCGTGGACGCGCCCGAGGCCCCGCACCCGGCCCGGATGGAGGTGCTGCTCGACCGGGGCCCGTTCACCCTCGCGGGGGAGCGGGACCTGCTCGGCCGCCACCACGTCGATGTCGTAGTCACGAAGGACAGCGGGGGAGCGGCGACCGCGCCGAAGCTCACGGCCGCGAGGGAGGCGGGGCTGCCCGTGGTCGTGGTGCGCCGACCGCCCGTGCCGGAGGACGTGCCCGTGGTGCCGGATCCGAAGACGGCGGCGCATTGGGTCCACGGGCTCCTCGACGCCCGCCGAGCCGGGCGGGCCGAAGAGCGCCCCGACGGCCGCTGACCCCGCCGGGCCGACACACGCGTCACCGTGCGGCGCCTCCAGGACTGGCGGGTCTGGGCGCGGCCGCGTACCCGTCGGCCCCGGGACCCGCGGACACGCGTGTGTCTCCGCGCCGGCCCACCCGGCCGCCGCCGCTCGCGGCAGCGCCCCGGCCCGCTCATCCCTCCGGATACCGGCGCGGCGTCCAGACGATCTCCTCGCCGTCCCCGCGCCGGACCGCCCGGGTCTGCGAGGAGCCGACCAGCAGGATCGTGCGCATGTCGACCTCGGCCGGGTCCAGCTCCGCCAGCCGTACGATCCGCACCCGCTCGCCGGTGCCGCCCACGTCGCGGGCGACGACGACCGGGGTGTCCGGCGCCCGGTGCTCCAGCAGCAGCTCGCGCGCCTTGCCCACCTGCCAGGTACGGCTGTGCGAACCGGGGTTGTAGAGGGCGAGCACCAGGTCCGCCGAGGCCGCCGCGCGCAACCGCTCGGCGATGACCTCCCACGGCTTGAGCCGGTCGGACAGGGAGATCGTGGCGTAGTCGTGGCCGAGCGGGGCGCCCGCGCGGGCGGCGGCCGCGTTCGCGGCGGTCACCCCCGGCAGCACCCGCACCGGCACGTCCGCGTACTCCTCCTGCGAGGCGACCTCCAGCACGGCCGTCGCCATGGCGAAGACCCCCGGGTCACCGCCGGAGACGACCGCGACCCGCCGCCCGCGCCGGGCCAGGTCGAGGGCGAACTCGGCGCGCTCCGACTCGACCCGGTTGTCCGAGCCGTGCCGCACCTGGCCCGCCCTGCGCGGCACCCGGTCCAGATAGGTGGTGTAACCGACGAGGTCGTCGGCGGCGGCGAGCGCGCCCCGCGTCTCGGGCGTCAGCCACAGCGGACCGGCCGGACCGGTCCCGACCACCACGACCTCGCCCCGCTCCCGGGCCTCGGGCCGCTCGACGTCGACCTGGCTGGGCAGCACGGCCACCGAGAAGTACGGCACCGACTCCGGGTCCACGTCCGCCAGTTCGCCGATGCGCTCCCCGGACATGGTCGCCCGCTCGACATAGCGGGCCTCGGCGAGCCGCCCCGAACTCTCCAGCGCGCTCCGTACCTTGGTGAAGGTCCGGCCCAGCTTCATCACCACTGCCACGTCGGTCGCGGCGAGCCGTGCGGTCAGCTCCTCCTCGGGCAGGGTGCCCGGCAGGATCGTCAGCACCTCCTCGCCCTCGACGAGCGGGGTGCCCAGGCGGGCCGCGGCAGCCGACACGGACGTGACACCGGGGACGACCTCGGTGTCGTAGCGGTCCACGAGCCGCTTGTGCATGTGCATGTAGGAGCCGTAGAACATCGGGTCGCCCTCGGCGAGGACCGCGACCGTGCGCCCGGCGTCGAGATGTGCGGCCAGGCGGGCCGACGCCTCCTCGTAGAAGTCCTCCATCGCGCCCTTGTAGCCGCCCGGGTGATCGGTGGTCTCCGTCGTCAGCGGATACATCAGCCGTTCCTCGATGTGGTCGTCGCGCAGGTGCTTCGCGGCGATCGAGCGGGCGATGGAACGGCCGTGCCGGGCGCAGTGATACGCGATCACGTCCGCCTCGGAGATGACCTCGACGGCCCGGACGGTCATCAGGGACGGGTCACCGGGGCCGAGCCCCACCCCGTACAGCTTGCCGCTCACTCTTCCTCACTCGCGATCGCGTTGAGCGCGGCGGCGGCGATGGCGCTGCCGCCACGACGGCCGCGCACGACGAGGTGCTCCAGGCCCGAGGGATGCTCCGCCAGCGCGTCCTTGGACTCGGCCGCGCCGACGAACCCGACGGGCACCCCGATGACGGCGGCGGGCCGGGGCGCGCCCTCGTCGATCATCTCCAGCAGCCGGAACAGCGCGGTGGGCGCGTTGCCGACGGCCACGACCGAGCCCTCCAGCCGGTCCCGCCACAGCTCCAGCGCGGCGGCGCTGCGCGTGGTGCCCAGCTTCGCCGCCAGCTCGGGGACCGCCGGGTCGGAGAGCGTGCACAGCACGTCGTTGTCGGCGGGCAGCCGCTTGCGGGTCACCCCGCTGGCCACCATCCGCACGTCGGTGAAGATGGGCGCCCCGGCACGCAGGGCCTCACGGGCGCGGGTCACCACGTCGGGCGTGTACGCCAAGTCCCGTACGAGGTCGACCATTCCGCAGGCGTGGATCATCCGGACCGCGACCTGGCTGACGTCGGCGGGCAGGGCCGCGAGGTCCGCCTCCGCGCGGATGGTGGCGAAGGACTGGCGGTAGATCGCCGGGCCGTCCTTCTCGTAGTCGTAGGTGGTCACGGTGGTCTTCTCGCTGCTCTCGGTCGGCGTACGGGGGTCGTTCGTGCGGGTCGTGCGGTTCGTGCGCGTTGTGCGGGTTGTGTGCGCCATCGGGTCCGTGTCGTGCGGCTTCTCGGTGGTCTAGGGGGTGATCTCCCCCAGGGCGGCGGCGAGTCGGGACGGGTCCGCCATGGGGGCGGTGCGCGGGCTTCGGCCGGGGACGGTGCGGGAGAGCTCGTAGCCGCCGCCCTCCACCGCCACCACGTCGATCCGTTCGCCTCGGGGGTGGCCGCAGCGGCGCTCACAGCCGGACCAGTACAGGGGGAGCCCCGCGCGTCCTGCCGCCGTCAGGCTCTCGGTGGCGTCCGCCCGTACGTCCGCCAGGGACTTCGCGCAGCCGGGCCGTCCGATGCAGGCCCCGACACGTAGCCAGGGGGAGGCCGGATCGGTGACGAGGCCGGTGACCGAGAGCCGGCCGAGCGCGTCGGCCGCCTGCTCCTCGCTCAGGCCCGGTACGGGTACGACGACGCCGCGCCACGGCGTCAGCCGCAGTTCACGGGACGGTGTCGCGGCCGCGAGGGCGCTCAACTCCCGCCACTGGGGAGGTGTGAGACGACCGAGGGGGGCGTGCACGCAGAGGGCGTCGCCGACGGTGCCCGGGACCGGGCCGCCCTCGGCTGCGGTCGTCGTCCCGCTCTCGTCTCGCACCCGGCCCACGGAGTCGACGCCGACGGCGGTCAGCCGGTCCCGGACCTGCTCGAGCAGCCCGTCCTGGAAGGGGAGTTCGGTCACACGCCAGACCCGGGCCCCGCTCTCCCGCGCCGCCTCCAGGAAAGTCTCGGCGGCGGTCAGCGCGGCACGGGCCGCGTCCTCGCCGGGAAGCGCCAGGCTCTCCCCGGCCGTCCCCAGGCTCAGCAGCGCGCCACCGTCCTCGGCCGCCCGGACGGTCACATCGGCGTCCAGCGCGGTCACATCGCCGCGCCCGTCGTCGAGCGCGAACAGGAACCGGCCCGACAACCCCCGCGCCGCCTCGCTCGCGCACAACGCGGTGTCGAGGGCGGACAGCCAGGGCCGTACGTCGCGCAGACCGCGTCCGTCGAGACCGGACAGGGGCGAGGCGACGATGTTGCGCACGCGTTCGTGCCCGGCGGACGGCAACAGTCCGGCCGCGTCCAGCGACTCGGCCAGCTCGCCCCCGCAGCCGTCGGCCAGCCCACGCAACTGGACGTTGCCGCGGGAAGTGAGGTGAAGATCACCGTCGCCGAGCCGTCGCGACGCCTCCGCGAGCGCCTCCGCCTGGCGGACGCCCAGCACACCGCCGGGCACCCGGACCCGGGCCAGCGCCCCGTCGTCCGCCGTATGCAGCCGCAGCGTCCCCGGGCAGGCGTCGCCGCGGTCCCGTGTGACCGCTGTGGCCTGGGACGATGAACGCAGGGGAGGCGTGGACATGGCGGCGAGCATACCCACCGGCACAACGGACGTATCCTCCGCCCTTTTGAGGCGACCCTTACTATGCTGATCGGTGGATCATCCGATCCATCGACGCCACCCACGGCGCTAGGGTCTGCCGTCACATTCCCTAGGGGAGGAAGCCCGGTGTGAGTCCGGCGCGGTCCCGCCACTGTGAGCCCGTCCCAGGAGGGTCGGGCGAGTCAGGAACTCCCTTCCCCGTACCGCTCGGTCCGCCCGGGCCGGGGAGACTTCGAACCGACACCGCCCGGGGCGCGGACCCCGAGGAAGGCCAGCAGCCGCATGCAGCCATCGTCCGGGGAGCGCTCCGCGCAGCCCCGCATCCTGCTCCTGTCGACCTCCGACACCGACCTGCTCAGCGCCCGCGCGGCCGCCGGCCCGGTCCCCTACCGCTTCGCCAACCCCTCCCGCCTCGCGCTGGAGGACCTCCCCGCGCTCCTCGACGGCACCGACCTGGTCGTCGTACGCCTGCTCGGTGGCATCCGTGCCTGGCAGGACGGCCTCGACCTGCTGCTCGCCGACGGTCGCCCGGTCGTCGTCCTCACCGGTGAACAGGCCCCCGACGCCCAGCTGATGGCCGCCTCCACCGTCCCCGTCGGCATCGCCGCGGAGGCCCACGCCTATCTCGCGCACGGCGGCCCCGCCAACCTGGAGCAGTTGGCCCGCTTCCTCTCCGACACGGTCCTGCTCACCGGCCACGGCTTCGACGCGCCCGCGCCCGCGCCCTCCTGGGGCCCGCTGGAGCGCACCGCCCGCGCCACCGCCGACGGCCCGACCGTCGCCGTGCTCTACTACCGCGCCCACCACATGAGCGGCAACACCGCCTTCGTGGACGCCCTGTGCGGGGCGATCGAGGACAAGGGCGCCCGGGCGCTCCCGCTCTACGTGGCGTCGCTGCGGGCCCCGGAACCCGAGCTGATCGAGGAACTCCGCGCCGCCGACGCCATCGTGACCACCGTCCTCGCCGCGGGCGGCACCAAGCCCGCCGAGGCCTCGGCCGGCGGCGACGACGAGTCCTGGGACGCGGGCGCCCTGACCGGCCTCGACGTGCCGATCCTCCAGGCCCTGTGCCTGACCGGTTCGCGGTCCGTCTGGGAGGAGAACGACGAGGGCGTCTCCCCGCTCGACGCGGCCAGCCAGATCGCCGTCCCCGAGTTCGACGGCCGCCTGATCACCGTCCCGTTCTCCTTCAAGGAGATCGACGAGGACGGCCTCCCGGCCTACGTCGCCGACCCCGAGCGCGCCGCCCGCGTCGCCGGGATCGCCGTACGCCACGCGCGCCTGCGCCACATCGCCAACGCCGACAAGCGCCTCGCGCTCGTCCTCTCCGCCTACCCGACCAAGCACTCCCGCATCGGCAACGCGGTCGGCCTCGACACACCCGCCAGCGCCGTCGCCCTGCTGCGCCGACTGCGCGAGGAGGGCTACGACTTCGGGACCGACGCCGAGGTGCCGGGCCTGGCCTCCGGCGACGGCGACGAGCTGATCCGCGCGCTGATCGAGGCGGGCGGCCACGACCAGGACTGGCTGACCGAGGAGCAGTTGGCCCGCAACCCGGTCCGTATCCCGGCCGCCGACTACCGCCGCTGGTACGCCGAACTCCCCCAGGAACTGCGCACGGCCGTCGAGGAGCACTGGGGGCCGGCGCCCGGCGAGATGTTCGTCGACCGCAGCGCCAACCCGGAGGGCGACATCGTCCTCGCGGCGCTGCGCTTCGGCAATCTGCTGATCCTCATCCAGCCGCCGCGCGGCTTCGGCGAGAACCCGATCGCGATCTACCACGACCCGGACCTCCCGCCCTCGCACCACTACCTCGCCGCCTACCGCTGGATCGCGGCCCGCGCCGACGACGGTGGCTTCGGCGCCGACGCGATGATCCACCTCGGCAAGCACGGCAACCTGGAGTGGCTGCCCGGCAAGAACGCGGGCCTCTCGGCGGCCTGCGGCCCGGACGCCGCGCTGGGCGACCTGCCCCTGGTCTACCCCTTCCTGGTCAACGACCCGGGCGAGGGCACCCAGGCAAAGCGCCGCGTCCACGCCACGCTCGTCGACCACCTCGTGCCGCCGATGGCCCGCGCCGACTCCTACGGCGACATCGCGCGCCTGGAGCAACTCCTCGACGAGTACGCCCAGATCTCCTCCATGGACCCGGCGAAGCTCCCCGCGATCCGCGCCCAGATCTGGACCCTCATCCAGGCCGCCAAGCTCGACCACGACCTGGGCCTGAACGACCGCCCCGAGGACGACGGCTTCGACGACTTCCTGCTGCACGTCGACGGCTGGCTGTGCGAGGTCAAGGACGCCCAGATCCGCGACGGCCTGCACGTCCTCGGCACCCCGCCGGGCGGTGCCGACCGCGTCAACCTGGTCCTCGCCATCCTGCGTGCCCGCCAGATCTGGGGCGGCACCCAGGCTCTGCCCGGCCTGCGCGAGGCACTCGGCCTCGACGAGTCCGCCGCGACCCGCACCACCGCCGACGAGGCGGAGGCGAAGGCCCGCGCCCTGGTCGAGCGGATGGAGGAGCTGGGCTGGGACCCGGACTCCGTACCGGACGAGCACGGTGAACAGGTCACGGCCATCCTGGAGTTCGCCGCCCGCGAGGTCGTCCCGCGGCTGCGGGCCACCACCGCCGAACTCCACCACACCGTGCACGCCCTGAACGGCGGCTTCGTCCCGGCCGGCCCCTCGGGCTCCCCGCTCCGCGGCCTGGTCAACGTCCTGCCGACCGGCCGGAACTTCTACTCCGTCGACCCCAAGGCCGTCCCCTCCCGCCTCGCGTGGGAGACCGGCCAGGCCCTCGCCGACTCCCTGCTGGAGCGCTACCGCGCCGACAACGGCGAATGGCCCACCTCCGTCGGTCTCTCCCTGTGGGGCACCAGCGCCATGCGCACGGCCGGCGACGACGTGGCCGAGGCCCTCGCCCTGCTCGGCGTCCGCCCGGTCTGGGACGATGCCTCGCGCCGGGTGACCGGACTGGAGGCCGTCCCGGCCGAGGAGTTGGGCCGCCCCCGGGTCGATGTCACCCTGCGCATCTCGGGCTTCTTCCGAGACGCGTTCCCGCACACCATCGGGCTGCTGGACGACGCCGTACGGCTGGCCGCGTCGCTCGACGAGCCGGCCGAGGTCAACCACGTCCGGGCCCACGTCCAGGCCGACCTGGCGGCCCACGGGGACGAACGCCGGGCCACCACCCGGATCTTCGGCTCCCGCCCCGGCACGTACGGCGCCGGACTGCTCCAGCTCATCGACTCCCGGGACTGGCGCACCGACGCCGACCTCGCCGAGGTCTACACGGTCTGGGGCGGCTACGCCTACGGCCGGGAGCTGGACGGGCGCCCGGCCCGCGAGGAGATGGAGACGGCGTACAAGCGGATCGAGGTGGCCGCGAAGAACACGGACACCCGCGAGCACGACATCGCCGACTCCGACGACTACTTCCAGTACCACGGAGGCATGGTGGCCACGGTCCGCGCGCTGCGCGGCACGGCCCCCGAGGCGTACATCGGCGATTCCACCCGCCCGGAGACGGTCCGCACCCGCACCCTGGTGGAGGAGACGTCCCGGGTCTTCCGGGCCCGCGTCGTCAACCCCAAGTGGATCGAGGCGATGCGCCGCCACGGCTACAAGGGTGCCTTCGAACTCGCCGCCACCGTCGACTACCTGTTCGGCTACGACGCCACCACGGGTGTGATCGCCGACTGGATGTACGACAAGCTCACCGAGACCTACGTCCTGGACGAGACCAACCGAGAGTTCCTCCAGCAGGCCAACCCCTGGGCCCTGCACGGCATCGCCGAGCGGCTCCTGGAGGCGGAGTCGCGCGGCATGTGGGAGAAGCCCGACCCGGCGGTGCTGGAGGCGCTGCGCCAGGTGTACCTGGAGACGGAGGGCGACCTGGAGGGCGGCGACAGCTGACGACGGCGCGGGGGTGCGGGGCGGTGGACCGCCCCGCACCTGTGTCTCGGCAATCTGCCGGCCCGTACCGAGAGCGGTGGCCACCCCGTCGAAGTCCGGCTCGCGCAGGGTGCCGAAGAACGCGTCCCAGTCCACCTCGCCCTGGCCGATGTCCAGGTGCTGGTGGATCCGGGCGGTCGTACCGGGCGGGTTGAGGATGTAGCGCAGCCCGCTGGAACCCTCGGCGGTGTGCGGTCACCGACTCGGCGGAGCGTCGGCGCGCGGTGCGGTGCGTGGTCACCCACCCGACCGGAGCGGGCACAGGATGTCGGGTGGGGTGGCGTGGCCGCTTCCTAGCGTGGTGGTCGAAAGGAAGGAGGCCGGGGTGCTGGAGCGGCTCAACCAGGCCATGGAGCACGTCGAACGCCATCTCGATCAGCCGATCGAGGTGGCGGACCTCGCACGGGTCGCGGTGACGTCGGAGTACCACCTGCGGCGGCTCTTCTCGGCGCTCGCGGGCATGCCGCTGTCGGAGTACATCCGACGACGGCGGCTGACCGTGGCCGGTGCCGAGGTGCTGGCCGACGAGCGGACACTGCTGGAGATCGCGGTGCGCTACGGCTACGGCTCCGGAGAGGCGTTCGCACGGGCGTTCCGCGCCCTGCACGGCGTCGGTCCCGGTGAGGCCCGGCGGACCGGCGCGAGCCTGCGGTCGCAGCCCCGGATGTCCTTCCGCCTCGTCGTCGAAGGGAGCAGCAGCATGCGATACCGAGTGATGGAGAAGGAGGAGTTCCGGGTGGTCGGGAGGAAGGCCCGGGTCCCGCTCGTGCACGAGGGGATGAACCCGGCGATCGCCGAATTCATCCGGGGCCTGGGAAAGGAGACGCTCGACCGGATCGAGAGCCTGTCCGACCAGGAGCCGAGGGGGATCGTCGCGATCAGCGACAATCTCGACGCCAGTCGTGCCGAGGGCACCGAACTCGACTACTTCCACGGAGCGGTGACGCGAGCAGCCGCCCCCGAGGACATGGACGAGCTCGTCGTCCCGGCCGGAACATGGGCGGTGTTCGAGAACTCCGGGCCCTTCCCGCAGGCGCTGCAGCATCTGTGGCGGGACGTGTTCACCCAGTGGTTCCCGTCCAACCCGTACCGGAGCCGTCCGGGCCCCGAGATCCTGCGGACCAGGCTCTCGCCCGACGCGGCGCGGGCCGACGCGGAGCTGTGGATCCCGGTGGAGCGGGCCTCGCTCTGAGCGCCGGCGCGCGGCGACTTCACGCCGTCGCGCGCCCGCCCCCGCCTCTCGTCCGCCGGTGGCATGGAACGCCGTCGACCTGAGATGGGGCCACGAGGCGATCGTCGTGGGGCGGGCCTCGGCGGACTCGCGGGCACGCTGGACACGGCCCGCGCGCAGAAGGTGCTCGCGGGAGAGCTGCCCTTCGTGGAGGAGGACGTGGCGGACCACTGGGCGTCGGGCATGGCTCCGCGCGAGGCCGTGGCCGGACTCCGCGGACCCGTCGAGGCGCCGGCCGAGCCGGGCAAGGACCGGCCCGCGCGGGCGACTTGAGCGACCTGGGCCGCGGGCCCCGGTCGGTCCTCCCCGCCCGTCGGAGCGCCACGGCCTAGGGCAGCGGGCCCAGGAAGCGGATGTGGGGTCCTTCGTCGGGGCCGGTGGCGGTGACGGTGGCCCGTACGCCGTAGACGTCGGCGATCAGGGACTCGGTGAGGACGTCGTGCGGGGTCCCGGCGGCCACCACGCGGCCCTGCCGCAGCACGACGAGCTGGTCGCAGTACATGGCGGCGAGGTTCAGGTCGTGCAGGGCGACGACGCTGGTCAGACGGAGTTCGCGGATCAGGGTCAGCAGGGCGAGCTGGTGCTGGATGTCGAGGTGGTTGGTGGGCTCGTCCAGGAGGAGTTCGTTCGGCTCCTGGGCGAGGGCGCGGGCGATCTGGACCCGCTGGCGCTCACCGCCCGACAGGGTGTGCCAGGACCGGCGGGCCTTGTCGGCCAGACCCGTGCGGGCCAGGGCCGTGCGGACGGCCTCCTCGTCGGCTCGCGAGGCGGGCGACCACGCTCGGCGGTGCGGGACACGGCCCAGCCGTACGACGTCCTGGACTGTCAACTCGACCTGGGTGTCAGCCTGTTGGGCTACAACAGCGATCCGTCGGGCGACCGCCCGGCGGCCCACCCGGTCCAGTGGACAGTCGTCGAGGGTGACGACCCCCGAGGCGGGCGCGAGGACCCCGGCGAGCAGACGCAGCAGGGTGGACTTGCCCGAGCCGTTGGGGCCGAGCAGACCGGTGACGGTGCCGGGCCGGGGCGCCACGCTGACCCCGTCCAGGATCAGCGTGCCGTCGGCGGTCCGGGACACCCGCTCGGCGCGCAGCCCGGGGGAGGCGCTGGGGGCGGTGTCGGTCATCGGGCGCTCCTGGTCCGGTACATGATGGCAACGAACGCCGGGACGCCGATGAGGGACGTCACCACCCCGACCGGCACCTCCTGCGGGTCCAGGACGGTACGGGCGAGGGTGTCGACCCACACCAGGAATACGGCCCCGGCCAGTGCGGAGGCCGGCAGGAGCCGACCGTGGCCGGAGCCGGTCAGTGCGCGTGCGGCGTGCGGCAGCACCAGGCCGACGAAGCCGATGGCCCCGGCCGAGGCGACCAGGGCGGCCGTGAGCAGGGCGGTGGCGCACAGCAGGACGAGCCGGACGCGGGCCACGGAGACGCCGAGCGAGGCCGCCGCGTCGTGCCCGAACGCGAACGCGTCCAGCGCGTGGGTGTGCCCCAGGCAGACCAGTAGCACCGCCACCAGCACCACCAGGCACACCGTCACATCCGTCCAGTCGGCACCGCTGAGCGAGCCGAGCAGCCAGAACAGCACCGCGCGGGTCGTCTCCGCGTCGGCCGCGGTCATCACGATGAAGGAGGTGAGCGCGGAGAACAGTTGCATGGCCGCGACCCCGACCAGCACCACCCGGTCGGTGGTGCCGCCGAGGGTGTGGCTGAGCAGCAGCACGAGGCCGAAGGAGGCCACCGCGCCCAGGAACGCGCCGCCGGAGACCGACAGCGCGCCGCCTCCCGCGCCGAGCACGACGACCACGACCGCGCCGGTCGACGCGCCGGAGGAGACGCCGAGCACGAAGGGGTCGGCGAGCGGGTTGCGCAGCAGGGACTGCATCACCGCGCCGCACACGGCCAGTCCGGCCCCGCACACGGCGGCCAGCAGGGTGCGCGGCAATCGTAGGTTCCACACGATGCCGTCCCGGATGGGCGTCAACTCCGTGTGCCCCCAGCCGAGATGGGCCACCACCGTGGACCAGACGTCGACCACATCGATGTCGGCCGGCCCGATGGTGATCGCGAGGGCGACGGACAGACACAGCACCGCGCCCCCGGCCGACCAAGCCGACCCCCACCACAGCCCTCGACCGACGGCCCTCGCCGCAGCCGCCCGCCGTCCCTTGGCGGGGGCCGACGTTCCGGTCACCTGGTCGGCCACCGGGCTCGTGCCGGGCTCCGTCTCGGGTTCCGGGGCCGTCATCCCGTGAGGCCGTACTCGCGCAGCGCCGTCGCGAGCTTCTCCACGCCCTCGACGGTGCGGATCGTGGGGTTCATGGCCTGGCCCGGCAGCCTTACGTACCGCTTCTCGCGCACCGCCGTCATGTTCCGGGTGACCGGGTCGGACTCCAGGAACTCGATCTTCTTCGTGGCAGTCTCGGCCGTCTGCTGCTTGCGGACCAGGTCCCCGATGACGAGGACGTCCGGGTCGCGGTCGGCGACGGTCTCCCAGTTGACCTGGGGCCACTCCTCGTCGGTGTCGTCGAAGACGTTCTTCGCGCCCAGTTCACGGGTGATGATCCCGGGGGCGCCGCAGCACCCGGCGAGGTACGGGGATTGGTCATTGGCGAACCAGTACAGGACGGTGACCCCACGCGCGTCGAGTCCGGCGGTCGCCCTCCTCACCCGGGACCTCAGCTCGGCCACCAGCTTCTCGCCGCGCTCCTCGACCCCGAAGATCCGGGCCAGATCGCGGACTTCGCCGTAGACCGTCTCCATGGTCAGCGGCTCGGTGCGGACGCCGTCGCCGTCCCCGCTGTTGTCCTTGCCCACACAGTCCGACGGCGACAGATACGTGGGCACGCCGAGCTTCTCGAACTCCTCCCGGGTCGCCACCCCGCCCTTGCCGAGCGTGGAGGCGAACGAGGAGACGACGAGGTCGGGTTCGGCGTCGAGGACCTTCTCGAAGGAGGGCGCGTCATCGGCGAGCCGGGGCACCTTCGCGTTGGCCTTCCCGAGCCCCTTCGGCAGCGGATCGGTCCAGGTGGCGGTGCCCACCACACGGTCGGCGAGCCCGAGGGAGAGCAGGATCTCGGTCGTGCCCTGGTTGAGGGAGACGGCGCGCTCGGGCGGGCTGTCGACCCGCACCTCGCGCCCGCAGTTGTCGAGCGTCACCGGATGACCGGCGGATCCGCCGGGGGCCGGACCGCGGTCCGGCGACGCTGGGGAAGCGGAGCCCCCGCAGCCGGTCAGCGCCAGGGCACCGGCGGTCAGGAACAGGACGGCATGGCGGACGGGGCGTGCGAGCGGCACGGGACTTCCTTCGGCGTCGAGGGCTCATGCGCGAAGCCCGGTCGTACGGTGCTTCCCCGGGCACCCCTCGGTGCCGGGGACCGCCAGCAGGTCTTCGGACTCGGGGTCACCCGGACGAGACGCCTTCCCGGACCGCGATCGTGACCGCCGTCCAGTGGCCGTTGTCCCGCCCGTCACCCTCACCGCTGCGCGTCAGCTCCGGATTCACACCGGATTCCCTGACCCGTACGCGTACTGCCGTGTGCGCACATGGGTTCGACTGGCGTCGGCAAGCTATCACACGCGCTTCCGAGGACCCGTCAGGTCGCGGGCTTCCAGCCCGGGAGCGTCGGCAGGACCTTCTCGGCGACACGGAACAGCGCCGCGTCGTCCGGAATCTGGGAGTCCTGGCGGTAGATGACTAGTTCGAAGGTGCTGCCGCTGTCCTTCGGGTCGGTCGCGACCAGCAGCTGCCGGGCGACGCCGCCGGGAGCGGACTCCGGGTCGCTGCCGTCGAGGCGGAACGAGATGCCGATGGTCCGGCCCGAGTACAGGGCCGCCGTGTGTCCGAGGACCCTCCTGGTCTCGGCGCCGGAGCCCAGATAGCCGACCGCCTCGGCGACCGGGAGGTCCTCGTACGACGCCGAGAGCTCCACGGTGTACGTGTCGAGTTCGACGGTCGCCTCGGGGGTGACGGTCTTGGTGCCGTCGAACCAGGTGGACTCGTTCTCGCTGCCCGAGGCGATGACCGCCTGCTCGGTGGGCGTCCCGAGGAGCTCCGGCAGGTCGGCGCGGTTCAGCGCGGCGCACAGCTGTGCGCCGGAGACCTTGCCTCGTGCCGCCGGAGTGGGGTCGGCCGACGACGAGCAGACGGCCGGCTCCCGGGTCTCGGGGGTCGTGTCGAGGAGGTCGCCCAGCAACCACACCCCGCCCAGCAGCACGCCGACGGTCGCCACCGCCGAGACCACCTGGCCGCCCGTACTCATCTCCTTCGCCGAGCCGCGTCGCGCACCGCCCCCGGGACCCGGTTCCGGATCCGCCCCGCGCCCCGTTTCCGGATCGGCCCCCACGCCCGCCCCCGGATCCGCTGCCGAGTCCGTTTCCGTTTCCGCTCTCGAACCCGCTCTCGAACCCGCTCCGGAATCGGCGAAATCGTCGGCCATGTCCCCCGTGCCCCCACCTTGATGTGCACACGCCTGACGTGCGCCGGGGGAGCCTAGCCGGTGATCGTCGCGAGGGGGAAACGATATTCCGCGCAGGCGTGAAGCAGGGCTCCCGAGGGGAGACCGAGACCCGGTGGGCCCCCTGCCCCGGGCGCCGTAGCGGTCCACGAAAGGAAGGAACGCCATGTCCGTGCAGGACTCCCTCGGTGTCGCCGTCGTCGGCACCGGCCGGATGGGCGCCGACCATGTGCGCAGGATCTCCGAGGTGATCAGCGGCGCCCATGTGGCGGCCGTCGTCGACCTCGACACCGACCGGGCCCGGGCGATCGCCGAAGGCGTCGAGGGGTGCGCGGCCTACGGCGACACCGCCGAGGCACTGGCCGCACCCGGCGTAGACGCCGTCCTCGTCGCCTCGCCGGGCCCCGCGCACGAGGCGGACGTGCTCGCCGCCCTCGCCCACGACCTGCCCGTGCTGTGCGAGAAGCCCCTCACCCCGGACCCCGCCGCCGCGCTCCGGCTGCTGGAGGCGGAGCAGCGGCTGGGCCACCGCCGGGTCCAGGTGGGCTTCATGCGCCGCTACGACCGCGAGTACGTCAAGCTGAAGGCCCTGCTGGACAGCGGCGACCTGGGCCGGCCGCTGCTGCTGCACCACCGGCACCGCAACGCCGAGGCCCCGCCCGGTTTCACCGACGCCATGGCCGTCAACGACTCCGTGGCCCACGAGACGGACGTCACCCGCTGGCTGCTCGGGCAGGAGATCACCGCCGTCACCGTGCTGCGGCCCCGGCCGTCCGCGCACGCCCCCGAGGGCCTGAGCGACCCGCAGTTCGTCGTCTTCGAGACCGACGGCGGCGCGGTGGTGGACGTCGAGATCTTCCTCAGCGCCCGCTACGGCTACCAGGTGCAGGCCGAGGCCGTCTGCGAGGACGGCACGGCCCGCATCGGCGACGGACACGACATGCTCGTCAACGCGGCGGGCCGCTGGGGCGGCACGGTCACGCCGAGCTACCTCGAACGGTTCGAGGACGCCTACGACCGACAGGTCCAGGCCTGGGTGGACGCCACCCGGCGCGGCGAGGTCACCGGACCCGGAACCTGGGACGGGTACGCCGTCGCCGCGGTCTCCGAGGCGGGCGTCCGCGCCCAGACCGAGGGCGTCCGCACGGAGGTGGAACTCGTCGAACGCCCCGCCCTCCACCGCTGACCGTCGGAGCGCCGACCTCCGCCCTCAGGGGAGAACGACCAACGCCATCACTGTCGCAGACATGTGATGTATCACCTTGGGTGAACAGGTATTTAGTGCCTCAAAGCAGACAAATAACATTGCCCTGCGGGGCTATTCATCACTGTGTGACCGTTGACAGTGATGGTCCGCATGCCTGAGGTTCGTGGTTATGTCGCAATCGATCAGCAGGCGCACGTTGATGGTCGGTGCCACGGCCGTCGTCGCGGCCACCGGGGCCGACGACGCGTTCGCGGCCGGGGGTTCACCGACCGCCCCGAGGGCCTACACCCCGACCTGGGAGTCCGTGAACCGGCACCCTGCCGCCCCCGAGTGGTTCCGGGACGCCAAGTTCGGCATCTACTTCCACTGGGGGGTGTTCAGCGTTCCGGCGTACGACAGCGAGTGGTATCCGCGCAACATGTACAACCCTGACGAGCGGGCCCATCGGCACCACGTCGCCACGTACGGGGACCCGGCCGACTGGCCGTACCACCGGTTCATCGACGGGGCCGACGATCTCGCGGGCCGCCATGTGGAGTTCGCGCCGAAGCTCAAGTCGGCGGGCGGGAACTTCGACCCCGACGAATGGGCCCGACTCTTCGTCGACGCGGGCGCGCGGTTCGCCGGACCGGTGGCCGAGCACCACGACGGCTACTCGATGTGGGACAGCCGGGTCAACGAGTGGAACTCCGTGGCCAAGGGGCCGCACCTGGACCTGCTGAAGCTTTTCACCGACGCCATCCGCGCCAGGAAGCTGAAGCTCCTGGTCGCCATGCACCACGCGTACAACCACACCGGCTTCTTCGAGTTCGCGCCCCCGCAGTCCGACCCGAGCCTCAAGAAGCTGTACGGGCAGTTGAGTCCGGAGGCGGAGAACCAGCTCTGGTACGACAAGCTCAAGGAGGTCGTCGACCGGTCCCGGCCCGACATCCTGTGGCAGGACTGGCGGCTCGACCACATCGACGAGACCCAGCGGCTGAACTTCCTGTCGTACTACTTCAACCAGGCCGACAAGTGGGGCAAGGAGGTCGTCGCCACCTACAAGGACGGCTTCAACAGCCATGGTTCGGTGTTCGACTACGAACGCGGCGGCCCCGCCGACCTCACCGCGCCCTACTGGCTGACCGACGACAGCATCTCCGACTCCAGCTGGTGCTACACCGAGGGCATCGGCTACTACTCGCTCGCGCAGATGCTGCACTCGTTCGTCGACCGCGTCAGCAAGAACGGCACCGTGCTGCTCAACATCGCCCCGCAGGCCGACGGCACCATTCCGCAGGGCCAGCGCGACCTCCTGCTCGGCATCGGCGACTACCTGAAGCGCTTCGGCGAGTCGATCTACGGCACCCGCGCCTGGACCGCGTACGGCGAGGGGCCCACCAAGATGGGCGGCGGCTCCTTCACCCGGCCCACCGCCGGCACCCCGCAGGACATCCGCTTCACCCGGAACAAGGCGGGCACCGTCCTGTACGCGACGGTCCTCGGCTGGCCCGGCGGTTCGCTGACGCTCAGGACGCTCGGCTCGGACCGGATCGACCTGGCCTCGCTGGCCTCGCTGCGCCTCCTCGACGCCACGGCCGGTACGTACATCGACCTCGACACCCCGGTGCAGGGACCGACCGGACTGAAGGTGACCCTTCCCCCGACGGCCCCCTTCGAGGCCCCCGCCTACGTCCTCAAGTTCCGCTTCTCCGGCCGGATCCCGGTCCTGCGGCCCGCCACCGGTGCCCTGGTCTTCGGGGACACCCGCTACCGCGGCGACAGCGCCGTCCTGGCCCTCGGCGACCACACGGCCGAACAGCTCGGCCTGGCCGGCCTGGCGCCGGGCGCACTCTCCGCCCTGAAGCTCGCCCCGGGCCACGAACTGGTCGGCTACTCCGGCGACGACTTCACCGGCACGTCGTGGACGTTCACCGAGGACACCGCACGGGTCCGGAACCGGATCACCTCGCTGAAGGTGATGCTCGCTCCGTCCGCCTGGTTCCGGATCACCAACGTCACCAACGGACTTGCCCTGGACGGCGGGGGAGACGTCCCCGCCGGCGCCGACCTGAAGCAGGGGACGTGGGACGGCTCCACCGGCCTGCAGTGGCACGCCGTGTACGTCGGCGACGGCTACTACAAGCTGGTGAACCGGGCCAACGGGCTCGTCGCCGACGGCCGCGGCGCCACCGGCGACGGCGCTCCCGTGAAGCAGGCGGCCTGGCACGGCGGCACCGACCAGCAGTGGCTGATCACCCACCGCGGCGACGGCCGCCACTCCCTCGCCAACCGCACCACCAAGCTCGTCCTCGACGGCGGCGGGAACGTCTCCTCCGGTTCGCTCGCCAAACAGTGGACCTGGGGCACCAGCACCAACCTGCTGTGGACCTTCACCGAGGTCTGACGGCCGCTCACGCCCGGTCGGACAGATCCAGCAGCACCTTGGAGGCGACCGTACGGTCCCGCGCGGTCTCGAAGGCGGCGACGGACGCCTCCAAGGGGAAGGTGTGCGTGACGACCGGATCGACAGGGAGGCCCTGGGCCAGCAGGGACAGGGCCTCGTCGAACTCGGTGTCGAAGCGGAAGGAACCCCGCAGCTCCAGCTCACGGGTGACCGCCACATTGCCGAGCAGCCCGATCTCCCCGGGCGGCAGCAGCCCGAGCATGACCACGATGCCGCCGCGCCGCACCCGCTCCACACAGCTGCGCAGCCCGGTGGGCGCCCCGGACGCCTCCACGGCGACGTCGAAGACCCCGGCCCAGCCCGGGTCGTCGGGCCGGTCCGCCCGTGCGGTGGCGGTCGCGCCCACCTCGGTCGCGATCCGCAGCGGCCCCTCGTGCAGATCGCAGGCGACGACCTCGGCGGCGCCCGCGTGCCGCAGGGCCGCCACGACCAGGCAGCCGATCGGACCGGCCCCCGTCACCAGGACCCGCCTGCCCCGCACCTCGCCCGCCCGGCGCACGGCGTGCAGCGCCACCGCCAGCGGCCCGGCGAGCACGGCACGGCGCAGGTCCAGCCCGGGAGGCAACTGCCGGATTTGGCCCGCCGGCACGGTGAGACGCTGCGCGAAACCGCCCTGCACATGCGGGGTGTGGGCCGCGCTGCCCAGATAGCGGGTGTGGGCGCAGACGTTGCGGGCGCCCCGCGCGCACTCGCGGCAGACCCCGCAAGGGGTGGCCGGATGGATCGCGACCGGCGCGCCGACCGTCGGGGCGTCCGGCCCTCCGACCCCCGGCCCGAGCGCGGCGACATGGCCGACCACCTCGTGCCCGAGCACCATCGGCTCGCTCACCGCGAAGTCGCCCACCCGGCCCCGGTGGTAGTAGTGCAGATCGGACCCGCAGATCCCGCCGAGCGCCACGGCGACCGCGATCTCGCCGGGCCCGGGACCGTCGTACGGCCGCTCCTCGACCCGGAGGTCACCGGCTCCGTGGACAACACACGCGTGCATGGGGGCTCCTTGGGGGATCGGCGGGGTCACAGCACGGACAGCATGCCGCTGTCGACGTACAGCAGTTGGCCGTTCACGAAGTCGGAAGCGGGGGAGGAGAGGAACAGCAGGGCACCGACCAGGTCCTCCACCCTGCCCCAGCGTCCGGCCGGCGTCCGCCCGCGCACCCAGGAGCTGAACTCCTCGTCGGCGACCAGCGCGGAGGTCAGCTCGGTGTCGAAGTAGCCGGGGCCGATGCCGTTGACCTGGATGCCGTGCGGCCCGAGGCCGGCGCACATGCCCTTGGTCAGCATCTTCAGGCCGCCCTTGGCCGCCGTGTAGGGCGCGACGCCGGGGCGTACCGCCTCGCTCTGCAGCGAGCAGATGTTGCGCCCCGACGGCACCGTCTTCGCCGCCCTGTCCACCGCCGCGCGCCCGCCTTCCGCCGCAGCATGGACGACCTGGTCGCCATGGTGCCGCCGCTGCGGTCGGCGGCGGCCGAGCTGGGCTTCCGGCTACCGATCCGTTGACCGGAGCTCCCCGTCCGGGGTGAACTGCCTTGCGGCGGCGGTGAGTTCACGGCGGAGAGGGCTGACGGACATGGGAGAGCCGGACCGGAGGCGCACAGGACCGCTCGACGGGAGGACCGCGCTGGTCACCGGGGCCGGCACCGGCATCGGCCGGGCGACCGCCCTGATGCTCGCCGAGGAGGGCGCGACCGTGGTCCTGGTCGGACGACGGCCCCATGTCCTCGCCGAGGTGGCCGCCGTCGTCGCGGACGCCGGGGGCACGGCGTTCGCCCGCCCGGCCCACGTCGAGGACGCCGACGAGGTGCGGGAGCTGATCCGCTGGACCCGGGACACGGCCGGCCCCGTGGACGTCCTCGTCAACAACGCCGGTGCGGCCGGCCGGGTCGGTGACGTCCGCCGGCTCGGCGAGGACGAGTGGCACGCCGTGGTCGACGTCAACCTCACCGCGGTCTACCTGCTCACCCGGGCCGTCCTCCCGGACATGCTGGAGCGCGGGGGCGGCTCGATCATCACGATCTCCTCGCTCGCCGCCGTACGGCCCACGCCCCTCGGCGGAGCCCCCTACGGCGCGGCGAAGGCGGGCGTGCGCAACTTCATGGCCTATCTGCGCAACACCTACGGCGACGACCTGGTCCGGGCCACCTGCGTCCTGCCGGGCGAGGTCGACACCCCGGTCCTGGACAGCCGCCCGGAACCACCGAGCGCGGAGCGACGGGCCGCCATGGTGCGGCCGGAGGACGTGGCCCGCGCCGTCCTGCTGTGCGCCACGCTCCCCGCGCGCACGGTCGTCGAGGAACTCGTCATCGCCCCCACGCGGTCGGGGCGGCCGGCGGGCCGACCGGGGTGAGGGTCGCCGCGGCCGTCTTGAACATCGGCTGCTCAGGGGCCGAGTCCCAGGCGGTGAGGGTGGTCTCGTTCGCCGGACGGGGCGGTGACTTCTCGTCCGGGTCGATCCCGGAGGGCGTGTCCCAGTAGCCGTAGCGGAACGGTGCTCCGCGGGCGGGCGCCCGGGCACGGGGTCGGCCAGCGGCCGGAGTGCACGCGAAACGACCGGGCCGGCCCCGTGAGGAGCCGGCCCGGCCGCTGCGCTCGGGTCGATCGGACCAGGTCGATTCAGAGGGCCTGGTCCGATCGGATCGGGACGATCAGACCAGGTCGAACCGGTCGAGGTCGGAGACCTTGGCCCACGCCGCGACGAAGTCCTTCACGAACTTCTCCTTGGCGTCGTCGCTCGCGTAGACCTCGGCGAGGGCACGGAGCTCGGAGTTGGAGCCGAAGACCAGGTCGGCGCGGGTGCCGGTCCACTTGACCTCACCGGTGTCCGCGTCACGGCCCTCGAAGAGGGTCTGGTCGGCGGAGGTGGACTTCCAGGTCGTGCCCAGGTCGAGCAGGTTGACGAAGAAGTCGTTGGTGAGCACGCCCGGGGTGTCGGTGAAGACGCCGTGCGTGGACTGGGCGTGGTTGGCGCCCAGGACGCGCAGACCACCGACGAGGACTGTCAGCTCGGGGGCGCTCAGCGAGAGCAGGTTCGCCCGGTCGATCAGCAGGTACTCGGCGGGCAGGCGGTTGCCCTTGCCCTGGTAGTTGCGGAAACCGTCGGCCGCAGGCTCCAGCGCCGCGAACGACTCGGCGTCCGTGTGCTCCTCGGTCGCGTCCACCCGGCCCGGGGTGAAGGGCACCTCGACCGGGTACCCGGCGTCCTTGGCGGCCTTCTCGACCGCGGCGGCACCGCCGAGGACGATCAGGTCGGCCAGGGAGACCTTCTTGGCGCCGGAGTTGAACTCCGCCTGGATGCTCTCCAGGACGCTCAGGACGTGACGCAGGTCGTCCGGGTTGTTGACCTCCCAGCCGCGCTGGGGCTCCAGGCGGATCCGGGCACCGTTGGCGCCGCCGCGCTTGTCGCTGGAGCGGAAGGTGGAGGCCGACGCCCACGCGGTGGACACCAGCTGCGAGACCGACAGACCCGAGGCGAGCAGCTTGGTCTTGAGCGCCGCGATGTCGGCGGCGTCGATGATCTCGCCCTCGGCCGCCGGCAGCGGGTCCTGCCAGATCAGGGTCTCCGCCGGGACCTCCGGGCCGAGGTACAGCGACTTCGGGCCCATGTCACGGTGGGTGAGCTTGAACCAGGCGCGGGCGAAGGCGTCCGCGAACTGGTCGGGGTTCTCGTGGAAGCGCTTGGAGATCTCGCCGTAGACCGGGTCGAAGCGCAGCGAGAGGTCGGTGGTGAGCATCGTGGGGAGCTTCTTGGCGTCGCTGTGGGCGTCGGGGATGATCGCCTGCGCGTCCTTGGCCACCCACTGGTTGGCGCCGGCGGGGCTCTGGGTGAGCTCCCACTCGTAGCCGAAGAGGATGTCGAAGAAGTCGTTGCTCCATTGGGTCGGCTTGGTGGTCCAGGTGACCTCCAGGCCGGAGGTGATGGCGTCGCCGCCCTTGCCGGTGCCGTACGTGGACTTCCAGCCGAGGCCCTGCTGCTCCATGGTGGCGGCCTCGGGGTCGTCGCCCACGTTGTCCGCGGGGCCGGCGCCGTGGGTCTTGCCGAAGGTGTGGCCACCGGCGATGAGGGCGACGGTCTCCTCGTCGTTCATCGCCATGCGACGGAAGGTCTCACGGATGTCGCGGGCCGCGGCGAGCGGGTCCGGGTTGCCGTTGGGGCCCTCCGGGTTGACGTAGATCAGACCCATCTGGACGGCGCCGAGCGGGTTCTCCAGCTCGCGGTCGCCCGTGTAGCGCTGGTCGTCCAGCCAGGTGGTCTCGGGGCCCCAGTAGACGTCCTCGTCGGCCTCCCACACGTCGGCGCGGCCGCCGGCGAAGCCGAAGGTCTCGAAGCCCATCTGCTCCAGGGCGACGTTACCGGTGAGGATCATGAGGTCGGCCCAGGAGATGGCCTGGCCGTACTTCTTCTTCACCGGCCACAGCAGACGGCGGGCCTTGTCCAGGTTGCCGTTGTCCGGCCAGCTGTTCAGCGGCGCGAAGCGCTGCTGGCCGCGACCGCCACCGCCGCGGCCGTCGTGGATGCGGTAGGTGCCGGCGCTGTGCCAGGCCATACGGACCATCAGCGGGCCGTAGTTGCCGAAGTCGGCGGGCCACCAGTCCTGCGAGGTGGTCAGCACCTCCGCGATGTCCTGCTTCGCGGCCGCGAGGTCGAGGTTGTTGAACGCCTCGGCGTAGTCGAACGACTCACCGAGGGGGTTCGCGACGACCGGGTCCTTGGCGAGGATCTTCAGGTTGAGCCGCTCCGGCCACCACTGTCGGTTCCCGCCGCCCTGGGTCGGGTGCGCGGCGCGCCCGTGAGCGACCGGGCAGCCTCCCGTCTCCTCGGGCTTCGCGTCCGTGACGATCGCGTCGTGGTTCTCAGTCATGGGAGTCCTTCCGGAACTGGTGGATCACGGTGCTGAACTGCTGGCTTCGGAACATGGGGGGCACAGGCCCCAGTAGATGACCTCGGCCTCGTCGATCGCGAAGCCGCGGTCGTCGGAGGCGGTCAGGCACGGGGCGTGCCCGACCGCGCAGTCGACGTCGACCACGACACCGCAACTGCGGCACACGAGGTGGTGGTGGTTGTCCCCGACGCGCCCCTCGTACAGGGCCGGGCTGCCGGGTGGTTCGAGGCGGCGTACGAGCCCCGCGCCGGCGAGCGCGTTCAGGGCCTCGTACACGGCCTGGAGCGAGATGTGGCCCACGCGATCGCGCACGCCCGCGGCGATCGCTTCGACGCCGAGGTGGTCGCCGTCCCGGACGGTCTCCAGCAGCGCCACGCGCGCGGCCGTCACCCGCAGGCCGGCACCGCGCAGCTCCTCGGCGGTGTTCGGGGGCTGGGATGCGGTCATGGCGACCAACCTACCCTGCTAAACACGAACTATTCAAGAAAGTGAACCATCCAAGTTTCAGTGGTGCGCCGGCCACCGTCCGTAGCCGCTCAGGCAGGGCCCCGGAACCCCGCCCACCTGCGGCTGGGGCGATCGAATCAGCCCAAGGTGAGCAGCAGGATCGCGATCACGGCTCCGACGAGCCCTGCCGTCTGCCGGAAGTTCACCCGTTCGTGGAGCAGGGTCAGTCCGAGGACCGTGGGCACGGCCGGATACAGGGACGCCAGGACGACCACCACGGACGCCATCTGCCGCTGGGCCGCCCCAGAGATAGAGGATCAACGCGAGGGCGGCCCCCGCCCCGGTCGCGGCGGCCGACACCCACACCGCCGCGGGCTGCCGGAACCGCCCGGCCCGCCGCCACAGCCCCGGGGCGAGCAGAAGCGCCGCCGCCCGCCCCGCCACCACCGGCCACACCCCGCTGCCCGCACCCGCCTGGGCCGGCCCGAGGTACTGCACCGCCACCCCCAGGCCGGCGACCAGCCCGCCCAGGGCCGCCCCGGCCGGTTCCGCCCGGTCGTCGGGCCCTCCGCCGTACGACACCAGCCACAGCGCCGGCACCGTGACGCAGATGCCCAGCCACGCAGCGGCGGCGGGCCGTCACCGAGGAGGACGACCCCGCACAGCACGGACAGCGCCACCCCGGTGAGCGCGCTGACCGGCACCACCACGGTCATGGCGCCCCGGCTCAGCCCCCGGTTGAGATACGTCATCGCGATCCCGCTCCCGACCCCGGAGAGCGCACCCCACAGCACGTCCGGGAGCCGTAAGTCCGGCGCCGGTACGGCGCACGCCACCACGAGCGCCGGCAGCAGACCACCCGCATGGCCGAGCAACGTGACCACGGCGAAGTGCGCCCGACGGGACAACAGTCCGCCGGCGAAGTCGACGATGCCGTACAGCGCGGCGGACGTGAGCGCGAGAAAGGCGGCCATGGGTCCGTGGGTGCCCGAAGGGAGCCGGTCCATGGTGCATCGCGACGGCAGGAGGGGTACTCGGAAGCGGTCCCGGTTCCGCCCGAGGAGGTGTCCCCGGATGAGCCCGATCGAGCACGCGAGCCCCACGAAGGCCCGCTCCCCGGGCCCGCGGGCCTACGACGCCGAGCCGTTCCTCCCGAGTCGCGGCGGGCTCCCCGCCCACCGCAGGGCCGCGGCCGACTGCCGGGGCTGTCCCCTGTACGAGGACGCCACGCAGACCGTCTTCGGCAAGGGGGACGGGTCCGCCCGGCTCCTGCTCGTCGGTGAGCAGCCGGGGGACCAGGAGGACCGGCAGGGCGAGCCCTTCGTGGGCCCCGCCGGGCGGCTGCTGCGGCGCGCCCTCGACGAGGCCGGGATCGACTGGGACACGACCTATGTGACCGACGCGGTCAAGCACTTCAAGTTCACCCGGCCCCCCGGCGGCGGCAGACGCCGGGGCGACGCCATGCACGTGCTCTCGACGCACCGGGCACTGACCCGAGTACGTCCGGTACGCCGGTCAGTGCCCGGCACGCCCAGAGCACGCTCCCCCGGTCTCGGCGTGCCGGACCGGGAGGTACCCCCACGACGCCGCGGGGCCGCCCTTCGGGCGACGACGGGAATTCGACGACAGGGCCTAGTCCAGGCTGCCGTCCCCGGTCACCAGGACCACCTCAAGGGTGCGCGGACCGTGCACGCCCTCCACCCGGTCCAGTTCGATGTCGCTGGTGGCGGACGGGCCCGAGATCCACGTCAACGGGTGGGCCGGGTCGAGGAGTTCGAGCGCCTGCGGCACCGACGACACGACCTGATCCGGTACACGGACGACGCAGACGTGATGGTCGGGCACGAGCGTGATCCGGCGGCGGCCCTGGTCGGGGGAGCCGTCCAGCACGATCGTGCCGGTCTCGGCGATGGCGAGGGCGCAGGCCGTGACGACACTGTCGACCCGGTCCAACTCGTGCGCGGTGCTCTCGCCCCGGTCCGGTACCCGCGTCAGATCGGTCGCCGACAGCCAGTCCTCGCGCAGCCCCGACGGCACCAGCACAGACCTGGAGCCGTGCGCGCGCAACAGCCCGGCGATCACCTCCGCGAGCCCGGCCGCGTCGGTGCGGTGCACGAGCGCCCGGTAGTCCGCCAGGTTCTCCGCCAGCAACTCCACCGTCTCGTCGGCGCTCAGCCCGCCGTGCTCACGGAGATAGTCCCGTTGCACGGCCCGCTCGTACGGAGTGTCGTCCCGTCGTACGTCGGCGAGGGCGCGTCGCACCCGGCCCAGGATCAGATCCCTGCTGCTCATTTCACGTCCTCCTTGCCGCCGTTGGTCCGCTGCCACCAGTCCCTAAACGGCTCGGCGGGCAACGCGGGAAGGTCCCGGGTGCCGCTCCAGGCCCTGCCGGCGCCCGGCAGAGTACGGGGGTGGAAGCGGCGCGTGCGGGACGCGAGCCGCTGCCCGGTGCGCAGCGCGCCGGGGTGGCTGAACGCCCACCGGGCCGCGCGCATCGCCGCCCGCTCGGCCGCGTGCCCCTTCGCGGGCTTGAGCACGACCTTGTTGCCGCCTTCCGTCACCGGGCCGCCCTGCGCCACCCGTTCCCGCAGGTGCACCAGCACCTCCGGGATGTCGATGGCGACCGGACACACCTCGTAGCAGGCGCCGCACAGCGACGAGGCGTACGGCAGCGAGGAGTCGATCTCGCTTCCCGTGCCCCGGAGTTGGGGGCTGAGGATGGCGCCGATCGGGCCCGGGTACACCGAGCCGTAGGCATGGCCGCCCGCCCGCTCGTACACCGGGCAGACGTTGAGACAGGCCGAGCAGCGGATACAGCGCAGGGCCTGCCGGCCGACCTCGTCGGCGAGCGTGTCGGTGCGGCCGTTGTCGATGAGCACGAGGTGGAAGGTCCCCGGCCCGTCCTCGTCGGTGGTGCCCGTCCAGGTCGAGGTGTACGGGTTCATGCGCTCGGCCGTGGAGGAGCGGGGCAGGGTCTGCAGGAACACCTCCAGGTCCTGCCAGGTCGGCACGATCTTCTCGATGCCGACGACCGAGATCAGGGTCTCGGGGAGGGTGAGGCACATCCGGCCGTTGCCCTCGGACTCCACGACCACCAGCGTGCCCGTCTCGGCGACCATGAAGTTGGCGCCGGAGACACCGACCTTGGCCCGCAGGAACTTCTCCCGCAGATGCAGCCGCGCCGCCTCCGCCAGCTCGGCGGGCGTGTCGGACAGACCCTCGGGGGCCGGGCGGCCCCACTCGCTCATCTCGCGCGTGAAGATGTCCCGGATCTCGCCCCGGTTGCGGTGGATCGCAGGGACCAGGATGTGCGAGGGCCGGTCCTTGCCCAACTGCACGATGAGCTCGGCGAGATCGGTCTCGTAGGCGTGGATGCCCTCGGCCTCCAGCGCCTCGTTCAGCCCGATCTCCTGCGTGGCCATCGACTTGACCTTGACGACCTCGCTCTCGCCGGTCGCCTTGACGAGATACGTGACGATCCGGTTGGCCTCGTCCGCGTCGGCGGCCCAGTGGACCGTGCCGCCCGCCGCCGTGACCGACTCCTCCAACTGCACGAGATATCGGTCGAGATGACGGAGCGTATGGTCCTTGATCTGTTTGCCCGCCTCGCGGAGCGCGGCCCAGTCGGACACCTCCGCGACCGCGTTGGCGCGTTTGGCGCGGATGGTGTGGGTGGCGTGGCGCAGATTCCCGCGCAGGGTCTCGTTGCGCACGGCCTCGTGCGCCGCCTTCGGGAACGCCGGCATCCCGAGATACGTCCCGCTCATACCAGCGGCTCCTCTTCAGTGCTCGCCAGGATCTCCGCGATGTGGACGGGCCGCAGCTCCGTCCGCAGCCGGGTCATCGTGCCGCCGAGGTGCATCAGGCACGAGTTGTCGGCCGCGCACAGCACCTCCGCGCCCGTCGACTCGGCGTTGCGCACCTTGTCCGCGCCCATCGCCGCCGAGACATCGGAGTTCTTCACGGCGAACGTGCCACCGAAGCCGCAGCACTCGTCCGCGCCGGGCAGCTCCACCAGTTCCAGCCCCTTGACGGCCTGCAGCAGCCGCCGGGGCCGCTCGCCGAGACCGAGGCTCCGCAGCCCGTGGCAGGTCGGGTGGTAGGTCACCTTGTGCGGGTAGTACGCGCCGACGTCCGTCACGCCCAGCACGTCCACCAGGAACTCGGTCAGCTCGTACGTCTTCGGCACGACCGGCGCCAGCGTCCGCGCCAGACCGTCCCCGCGCCCCTCGGCCCGGGCCCGCTCACCCATGCGCGGATACAGCTCCCGCACCATCGCCCCGCACGAGCCGGACGGCGTCACGATCGCCTCGTACTCCCGGAATACATCGGAGAACTGCCGGGCCAGTGGCTCGGCCTCCCGTCGGTACCCGGTGTTGTAGTGCGCCTGTCCACAGCAGGTCTGACCCATCGGGAAGTCGACGTCCACACCCATCCTGGTCAGTAGTTTCACCACGGCGCGGCCGGTGTCCGGATAGAGCGTGTCGTTGACACAGGTCAGGAACAGGGCGACACGCATCGCGGCTCCTTGAGGGTCGATCATCGGATGAGTGCAGAGTACGACGCGCGAACGCGAAGGGCGAGAGTCCCCGCGTGACGATCGGCGGACACGGGGCCGCCGCGAGGCGGCTGAGCCGCGCGCCGATCGTCGCCGGCGGAGTTCCCGCCGGCGGAGGACCCGCTCACCTGCCGGCGAGCCGGTCCTCCGCCGCGCGCCAGGCCGCCGGGTCGCCCTGCGGCTCGTACCGCACCAGCGGCTGGGTGCGGGCGAGGAGTCGCCGCATCGAGGCCCGGTCGCCGACCAGACCGTGGGTGCGGGCCTGGACGAGGACGTTGCCGAGGGCCGCCGCCTCCGCCGGTCCCGCCACCACCGGCAGCCGGCAGGCGTCGGCGGTGAGTTGGCAGAGCAGCGCGTTACGGGTGCCACCGCCCACGATGTGGACGACGTCGACGGGGTGGTCGGCCAGCGCCTGGGCCTCGGCGACGGCCCGCCGGTGGGCGAGGGCCAGCGAGTCGAGGATGCACCGGGTGATCTCGGCGGGTGACTCCGGGACGGGCTGCCCCGACTCCCGGCACGCCTCGGCGATCCGCTCGGGCATCCGCCCGGGCGCGAGGAACGCCGAGTCCCCGGCGTCCACCACCGACCGCAACGCGGGCACCGTCGCGGCCTCCCGCAGCAGTTCGCCGAGGTCCGGGTCCCCCCACTCCCGTACGCACTCCTGGAGCAGCCACAGCCCCATGATGTTCCGGAGGTAACGGACCGTGTCGTCGAGCCCCAGCTCATTGGTGAAGTTGGCCGCCCGGCTCGCCTCGGTCAGCACCGGGGCCTGAAGCTCCAGGCCCGCCAGCGACCAGGTGCCGGTGCAGATGTACGCGAACCGTTCCCCGGTTGCCGGCACGGCCGCCACCGCCGAGGCGGTGTCGTGCGAGCCGACCGTCGTCACCGGGACCGGACCGGAGAGCCCCGTGGCCTGAAGCACCTCGGGCCGCAGCAGGCCCGCCGGATCACCGGGCCGCCGCAACGGTGCGAACAGGCCGAGGTCGATGCCGAGCCGGTCCGCGACGTCCCGCGACCAGTCACGGGTCCGGGGGTCGATCAGCTGGGTGGTGGACGCGTTGGTCAGCTCGGTGCCCGGCTCCCCGGTCAGCCAGTACGTCAGCAGATCCGGGACGAGCAACAACCGCTCGGCATGGGCGAACTGCGCGGACGACCGGGCGGCGACCAACTGGTACAGCGTGTTGAACGGCGCGTACTGCAACCCGGTCGCCGCGTACAGCTCGGCGGCGGGCACGGTCGTCCACACCTTCTCCGCGACACCCTCGGTGCGGGCGTCCCGGTAGTGCACCGGATTGCCCAGCAGGGCACCGTCCGCGTCCAGCAGCCCGTAGTCGACGGCCCAGCTGTCGATGCCGACGGAGTCGACCCGTCCATCGCTGACGACACCGGCCGCCCTCAGCCCGTCCAGGACGCCCGCGTACAGCGACAGCACGTCCCAGCGCAGCCCCTCGGGCGTTCGCACCGGCCGGTTCGGGAACCGGTGCGCCTCGACCAGCTCCAGCGAGTCCCGCCCCGCGCGGCCGACCATGACACGCCCACTGGAGGCACCCAGGTCGACCGCCGCGTACGACTTCACGGCCCCGCTCGCCGGAGTCCCGCCCATGGCGTGCGTGCTCATCGGAGGAAGGCGGCGGCCACGCCGGCGTCGACCGGGACATGCAGCCCGGTGGTGTGCGTCAGCTCCCCGCCGGTCAGCGCGAACACCGCGTTCGCCACGTGCTCCGGCAGCACCTCGCGCTTGAGGATGGTCCGCTGGGCGTAGAACTCGCCGAGCTTCTCCTCCTCGATGCCGTAGGTCGCCGCGCGCTGGGCACCCCAGCCGGCCGCGAAGATCCCCGAACCCCGCACCACACCGTCGGGGTTGACCCCGTTGACGCGGATGCCGTGCTCACCCAGCTCGGCGGCGAGCAACCGCACCTGGTGCGCCTGGTCGGCCTTGGTCGCGGAGTAGGCGATGTTGTTGGGGCCGGCGAAGACGGCGTTCTTGGAGGCGATGTAGACGATGTCGCCGCCCAGACCCTGCGCGATCATCACCCGCGCCGCCTCGCGCGACACCAGGAAGGACCCGCGGGCCATGATGTCGTGCTGCAGGTCCCAGTCCTTGGCCGACGTCTCCAGCAGCGGCTTGGAGATCGAGATGCCCGCGTTGTTGACGACGAGATCGACACCGCCGAAGGCCAGCGCGGCGGCCTTGAAGGCCTCCCCGATCTGCCCCTCGTCCGTCACGTCGACGGTCACGGCGACGGCCCTGTCCGCCCCGCCCAGCTCCTCGGCGACGGCGGCGGCGTTCTCGGCGTTGAGATCGGCGACGACCACACACGCGCCCTCGGCCACGAGCCGGTGGGCGATCGCCTTGCCGATCCCGCTGCCCGCACCGGTCACCAGCGCCACCCGGGTCGCCAGCGGCTTCGGCTTCGGCATGCGCTGGAGCTTGGCCTCCTCCAGCGCCCAGTACTCGATGCGGAACTTCTCCGACTCCTCGATCGGCGCGTACGTCGACACCGCCTCGGCGCCCCGCATCACGTTGATCGCGTTGATGTAGAACTCGCCGGCCACCCGCGCCGTCTGCTTGTCCTTGCCGAAGCTGAACATGCCCACGCCCGGGATCAGCACGATCGCCGGGTCGGCGCCGCGCATCGCGGGGGAGTCGGGCTCGGCGTGCCGCTGGTAGTAGGCGGCGTACTCCTCGCGGTACTCGGCGTGCAGTTCCTTCAGCCGGGCGATCGCCGCGTCGAGGTCGGCGCTCGGCGGAAGGTCCAGCACGAGCGGGCGGACCTTGGTCCGCAGGAAGTGGTCGGGGCAGGAGGTGCCCAGGGCGGCGAGGCGGGGGTGCTCGGCGGCGGCCAGGAAGTCGAGGACGACCTCGGAGTCGTCGAAGTGCCCGACCTGAGGCTTGTCCTGCGAGGCGATGGCCCGGATGTGCGGTGCGAGGGCCGCGGCCCGCTCCCGGCGCTGCGCGCCGTCCAGCGCGGTGTACCCCTCGACGACGGACCCGAACGGCTCGGTCTTCCCCTTCTCTTCCAGGAACCGCTCGGCCGTGCGAATGATGTGCAGCGAGTTCTTCTCGCACTCCTCGGCGGTGTCGCCCCAGGCGGTGATCCCGTGCCCGCCGAGCACACAGCCGATGGCCCCCGGGTTCTCCCGCTTCACGGCGGCGATGTCCAGACCCAGCTGGAACCCGGGCCGCCGCCACGGCACCCACACCACGCTGTCCCCGAAACACTCGGCGGTCAGCTTCTCCCCGTCGGCCGCGCAGGCCAGCGCGATCCCGGAGTCGGGATGCAGGTGATCCACGTGGGCCGCGTCCACCAGCCCGTGCATCGCGGTGTCGATCGACGGCGCCGCACCGCCCTTGCCGTGCAGGCAGTAGTCGAACGCGGCCACCATCTCGTCCTCGCGGTCGACCCCCGGATAGACGTCGACGAGCGCCCGCATCCGGTCCAGCCGCAGCACGGCGAGCCCGGCCTCGGTCAGCGTGCCCAGGTCGCCCCCGGACCCCTTCACCCACATCAGCTCCACGTCACCCCCGGTGACGGGATCGGTGTCGGTCCCCTTGGCGGACGCGTTGCCGCCGGCGTAGTTGGTGTTCCGCGGATCGGCACCGAGCCGCCGGGACCGGGCGAGCAGAGCTGCGGCTTCGGGATGGGTTGCCATGTGCGATCAATCCTTACGGTGAGATTGGACAGGGGGTTCAGCTCGGGGGTCGGGGGGGGGCGTCGCCGAGTGCGGGTGAGTGGGGCTTCTCGCGCAGTTCCTCGCGCCCCGGAAGGACCCGGGGGCCGCAGGATGAAAAGCACGGGGCGCAGCCCCTGCATTTCAGGGGCGCGGGGAACTGCGCGACCAGCCACGAACCGGCCCGCAGCCCGCATCCGACGGAACTCGGCAGACGAAGCGCGGCATCGGCTTCAGCTCTGCGCGCGGCGGTCACGCTCCCCAACCCGCCTGCTCCCCACCGACCCGCTCCTCGACGATCTTCGACGCCCACCCGGACCGCCGGTACGCCCCCAGAGGATCGGGGTCCAACCCCATCTCCTCCCGCACTTCACGAAGCAACGGCCGTACATCCGTGTTGTACGCGTCCATCACGACCGCATTCGCCTCCAGCACATCCCCCTCCCGCTGAGCAACAGCAAGGGCCCCCCGGTCCACCAGGAGCGCCTTCGCCGTGGCCTCCTGCACGTTCATCACCGAGCGGATGATCGCGGGGATCTTCGCCTCGATGTTGTGGCACTGGTCGAGCATGAACGCGACCTCGGGAGTGAACCCGCCCCCACGCACGACCTCGTACATGATCCGGAACAGCTGGAACGGGTCCGCGGCGCCCACCATCAGGTCGTCGTCGGCGTAGAACCGCGAGTTGAAGTCGAACGCGCCGAGCTTCCCCTCGCGCAGCAGCGTGGCCACGATGAACTCGATGTTGGTCCCCGGCGCGTGGTGGCCCGTGTCGACCACGACCTGCGCCTTCGGCCCGAGCTTGAGGCAGTGGGCGTAGGCGGTGCCCCAGTCCGGCACATCTGTCGTGTAGAAAGCGGGCTCGAAGAACTTGTACTCCAGCAGCATCCGCTGGTCGTCGCCGAGCCGCTCGTAGACCTCGGCGAGCCCCTCGGCCAGCCGGTCCTGGCGTCCGCGGATGTCGTCCTGGCCGGGATAGTTCGTCCCGTCCGCGAACCACAGCTTCAGATCGCGCGACCCGGTCGCGTCCATGATGTCGACGCACTCCAGCAGGTGGTCGACGGCCTTGCGGCGGATCGCCGCGTCCGGGTGGCAGATGCTGCCCAGTTTGTAGTCGTCGTCCTGGAAGGTGTTGGAGTTGATGGCGCCCAGCTTCACGCCGCGCTCCTGCGCGTGCTTCGCCAGCGCCGCATAGTCCTCGACCTTGTCCCAGGGGATGTGCAGCGCCACGGTCGGTGCCACGCCGGTGAACTCGTGGACCTTGCCGGCGTCGTCCAGCTTCTCCCAGGGATTGCGGGGGACACCCGCCTGGGCGAACACCTTGAAGCGGGTTCCGGAGTTTCCGTACGCCCACGACGGCGTCTCGACGGCCTGTGTCTTGAGGGCGGCCTTCACCGCGGCGAGCTCGGTCACGTCAGGGCTCCTACCGGCTTTGTTGTCTGAAACGATTCAGCACCGGAAACTATGAGCGGCTCGCCGGACTGTCAACCCCCCAAGTCAACACCATTCTCCGTGACCGGGTCGTGACCTCTTCTACCGAAAGAATTTCGACCGGAACCCATTGACGTGACCTGCGTGTGGTGCCTAACGTCCCGGCAACCTAGTTGAAACCTTTCACGACGCCGTGGCGCAGCCCCTCAGCCAGCCACAGGCCGTCGTCGAGGAGCCCCCATGACCCACCCGTCCGACACGGGTCCGGCCCCCGTTCTCGCGCTGAAGGGCGTTTCCAAGTCCTTCGGCGCCGTACGCGCCCTGCGGGACGTGTCCCTCGAACTGTTCCCGGGCGAGGTGCACGCACTCGCCGGGGAGAACGGCGCGGGCAAGTCGACCCTGATCAAGAGCCTCGCCGGGGTGCACCGACCGGACTCCGGCCAGGTGCTCCTCGACGGCGAGCCCACCGTCTTCCACGGCCCTGCCGACGCACGGGACGCGGGCATCGCCGTCATCTACCAGGAGCCCACGCTCTTCCCCGACCTCTCGATCGCCGAGAACATCTTCATGGGCCGCCAGCCGCGGCGCGCCTTCGGCCGCATCGACCACAAGGCCACCCATGCGGCCACCCTGGCGCTGATGCAACGGCTCGGTGTCGAGCTCGACCCCGACCGCCCCGCGCGCGGCCTGTCCATCGCCGACCAGCAGATCGTCGAGATCGCCAAGGCGCTCTCCTTCGACGCCCGCGTCCTGATCATGGACGAGCCGACGGCGGCCCTCACCGGCAGCGAGGTGGCCCGGCTCTTCGGTGTCGTCCGCACCCTGCGCGAGCAGGGCTCCGCCGTCCTCTTCATCTCCCACCGCCTGGAGGAGATCTTCCAGATCTGCCAGCGCGTGACGACCCTGCGCGACGGCGCCTGGATCTCCAGCGAACCGCTCGACGGCATGACCGAGGACGACCTGGTCCGCCGCATGGTAGGCCGCGACCTGGACGAGCTGTACCCCAAGCAGGAGGTCGAGCCGGGCGAAGTCGCGCTGAGCGTGCGCCGGCTGACCCGCGAGGGCGTCTTCACCGATGTCTCCTTCGAGGTCCGCCGGGGCGAGATCGTCGGCCTGGCCGGCCTTGTCGGCGCCGGCCGTACGGAGGTCGCACGGGCCGTCTTCGGCATCGACCGCTGGGACGCCGGCGAGGTCGACATCGACGGCAAGGCGCTCACCAACGGCGCCCCCTCCACCGCCATGGCCGCCGGGCTCGCCCTGGTCCCCGAGGACCGCCGCGCCCAGGGCCTGGTGATGGACATGTCCATCGAGCGCAACATCGGCCTCACCGGACTCCGTACGACCGTCAGGGCGGGCCTGATGGACCGGGGTGCCGAGCGCAGCCGTTCCCTCGACTGGGCGGTCAAGCTCCAGGTCAAGTACGCCCGGATCGCCGACACCGTCAACACCCTGTCCGGCGGCAACCAGCAGAAGGTCGTCCTCGCCAAGTGGCTCGCCACCGGCCCCAAGGTACTGATCGTCGACGAGCCCACCCGGGGCATCGATGTCGGCACCAAGGCCGAAGTGCACCGCCTGCTCAGCGAGTTGGCCGCCGACGGTGTGGCCGTGCTGATGATCTCCTCCGACCTGCCCGAGATCCTCGGCATGGCCGACCGCGTGCTCGTGATGCACGAGGGCCGGCTCACCGCCGAGATCCCTCGCTCCGAAGCCACCGAGGAATCCGTGATGGCCGCAGCCACCGGGAGGGCCGCCGCATGACGGTGACCACCCCTCAGAACGCCCCCGTCGCCGAGGTGCCCAAGTCCAGCGGCACCCGGCTCGTGGACCGCGTCTTCAAGATGCGCGAACTCGCCATCCTGGTCGTCTTCCTGGTGATGATCGTCGTCACCCAGCTGGGCAACAGCGAGTTCCTCACCGAGCAGGGCATCAAGGACCTGCTGCTCAACGCGACCATCCTGGTGCTGGTCGCCGTCGGTCAGTCACTGGTCGTCATCACCCGCAACGTCGACCTGTCGGTCGGCTCCACCCTCGGCATCAGCGCCTTCGCCGCCGGTACCTACCTCCAGGGCGGCGGCAACGCGGTCGTGGCCGTGCTCCTGGCGGTCCTGACGGGCGTCGGCTTCGGCCTGCTGAACGGTCTGCTCGTCAGCCTCGGCCAGGTGCCCGCTCTCGTCGTCACCCTCGGCACGCTCTACATCATCCGCGGCATCGACTCCATCTGGGTCGGCTCCCGGCAGATCGTCGCCTCCGGACTCCCGGACGGGTTCGTCGACTTCGGCTCCGGCGGCATCTACGCCGTGCCCTACCTCGCCCTGATCGCGGTGGCGGTGCTGGTGGCCACGGCGTACTACCTGAAGCACTTCGGCAGTGGCCGTGAGCTCTACGCGCTCGGCTCCAACCCGGAGGCCGCTCGCCTCGCCGGCATCCCGGTCCGCAAGCGGATCCTGGTCGCCTACACCTTCTGCGGCGCCCTCGCCGGCCTCGCCGGCGCGCTCTACCTGGCCCGCTTCGGCAACGTCGACTCCAGCACGGGAAACGGCTACGAACTCACCGTCGTCAGCGCGGTCGTGGTCGGTGGTGTGGTCTTCACCGGCGGCTCCGGCAGCGTCTACGGCGCGGCGCTCGGTGCCCTCCTGCTGACCTCCATCAACAGCGTGCTGCCCGCCCTCGGCGTCAGCTCGGTGTGGGTGCTCGCGATCAACGGCATCCTGCTCATCCTCGCCATCGCCGTGGACCGCGTGGTCGCGGTCCGGGTGGCGACCGCCCTGAAGAAGAGGAACGCCCGCCATGGCTGACTCCACGCTGTCGCGTGCTGTGCGCTGGTCCGCCTTGAAAAGGTGGGATTCCGCCGTCGGTGCCCTCCTCATCGCCGTGCTCCTGCTGTCCTTCACCACCGTCGACGGCTTCGGCAACGCGCTCAACCTGTCCTTCCTCATCGGCAACACCCTGCCGATCGCGCTGGTCGCCCTCCCGATGACCCTCCTCGTGGTCTCCGGCGAGATCGACCTGTCGGTCGCCTCCACCGCCGGTCTCTCCGGCGCGGTGATGGGCGCCCTGTGGAACCAGGGCATGACCATCGAGACGATCATCCCGATCTGTCTGGCCCTCGGTGTGGTCTGCGGACTGATCAACGGCCTGCTGGTCACCAGGCTCGGCCTGTCCTCCCTCGCCGTCACCATCGGCACCCTCGCCGCCTACCGGGGCATCGCGCAGATCGTCCTCGGCTCCGACGCGGTCACCGACTTCCCCACCCAGTACCTGGACTTCGCGGCCGGCCGGATCGGTGACAGCTTCGTCCCGCAGGCCTTCATCCCCTTCCTGGTCCTGCTCGTGATCGCCGTGATCGCCCTGCACGCCACCCCCTTCGGCCGCTCGGTCTTCGCGACCGGAGCGAGCGAGGAGGCCGCCCGGTTCGCCGGCATCCGGGTCAAGCGGCAGAAGCTGATCCTCTTCACGGTGACCGGTCTGATGGCCTCCCTCACCGGCATCTTCTGGGCCCTGCACTACGCCAGCGCCCGCTACGACAACGCCACCGGCCTCGAACTCTCGGTCGTCGCCGCCGTACTGCTCGGCGGTATCGACTTCGACGGCGGCAAGGGAACGCTCGGCGGCGCGATCGCCGGCGTGTTCCTGCTCGGCACCCTGCAGAACGTCATGAGCCTGAAGGACGTCTCCGCCCAGTCGCAGATCGTCGTCACCGGCGTCCTGCTCGTCCTCTCCGTGCTCGGCCCCCGGGTCGCACGCCAGATCTCCGCCGCCAGGGCCGGCCGCAGAGCCGCCTCGGTGCCGGCCACCAAGGCGCCCACACCAGCCCCGTGAACGGCTGGACCCCCACCGCCGAACCCGTACCGCCCAACCGCCCGCCCCTCCGTATCAAAGGACCTCTCATGCGCAAGGCAACCCTCCGCCGTTCTTGTGCGGCTCTCGCCGCCGTCACCTCCTTCGCCCTCGCCGTCACCGCCTGCGGCGGCACCACGAAGAGCGACGTCAAGGACGACTCCGCCTCGGCCGCGGCCACCGGCAAGGCCGACCCGAACGCCGAGCTGAAGAAGGGCCTGACCGTCGGCTTCCTGCCGAAGCAGGTCAACAACCCCTACTTCACCTCCGCCGACAAGGGCGGCGAGGCTGCCCTCAAGGAGCTGGGCTCCAGCTACAAGGAGGTCGGCCCCTCCAGCGCCACGGACACCTCCGGCCAGGTCAACTACGTCAACACGCTCACCCAGCAGCAGGTCGACGCCATGGCCGTCTCCGCGCAGGACCCGGGCGCCCTGTGCACCGCGCTCAAGCAGGCCATGAGCAACGACATCAAGGTCGTCACCTACGACTCCGACACCAAGCCGGAGTGCCGCAACGCCTTCGTCTCGCAGGCCGGCGCCGAGGACCTGGGCCGCACCGAGGTCCAGCTGCTCGCCGAGCAGATCGACTACAAGGGCGAGATCGCGATCCTGTCGGCCGCGCAGACCGCGACCAACCAGAACACCTGGATCGAGTTCATGAAGGACGAACTCAACGACCCCAAGTACAAGGACATCAAGCTCGTCAAGGTCGCCTACGGTGACGACGACGCCCAGAAGTCCTTCCAGCAGACCCAGGGCCTGCTCCAGGAGTACCCGAACCTGAAGGGGATCATCTCCCCGACCACGGTCGGCATCAAGGCCGCCGCCCAGTACCTGTCGGGCTCCAAGTACAAGGGCAAGGTCAAGCTGACCGGCCTCGGCACCCCCAACGACATGCGCAAGTACGTCAAGGACGGCACGGTCGAGGGCTTCGAGCTGTGGGACCCGGCCAAGCTCGGCGAGCTGGCCGCCCGTACCGCCGTGGCGCTGGTCTCCGGCCAGATCACCGGCAAGGAGGGCGAGACCTTCACCGCCGGTGACATGGGCGAGTACACCATCGGCAAGGACGGCGTCATCAGCCTCGGCAAGCCCACCGTGTTCAACAAGGAGAACATCGACAAGTTCAACTTCTGATCTCCGCCCACGCGTTACAGCCACCCCCCTCACCCCCAGGAGCGGTATCTCATGCAGCGCGTCTGCTTCCTCCTCAAGGTCCGCCAGGACCGGATCGACGAGTACCGCGAGCGGCACGCCGCCGTGTGGCCGGAGATGCTCGAAGCACTCTCGGCCACCGGCTGGCACAACTACTCTCTCTTCCTGCGCGACGACGGCCTGCTGGTCGGCTACCTGGAGACCGAGGACTTCCAGGCGGCGCTGGCCGGCATGGAGGCCGCCGAGGTCAACGCCCGCTGGCAGAAGGAGATGGCCCCGTTCTTCGAGTCCCTCGACGGCGCCCGTCCCGACGAGGCCATGAAGCCGCTCACCGAGGTCTTCCACCTCGCCTGAACCCCTCCCGCAAGTCCCTCTCGCAATCCTGTTGCCAGCCCTTCCCGTACCCCTTCTCGTTCGACGACGGAGTCCCCCGAGATGAAGAGACGAACGCTGCTCGGTGCCGCACTCGCCGGCGCCGTGGTGACCCCCTCCCTCGGCGCCGCCACCGCCCGTGCCGCCGACCCCGGCCCCTCGGTCACCCAGACCGGCAACACCCTGCTGGACAGCCAGGCCATCTACTTCGTCTCCTACGACGGACTGGTCAACAACAACGCGTTCCAGAAGAACGCCCTGCTCACCTACAAGGGCTACCAGTACGCCGTCTGGTACACCGCCGACCGCAACGCCGTCGTCGGCCGCCGCGCTCTCGGCTCCGGCACCTGGTCCACCGTCAAGGTCGGCCACACCCTGCGGTACAACGACTCCCACAACGTCATCTCCATGGGCGTCTCCAAGGTCGACGGCCGCCTCCACCTCAACATGGACTCGCACAGCGACGGCTTCACCTATGTCAAGTCCGTCGCCGGCCTCATGGACGATCCGGCCGGCCTGAGCTGGACCACGAGCCGCTTCGGCGCCCCGCAGCCCACCCTCGACGGGCTCGGGCTCACCTCGCAGTTCACCTACCCGCAGTTCGTCTCGATGCCCGACGGCAAGCTCCAGCTGAGCTACCGTGCCGGCATCTCCGGCAACGGCCGCAACGCGCTCGCCGAGTACAACGGCACCTCCTGGACCAACCTCGGCGAGTGGACGTCCTCCACCGGCACCTACACCAGCGAGCACGGTTCCTCGACGGCCCGCAACATGTACCTGCACGGCATCGACTACGACCGCAACGGGCGCCTGCACGCCCTGTTCACCTGGCGCGAGCAGAACAACGCCGTGATGTGCAACAGCGGCGGCATCACCAACCACGACACGGGCTACGTCTACTCGGACGACCTGGGCCGCACCTGGCGCAACAACGCGGGCGCCGTCGTCGGCACCACCGGCGGCTCCGACCGGGTCTCCGTCACCGACGCCGGTCTCGTCGTGGACGCGCTCAACCCGGACCACTCCCTGATGAACCAGGAGAGCCAGTGGACCGACTCCGCCGGCCGACCGCACGCCATCATCAGCTACGTCCCCGGCCGCTTCGGCCAGTGCACCACGAACTACGTCGCCGACCGCACCGCCAACGGCCGCGCCTTCCTCGTCCGCAAGAGCGCCTCCGGCGCCTGGACGAAAACCGAGATACCGGTGCCGCTGAACTCCAGCCAGCGCACCAAGCTGGTCATGGACAAGTACAACAACGCCTACGCGCTCTTCCCGTTCGGCCGGATCGCCGGAGCCACCGCGGCCTCCGGGCACACCGACTGGAGGATCCTGTTCGACGGTTCGGGGCTCAACGCCTTCGGCGAGGTCGTGTTCGACGAGAGCCGGATCGCCCAGGACAACGTCCTGTCCGTGATGTACCAGGTGAAGTCGAGCGGCACCACACCGTCGGCGCTCCGCGTGATCGACTTCGCGCTGCCCGCCTGATCCGTCGTACCCCCGTACTCCCATACTCCCGTACGCCGGGAACGTTCCGCCGCTGACCGGGTCATTTCCGCTGAGGCCCGGCGGTAATGTGACCGTATGCCCGCCGCTCCGTACCTTCCTGGAGGTCCCCGTCCGATGTCGCAGTCGGTGGGTATCAAGGACGTCGCCGCCGCCGCCGGAGTCTCCGTCGGCACGGTCTCGAACGTCATCAACCGGCCCGACTCGGTGGCCTCCGGCACCCGGGCCCGTGTGCTGGCCGCCATCGACCGCCTCGGCTATGTCCGCAGCGAGTCGGCGCGCCAGTTGCGGGCCGGGCGGAGCCGCATCATGGGGCTGCTCGTGCTCGACATGGGCAACCCCTTCTTCGTCGACGTCGCGCGCGGTGCCGAGCGGGCCGCGCGCGACGCCGGACTCGGCGTGATGGTCTGCAACAGCGCGCAGAGCGCCGGCGAGGAGTCCGAGTACCTCTCGCTCTTCGCCGAGCAGCGGGTGCGCGGGGTGCTGCTGACCCCCGCCGACGCCACGGGACGCAACATCGAGGCGTTCCGCCGCCACGGCATCCCCTTCGTCCTCGTCGACCGGGTCGCCGAGGGCACCACCGAGTGCTCGGTCTCCGTCGACGACGTGGCGGGCGGCGCCCTCGCCGTACGGCATCTGGTGGACGCGGGCCACCGCTCCATCGCGTACGTCAGCGGACCGGCGGGCCTCAACCAGGTCCGCGACCGCCGTACCGGCGCCCTGGGCGCCCTGCAGGAGGCGGGACTCGGCCCCGAGGCCCTGCGGGAACTGCCCACCGAGCGCCTCGACGTGGCCGCCGGCCGAGACGCGGGCGCCCGCCTCCTCGGCCTCGCCGACCGTCCGACCGCCGTGTTCTGCGCCAACGACCTGCTCGCCCTCGGCGTGCTCCAGGCCATGTACGCGGCCGGGGTGAGCGTCCCCGACGACCTCGCCATCGTCGGCTACGACGACATCGAGTTCGCCGCCGCCGCAGCCGTCCCCCTCACCTCCGTACGGCAGCCCGCCGTCACGATGGGTGCGCTCGCCGCCGAGCTCCTGCTGGAGGAGACCGAGGCCGAGACCGCGCCCGTCCCGCACGAGCACCGGCGGGTCGTCCTCCAGCCGGAACTGGTGGTGCGGCGCTCCAGCCTCGCGGCGCGCTGAGTGCCCGTTCAGTAGGCGCGTACGAGGGCGGCCGTCGTGCTGATCCCGGGTTCAGCGACAATTTCTTGATCCACGGGGTCGGCCGGGCGGAGAATCTGTGCTGGACTGGACCACGGCCTGGAATCCGTCCGCTCAGGGAGCCCCGTTGTCCGTCAGCTACCGGCAGCCCGGTGTCGTCCTCACCGACCGCCGCTTCACCGTCCCCCTCAAGCACGACGACCCGTCGGGTGAGCGGATCGAACTCTTCGCACGCGAGGTCGTCGCGAGCGACAAGGCGGACGCCGAACTGCCCTGGCTGGTCTATCTGCAAGGCGGCCCCGGCTTCGGGGCGAACCGTTTCGTCGGCCGCGAGGCCTGGCTGGGACGGGCCCTCGACGACTACCGCGTGCTGCTCCTGGACCAGCGTGGCACCGGCGCCTCCACCCCCGCCAACCGCCAGACCCTCCCGCTGCGCGGCGGCCCCGTCGAACAGGCCGACTATCTGGCCCACTTCCGCGCGGACTCCATCGTCCGCGACTGCGAGGCCATCCGCCCCGAGATCACCGGCGGCGCCCCCTGGGCCGTCCTCGGCCAGAGCTTCGGCGGCTTCTGCGCGGTCACCTATCTCTCCGAGGCACCCGAGGGTCTCAGCCGGGTCGTCATCACCGGCGGACTGCCCTCCCTCGACGCGACCGCCGAGGAGGTCTACCAGGCCGCGTTCCCGCGCATCGAACGCAAGGTCGCCGCGCACTACGCCCGCTACCCCCAGGACGTCGAGCGGGCCCGGCAGATCGCCGAGCACCTGCTCCAGCAGGACGTGGTCCTGCCGAACGGCCACCGCTTCACCGTCGAGGCGTTCCAGTCCCTCGGCATCCTCCTCGGCCGCGGCGACGGCAGCCACCGCCTGCACTTCCTGCTGGAGAACGCCTTCGTCCCCACTCTGCGGGGCCCCGTCCTCTCCGACTCCTTCCAGGAGGAGGTCCAGGGCCTGCTGTCGTACGCCGGTCACCCTCTCTACGCCCTCCTGCACGAGGCCATCTACGGCCAGGACCCGGGCCCCACGAGCTGGGCGGCGGAGCGGGTGCGCGGGCGGCTCCCGCAGTTCGACGCCGCCAAGACACTGACCGGCGACGGACCGCTGCTGTTCACCGGGGAGTCCGTGCACCCCTGGATGTTCGACAACGACCCCGCCCTGCGGCCCCTGCGCGAAACCGCCGAGGCTCTGGCCGAGGAGCGGGGCTGGCTGCCCCTGTACGACCCGGAGCAACTCGCCGCCAACGAGGTCCCGGTCGCCGCCGCGATCTACCACGACGACATGTACGTCGACACCGCCCACTCCCTGCGGACGGCCCGCTCGATCCGGGGCCTGCGCACCTGGGTCACGGACGAGTTCGAACACGACGGCGTACGCGCGGGCGGGCCGAGGGTGCTGGACCGCCTGCTGGCGCTCACGCGGGACGAGGTGTGACGTCGGCGTTCGGCGTCACCGCCTAGCATGTAATGCATGCCTGGTAATAGTGACCCTTACGACCTTTGTGGCCCGTACGAACTGAGTGTCGGCGTGCCCTCCATCGAGGTCTTCCGCCGTCTGCGCACCGATGCCGGTCTCTCCGACAAGGACCCCGAAGCCGTGGCCCTCGCCCTCCCGCACACCTGGCACGGGGTGATACTCCGGCACGCGGGGGAGCCCATCGGGATGGGCCGGGTCATCGGCGACGGTGGCACCGCGTTCCAGATCGTCGACATCTGCGTCCACCCCGCCCACCAGGGCCGCGGCCTCGGCAAGCGCATCATGGCCGCGCTCACCGGCGAGCTGGAACGCCGGGCCCCCGCCACGGCGTACGTCTCCCTGATCGCCGACGGCCCCGCCCGCTTCCTCTACGAGCAGTTCGGCTTCGCCGACACTGCCACGCACGACTCGATCGGCATGTATCGCGTGATGAAGGGGGGTTCGGGGGGCGGTGGGAGCGCGGATCCGCTTCGTGCGGGGCCGGCGCCCAGGGTCTAATGTGCCGACATGACCGCCCCCCAGAAGGTTCAGCCGGAGCAGCTCGCGCCCATGCCCGAGGACTGGCGGCGTGCTCTTGCCGTCGTGGCCCATCCGGACGACCTCGAGTACGGGTGCTCGGCGGCGATCGCCGCGTGGACCGACGCGGGCCGTGAGGTCGCCTACGTCCTGGTGACCCGTGGCGAGGCGGGCATCGACACGCTGGAACCCGCGCGGTGCGGCCCGCTGCGGGAGCGGGAGCAGCGGGCGAGCGCGGCCGTCGTGGGCGTGTCGGAGGTCGAGTTCCTCGACCACGCGGACGGCGTCGTCGAGTACGGGCCCACGCTGCGCCGAGACATCGCGGCCGCCGTCCGCCGCCACCGACCCGAACTGCTCATCACCCTCAACCACCGCGACACCTGGGGCGGCGTCGCCTGGAACACACCCGACCACGTGGCGGTGGGCCGCGCGACCCTGGACGCCGCCGGGGACGCGGGGAACCGCTGGATCTTCCCCGAACTCGTCGAACAGGGGCTGGAGCCCTGGAACGGCGTCCGCTGGGTCGCCGTCGCCGGTTCCTCCAGCCCCACCCACGCCGTCGACGCCGGCCCCGGCCTCGACCGCGCCGTCGCCTCCCTCCTGGAGCACCGCACCTATATCGAGGCACTGACGCAGGAGGACCCGGAGACCTACGCCCGCGCATTCCTGACCGGGTACGCCCGCGCCACGGGCGAGCGGTTCGGCGGGCGGCCCGCGGTGGCCTTCGAGGTGTTCCCCCGGTGACGTGCGGGGCTCGTGGTGCACGGCGGACCCCTCGGTGAGTTCTCGTTAGGGTGAGCCGTATGGAACAGACATCCGGTGCGGCCCGCCGCGCGCCCGACCTGCGTGATCTGCGCGCGGACTGCGGCAGTTGCTTCGGCCTGTGCTGCGTCGCCCTGCCCTTCGCCCGCTCGGCCGACTTCGCCGTCGACAAGGCCGCGGGCCGGCCGTGCGGCAACCTCGCGGAGGACTTCCGCTGCGGCATCCACGACCGGCTCCGGGGCGAGGGGTTCACCGGCTGCACGGTCTACGACTGCTTCGGCGCCGGACAGAAGGTCTCGCAGGGCACGTTCGGGGGTGAGAGCTGGCGCACCGGCGGTCGCGAGCACGCCCGGCGGATGTTCGATGTCTTCCCGGTCGTGCGTCAACTCCACGAACTCCTCTGGTACTTGACCGAGTCGCTCACCCTCCCCGCCGCCCGTCCCGTGCACGCCGACCTGCGCCGCGCGCTCGACGAGACCGAGCGGCTGACCGGGGGGACGGCGGAGGAACTGGCGGAGCTGGACGTCGCCGCGCACCGGCAGCGTGTCAACGTGCTGCTGCTGAGGGTCAGCGACCTCATGCGCGCCGGCGCCGGACGCGGGCGCAACCGGCGGGGGGCCGACCTCATCGGTGCCCGCCTCAAAGGGGCCGACCTCAGAAAGGCCGACCTGCGGGGTGCCTACCTCATAGCCGCCGACCTGACCGGCGCCGATCTGCGCGGTGCGGACCTGATCGGCGCCGACCTCCGCGACACCGACCTCACCGACGCGGACCTGACCGGCGCGTTCTTCCTGACCCAGCCCCAGCTCAACGCGGCCCGCGGCACCGCCTGCACCCGGCTGCCGACCTCAGTCACCCGCCCCGGTCACTGGACAGCGTGACGGCGACGCCGGGGGCGGCGGTGACGGGTGCTCTGCGGTGGCCCGTCCCACCACCCCTTTCCGTCGCTCCACGTTCAGCCGCAGCCCCTCCGGCATCAAGGTCAGCCGTTCCGCCACCCGCAGCCGGTACCCCGGCTCCGGGCTCAGCTCGTACCGGCGCAGCAGCAGGCCCAGCACCAGCGTGGCCTCGTGCAACGCGAACTGGCGGCCGATGCAGGCCCGGGCCCCCGTACCGAACGGCTTGAACGTGTGCGGTGCCCGCGAGCGCACCGCTGCCGCCTCGAAGCGGTCCGGGTCGAACCGGTCGGCGTCAGCGCCCCACACCGCCGGGTCGCGGTGCAGCATCGCCGTCAGCAGCAGCGCCCAGGCGCCGCGTCGCATCGGATGGACCCCGCCCAGTACGGTGTCCCCGCGGGCCTCCCGGGAGAAGGCGGGCGCCGTCGGCCACAGCCGCAGCGCCTCGTCCAGCACCCGGCGCACGTACCGCAGTCTGGCCACCTGCTCGTAGCCCGGCCGTACGGTGTCGCCCCACACCCGGTCCACCTCGGCGCGGGCGCGGGCCGCCAGGTCCGGGTGCCGGGCGAGGTAGTGCAGGGCGAAGGACAGGGCGCCCGAGGTGGTCTCGTGCCCGGCGACCAGGAAGGTGATGACCTGCCGTCGTACGTTCTCGGCGGACAGCCGCTCCCCGGTCTCCGGATGCGCCGTCTCCAGCATCCGGTCGAGCAGATCACCGCTCCCGGCCCCGGCGCCACGGACACCGAGTCGGCCCCCGGTGCCGGCGGAGGACCGCCGCGCCCGCACCACCGCGTCGACCGTCTCGTTGAGGTGGGCCATGTCCGCCCGGTTGTGCCGGGCGGCGTCCCGCAGCAGCAGGGGCACCAGCGGGTCGGGGACGACGTTGCGGCGCTGGGCGTAGGTCAGGGTGCCGACCATCGCCTTCACGAAGGGGTGCGGCCGGGAGCGTTCGAAGGAGCCGAAGTCGTGGCCGAAGCCGGTGCGGGCGATCGTCTCCAGCGTCAGCTTGGTCATGTCACCGGGCACGTCCACGGTCTCGCCGGCCTCGCCCGCCCGGTCCCAGTGATCCATCAGCCGCTCGGCGACGTCGAGCATCAGTGGGTGATACCCGGCCATGGCCTCCCGGCTGAAGCCCGGGGCGAGGACGTCGTGGGCGAGCTGCCAGTTGGGCTCGTGGTTGTAGGCCGTGAAGAGCCCGTCCCCGGCCACCGGGCGCAGATTGGCGACGCCCACCCCCACGTGCTTGGCGAACCGTGACTCGTCCGCCAGTTCGGCCGCGAGGTCCGCGCCCCCGACGAACACGATCTCCTTGGTGAACGCCTTCCGCCGGAAGATCGGCCCGAGCCGCCGCCCGAGCCGCAGGGACTCCTGGACGGGCGTCCGCAGGTTCGTCCCGAGGGCGTCGCCGATGACGGGGATCCGGTACGGCGGGTGCGGTATGCGGTGCAGCTCGGGCCAGCCCAGCTCCGCGCTGCGGAAACCCTTGGTGGTCGTGGTTCCCGTCGTCGCCGTCATGACCACCTCTCCCTCGCGCGCACGCCGTGCCGGGGCCGCCGCGACTTGTTGTACTCAGGTTCAATAGCTGTCCCAGTCTCGTCCCGCTGTTGAATCCACGTCAAGTAAAGTGACGGCATGGCAGCCAGGCAGGGTGAGCGCCCCCGTCGCCGGCTCAGCACCGAGGAGCGGCGGGAGCAACTGCTCGCGGTCGGGGCCCGGCTCTTCTCGGAGAGCCCGTACGACGACGTGTGGATCGAGCAGGTCGCCGAGATCGCCGGTGTCTCCCGGGGGCTGCTCTACCACTACTTCCCGAACAAGCGGGTCTTCTTCGCGGCCGTGGTGGAGCGCGAGAGCGAGCGGATGCTGCGGATCATGACCCCCGCGCCCGGCGGCTCGGCGCGCGAGCGGCTGGCCAACGGGCTCGACGCGTTCCTCGCGTACGTCGAGGACCACGCCCACGGCTTCCGGGCCTTCCATCGCGCCGACGCCACCGGGGACCAGACCGTGCGCAAGGTCTACCAGCGGGCGCTGGCCGCCCAGGAGGCCCAGATCCTGGCGGCCCTGGCGTCGGACGCGGAGTTCGCGGCGGCCCTCGACGGGCGGCCGGAGATGCGGCTCGCCGTGCGGGGCTGGCTGTCGTTCACGACGGCGGTCTGTCTGGAGTGGCTGAGGGGCTCGGAGTTGTCCCGGGAACGGGTGCGCGATCTGTGTACGCGGGCCCTTTTCGGGGTTCTCGTTCCCTGAGTTCGGGGTTCCCGTCCCCTGGCCGGCACCCGGTCGGCGCCTCGGCCGGTTCGTCGCGGCGAACGGAAAGTCCACGGAGAAAGTCCACAGGCTGTCCCGCGGTGGTTGGCGTACACCCCGATCTTCGGTAGCTTAGGCAAGCCTTACCTAAGGGAGGTTGGGGATGGGTGACCGTCACACCTGGACGGCCGCGCCGGCCGCGGCCGAGCGTGCCCGCTCGGTGCTCGCGGCGGCGTGGTCCTGCGCGGTGACCGCCGAGGGCGGCCGCGAGGAGTTCGTCGGCGCGCACAGCGTCACGGAGGACGGCCGGGTGATCCTGAGCGTCCCCGAGGACAGTACGCTCGTCGCCGCCGCGATCTGCGCCCCGCGCGGCGAGCCGTCCGCGGTGCTGGAGTTCGCCGATGTCGCGCCCGTCCCCGTGCGCAACCGCATCCGGGCCCGGCTGTGGATCGTCGGCTGGTTCGCGCCGAAGGACGGCGACCTGGAGTTCAAGGCCACCCGCATCGTGCTGCGCGAGCCGTCCGGCGCGGTCGTGGTCGACCTCGACGAGTTCGCCGCCGCCGCACCGGATCCGCTGGCCGCGGCCGAGTCCCGGCTGCTGACCCACCTCGCCGACGCCCACCCGGACGCCGTCGAACGCCTCACCCGGCTCGTACCGCACGACAGCCTGCACGGCGCCGTACGCGTCCAGCCGCTCGCCGTCGACCGGCACGGCCTGACCCTGCGCATCGAGCGGGCCCGCGGCAACGGCGACGTACGCCTGACCTTCCACAAGCCCGCCGACGACATGGCGCAGCTCACCGAGCGGATGCACATCCTGCTCTCCCAGGCGGGCACCGCGTCCTGCCCGCGCGCCCTACAGCGGCAGCGCACAGACGGCGACGGGTGACGCGAACGGCGCGCCCGCGCGCCGCAGCCCACCGCTGTCCGCGTCGACCTCGAAGACGCTGACCGCGCTCGACCGCTGCAACGCGGCGAAGAGCAGGCCCCCGTCGGGCGAGAGGGCGATCTGGCGCGGGAAGTCCCCGCCGACCGGAACGGTGTCGAGCAGCCTCAGCCGTGCGCCGTCCGCCTCCACCGCGTAGCGCGTCAGGCTGTCGTGCCCCCGGTTGGCGAGATAGGCGTACGAGCCGCCCGGCGTCACGACCAGCTGCGCCGGGTAGTTGGTGCCCGCACCCGTGCCCGTGGGCTGCGGCGGGCCCGGCGTGAGCCGCCCCCGGTCGGGCTCGTAGGCGCAGACCACGACCGTGTTGTCCACCTCGTTGGCCAGATAGGCGTACCGCCCCTCGGGATGGAAGGTCAGGTGCCGGGGCCCCGCACCCGCTCGCAGGCGCGCCCGGGACACTTCGGTGAGCGTGCCGCGGGACTCGTCCAGCCGGTAGGTGTAGACGGTGTCGGTGCCCAGGTCGACGGCGAGGACATGGCCGCCGTCGGGGCTCGTGACGATCTGGTGCGCGTGCGGCCCGTCCTGGCCCGGCCCAGGCGCCGGACTGCTGTGCACCACCAGGTCCGTGCGCTCGCCCAGCGCGCCTGACTCCTCGACGGGGTGCACGGCGACACTGCCCGAACCGTAGTTCGCGCTCAGCAGCCACCGCCCGCTCGGGTGCACCGACAGGTGGCAGGGCGCCTCGCCGCCACTGCTCCGGGTGCCCAGTACCTTGCGGTCGGAGAGCCGTACGGCGGTCACCCCGCCCTCGGGCCGCTCGTTCACGGCGTACAGCGTCCGGCCGTCCGGGTGCACGGCGAGGTACGACGGGTCGCCGACCCCGCCGATCGTCCCCTCACCCGTGACACGACCGCTCCGGGGGTCGTACGTCGCCACCCCGATGCCGTCGCCGCCCTCGGCGGAGGTGTACGTGCCGATGTAGAGCGGCTGGGGGCCGGTGCGGGCGGGGGAGGGCTCGGCCGTCGCGGACTCGGTGCCCGACCCGGCCCCGGCCTCCGCCGACGGAGCCGTCGGGGCGTTCGTCGCGGGGGAGGGCGACGCGGAACCGGTCGTCCCGTCGGACCCCGCGCAGCCTGCCAGGACGGCCGGTACGGCTCCCGCCAACAGCCCCAGGGCGCGGCGCCTGCTCCAGCCGCCCCGGTTGCCAACCGCCTCGCTCGTCATTCGTCGCACCTCGGGTGTCGCTTCTCTCGGCCGTCACCACCTTGACGGGTCCGAGCACCCCGGCGCAAAGGCGAAGGCGGGCGTCGCGCGCCATGCGACGCCCGCCGTTCGTCCGCGGGCGGTCGGTCGTGGCCGACCTCGGGTCCTCGCCGCCGGCTACCAGTCGCCGTCCTGGATCGGCTTGCCCGGGGCGTCACCCAGCGGCTTGACCTGGCCGGGAGCGGGTGCCTGCCACGGATCGAGGTCGTCGCCGAGCCAGTCACCGACGGGTTTGACCGTGCCTAGGGCGTCGGCCGGGTCGAGATCGTGGGCGTCGTTGTCGTAGTACTCGAACCACGGGAGCCCGGCCCGCGTGTACGCCGCGCGGTCCACGGGCGACGGCGGCGGGGCCTCCCCGGTGATCCGGCGCCACTCGGGCGGGGTCACCAGATGCACGAAGACCCGCCCGGACGGCCGCTCCGCCCAGCTGCCGCGCGGCCAGGTGTCCCGGTAGACCTCCTGCCGCATCGACCCGCCGACCCCGAGACCCATCGCCGCCGGAGCCCGGGGCGGAGCCGCGGGACCGCTGCGCTGCGGGGCCGCGGCGGGCGCCGCCATCGGGTACGCGGCACCCGGCGGCATCGGGCCGCCGCCCGGTGCGGGCGGCAGGGGGGCACCGCCCGGCGCGGGGGGCAGCGGGGCTCCGGTGGCCGGGGGCGCCATCGGCACGGCACCCGGCGGCGGCATCGGGACCGGGCCCGTGCCGGCGAAGAGGGTGGTGGTACCGAGCGCGGCGAGGTCGCGCTCCCGCTCGGCCCTCAGCCGCTCCTCCTCCCGCCACACCGCCAGCTGCTTGTCGTTCAGCGGGAACGACTGCAGCTGCACCCCGCCGAACACCTCCTCGCCGGTGACCTGACCCTCGACCGTGGCACCGAGGCCGAGAGGCACGGCCACGAACTGCCTGACCGTGCCCTTGCCGGAGTTGATGCCGTCCAGCCAGGGCTGCCGGGGGAGTACGACGTAGTTCTGCGGATCGCGGGCGAGCGCGCCGGTCCACGGCTTGCCCGACACCGCGCACACCTTGCCGACCCCGACCTGGAGCGCCGCCGGTTCCGTGGAACCGCCGAAGTGCAGCCACATCGCCTCGCGCAGATACACGGGGAGCATCACCCCGCCGCGCGCCCGCATCTCGGCGGGAGCGGTGTGCGGATGGTCCTCGACCCGGCGGATCGGGAAGTCGCCCAGTCCGGGCGGGAGTTGGTGCGTCCCCGTCTCCGGCAGACGCAGGGTGCGGATGAAGCGCACCCGCACCCCGCCCGGCAGATGGAGTGTGGTCCCGTCGATCCGCACGGTGCCTTCGGCCATTCCGTACGCTCCCCTCGTCGTCGCGTCGCGCCTTGTACTCGGCGTCACTTAGTACGTCCGACGGGGCCGGACCGGTTCCGCCGACGGGGGCGAACGATGCGTACGCGGTCGCGCAGGCGCGTGAGCCGGGGGGAGCGCTCGCGCTGTTCACGGGTGCAGCGGTCGAGCTCCTCCAGCAGTCGCTGGGAGCGGTGCTCGGTGTCCAGCTCGTCCAGCATGCGGTTGACCTCCGTCAGCACGGCGCCGTGCAACTGCCAGTGGCTCGGGTCGCGCTGGACGTCCTCCAGGAGCAGTTGGGCGAGCTTGTCGCGGGTCGCGACGGCGGTCGACAGCTCGGCGGCGAGCCGGTCCTCCGCGGACTCGGCGCTGCGGGTGACGTCGGTGGTGACCAGCACCGCGAAGCTGACCACCGCGTCGCCGATCTCGGCCAGCAGCCGCTCGATGGCGGCTCCCGCCTGCGCCGAGAACAGCGGACTCGGTTCCCGCTCCTTGGCGAGGTCGGTGAGGGTACGGGCCAGCACCCGCAGCACCACCGTGCAGATCTCCAGCGTGTCCAGGCCGGTGCGCAGCACCACCCGGTGCAGCAGGCCCTCCCGTACGCGCGGATTGAGCTTCAGGCTGTCCTCGGCCTGCTTGAGGGCCGCGTCCACCTCGACGATGTCGAAGTCCAGCTCCCGGGCCTCGTGCAGCCGGGCCGCCGCGGCCTCCGCCGGAGTGCGGCCCGCGGCCTGCTCGCCGACCCGTATCATCAGCCGCCGCATCCGCCGGGCCAGGTCCTCGATGGACTCACCGGCTGCCTCCACCCAGACCGGGGGAGCGAGCAGCAGGTTGAAGGCGAGTCCGACGACCGCGCCGATCAGGGTCTCCAGGATCCGTGCCCAGGCCGTGTCGCCGACCCTGGTGACGCCGAGCACCAGCATCGCGCTGATGGCCACCTCGGGCACGAACTCGCTCACCCGCACCAGATGACCCACCGCGAGCGAGGCCAGGATGATCAGGGCGAGGCTCCACCAGGTGAGGCCCACCAGGACACTGAAGCCGATGGCGATGACGACGCCGGCGACCACCGAGTTCACCCGGCGGATACCAGTGGTGAGGGTGGAGTAGAGGGTCACCTGCACGACCAGCAGGGCGGTCAGCGGAGCCGTCAGGGGCGCCGCCTCCGTGCTGAGTTGCAGCGCCACCACATAGGCCACCGTGGCGGCCGCCGCCGACCGCACCGACTGGACGATCACCGGGTCCTGTTGCCACTTCGCGACCCGTGTGTCGATCAGGCCCCACACTTCACGTACGTCTCGCATCCTTGCGCTGTTCCCGTTCCACTGGCGCCCCGAACTCCTGACCGAGGACAGTAGTCACCTGGGTGATCGCACGGGAGGACGGAAGACCACAAGGTCAGGGCGGGTTCAGTCGTACAGCTTCACCAGGAACGCGGACAGATTGCCCACCGTCCGGGCGATCTGTTCCTCCACGGTGAGGCTCTCCTCGAAGCGGCTCCCGCTCGCCAGGGCCTTCTTGCCGCGCACATAGAGCGAGCACGCCAGGTCGGCGCACATGTACACGCCGACCGAGTTCCCCTCCCGGCCGGCCGCGCCCGCCTTCCGTGCCGTCATCAGGGAGACCCCGCCGCCCGGATGCGTCGTCAGGCACAGCGAGCACATGCTGCGGTGCAGGAACCCGCGCCGCGCGGAGGGGAGCCGCAACGCGACACCGGAGAATCCTCCCTCGCGCTCCGCGACCAGATAGCTGCGGTCGGGCGCACCGGGATCCCGCCAGCCGAGGAAATCGAGATCCGCCCAGGGCCGCTGCTCCAGATCGCGCGGCACGAAGATCCTCTTCGCCTCCCCCTTCGAGCAGTTGACGAAGGAGGTGCGGATGTCCTGCTCGGTGAGTGTCTTCATGACGGCCTGTTCTCCGGTGAAGTGAAGCGGGTGATCGTCTTGGAACCTAGGGATACTAGGTTTTCGCCTAAGGTACGCGGACTTCCGGAGAGGGGCCAATGGTTTTTGAGGTGGCTGGAGCCGGCTACTCCGTCGGTGGGTGCGGCGGTCGGGGGGCCACACGCCCGGAGGAGAGCACCTGCACGGGCGGCGGCCCCGGCCGACGGTGCCGCCTTCGTCCAGCACCGGATCGCCGCCGAGGCCGACGAGGTGTGGGAACTGCTGGCCGCCGGCGCCGGGTGTACGTCTGCGGCGACGGCTCCCCCATGGCACCTGGCGTCCGCGGGGCCCTCCGCACGATCCACGCCGAGCGGAACCCCGGCGCGGACTCGGGCCCCCGGCTGGACGAGCTCATCGCCTCGGGCCGCTGTGTGGAGGACGTCCACGCGGCCGGATGAGCGGTGTGATCGTGGGTGCCCACCTGGCAGAGTGGGCCCCCACGCGCAGGCCGACGAGGGGGATCGCAGTGGACGAGCAGGAACGTGCGCGGCTGGCACTCGCGGCGGCGGGGCTGCCGCCGGAGAGTCTCGCCGAGCGCCGGCCGCTCACCGGCGGCACGTACAACACGGTCGAGGAACTGCGCCTCGCCGACGGTACCCGGCTCGTCCTCAAGGTCCCTCCGCCGCCCACCACGCCCGGCCTGGCCCACGAGCGCGAACTCCTCGCCGCCGAGGCCGAGTTCTGCCGGGCCGCCGCGACCGTCGACGTCCCCGCTCCCCGCGTGGTCGGGGCCGCCTTCGACGAGAGCGCGCCGGCGGGCCGCCACCTCCTGCTCACCCACTGCCCCGGCACCGGCTGGGACGGGCCGCCCACCGGCCGAGAAGCGGCGCTGCGACGGGAGCTGGGCGGCCTGGTCGCCCGGCTGCACCATGTCACCGGCCCCGGCCCCGGCCCCGGCCCCGGCCCCGGCCCCGGCCCCGGCCCCGGCCCCGGCCCCGGCCCCGGCTACGGCTATCCCAGCGGCGCCCTCGGCCCTCTCGCCCTCGACTGGCGCACCGCGTTCACCGCCATGTACGAGGCCGTCCTCGACGACGCCGACCGCTTCGGCGCCTGGCTGCCCCGCCCCCTGGACGAGGTGGCCCGTACGGCTAAGCTCGCGTACGACGCCCTCGACGAGGTGACCGTGCCGCGCCTGGTCCACTTCGACCTGTGGCCGGGCAACATCCTCGTGGAGCACGGCGATACCGCGCGCGTGGGCGGACTGATCGACGGCGAGCGCATGTTCTGGGGCGACCCCGTCGCGGACTTCGTCTCGCTGGCGCTGCTGGAGGATGTCCGGGAGGACACCGACTTCATGACCGGATATCAAGAGGCGGGTGGTGTCGCCGAGTTCACGCCGTCGGCCGCCCGGAGGTACGCCCTCTACCGCAGCTACCTCGACCTGATCATGCTGGTGGAGACGGTGCCGCGCGCCATGGGCGGCGACGACCTCGCCTGGCGGCGGGAGCGGGTGGCCCCGCATCTGACGGCCGCCCTGGACGAGCTGGCCGGGGGCGCCTGACACCTCGTGGACACCGCGTGGTTTGAGCCGATCGGGCCGAGGTACCCGCGCGCGGTGCACGACAGCAGGAAGGAGCGCGCCGTGGACGATCACCGCCTGGAGGGTCCCGGCGAGCACACGGACCCCATACCGAGGGACATGCCCGACCAGCAGGCGACCGCGGGCGAGGACCCGTGGGAGGCGGCCCCGACGCGTGCCGCCGCCGACGAGCGTGACGGAGGTGCCGCCGACGAGGCCACCGACGTGCCCGACACGGACGAGGCCGGTACCGGACGGCAGGGCGCCCCGCGGTCGGGCTCCGCCAACCCCGAGCAGCCCGTACCCGACGAGCCCTCCGGCTGACCCACGTCGCCCGACCCTCGTAGGTCGGCTCTCGGCCCCTCGCTCCCTGGCCCCTGCAGAGACTCGGCGCCTCCCCGGTGGGACCCGGGGAGGCGCCGTCGTGTCCGGGCCGCGTCCGGCGTGCTCAGCCGACCTTCCGGCCCCGCAGCGGTTCTGTCTCCGCCCCGGCGCCGTGCCGCAGCCCCTCCAGGAACTCCTCCAGCACCTCCACCGACGTGCGCTCGGGCCGCCAGCGCAGCTCGTCGCGGGCCTTCGAGCAGTCCATCAGCGGCAGCCGCAGCACGGCGTCGAAGAGGTGCGGCGAGGCGGGCAGCAGCCGCAGGTTCCACGCGGCGGCGATCGCCGAGCGGGCCGCGACACGGGGCAGCCGCACCGGACGGGACCCCAGCACCTCGCTGAGCAGCGCGGCGTCCACGGGTGACTCCGCCGCGATGTTGAAGGCACCACGGGCGTCGGAGTGCAGGGCCAGCCGGTACGCGCGGGCCGCGTCGTCGGTGTGCAGGGCCTGCACCTTCAGCCCGGGGATGTCGGGCAGGAACGGCAGGAGATCGGGCCGGGCCAGCTGCCCCGGCAGGAAACGCCCGCCGAAGATACGGCGCTGCTCGCTCGCCGACTCCCGTTTGAACAGGATCGCGGGCCGCATCCGCACCACCCGCACCCTGGGGTGCTCGTGTTCGAAGGAGTCCAGGGCCCGCTCCAGATACGCCTTCTCCCGGCAGTACGCGGCGTCCGGCCAGCCATGCGTCGGCCACGACTCGTCGACCGCGCGGCCCTTCGGCCCGGGGGAGTAGGCGCCGACGGACGAGGCGTGCACCAGTGTCGGGACCTCGGCCTTCGCCACCGCCTCGAAGACCCGGATGCTGCCCAGCACATTGGTCCGCCAGGTGGCGGCCGGGTCGTGTGTCGGCTGGAACGCCCAGGCGAGATGGACGACCGCGTCCGCCCCCTCGAACTCCTTGACCAGATCGGCCTCCTCGGACCCGACGTCCACGGCCGACCAGTCCGTCTTCGCCGGGGACCGGTCGGGGATCCGCCGGGCCAGGCCCCGTACCCGGTCGACCCGCGCGTCCTCCGCGAGCAGCCGCACCAGACTCGTCCCCACATTGCCGGTGGCGCCGGTGACCACGATCCTGCCGCCGGATTCTCCGTTCACCGCAGACTCCTCTCGCGCACTTCGATCCCTCCGGAGCCGCCCACGAGTACCCGGGCCCGGAGGATGCACGCGGCCACTACCGGCCACACGGGACGCGGCGCCGCCCGCCGACTCCGCCGATCCCGCCCGGGTCAGTCGCTCGGCGTACGTGGCCCGGATGCGAACCCGCAGGAGAGTGACGGCGCCCGCCAGACGGGAGCGGACGGCATGTCCGCCGAGGCCCGCGCCCACCGGGCAGCGTTCGGTGCCTGATCACCCCGGGCAAGGAGAAGCCCCGACCGGGACGGGGGAATCACGGTCGGGGCGGTCTGTGTGTGGGTGCGGATGGCCGTCGCCTCTCGGCGAAAGGCTCCACAGGGCTTCAGCCGAACGATCGTCCCTGTGGGCAAAAGGTGAGGCCCGGGGACACTGTCCCATCCACACCCACGGCTGGTTCAACGGGAAACTACCAAGGGGTGTTCCTTCCGGTCCGGACAATGGCGGTGATCTGTGTCACGTTGTACCGGGCTGCCCACAGCGGCTGTCACCAGGTCATTCCTCCCGGCCCAGCGGACTCTCCTCCAGGGCGGCCAGCAGATGGGCCGGATTCCGGAACACCGCCTCCGCGCCGGCCGCCTCCAGTTCGGGCCGTGGGATGCCTCCGGAGAGCACGGCCACACAGCGCACCCCGGCCCGGGCGCCGGCCCGCATGTCCCAGACGGTGTCCCCGACGAACACCGACAGCTCGGCCTCCGCCCCCGCCAGCTCCAGGGCCTGCTCGACGGGGTCCGGCGCCGGCTTCCCCTGGGCCACGTCGTCGGCGCTGGCCGTCGCCGCGATGGCGTCGTCGGCCCCGATGGCCCGCCGCAACGCGGCCAGCTCGGCCCCGCCCGCCGAGGTCGCCAGCACCACGCTCCAGCCCTGCCCGTCGAGTCGCCGCAGCAGCCGCCCCGCGTCCGGCAGGGCGGGCAGCCGCTCGAAGTACGTCCCGTACAACGCCTTGTGCGCGGCGCTCAGAGCGTCCTTCTCCGCCGGATCCCGCTCCTCACCCAGCAGCTGCGTGATCAGGTCCCCGGACGGCAACCCCACCGCCCGATGGACGTCGTGCATGGCCACCTCGTGCCCACCCTGGCGAAACGCCTCCCACCAGGAGACGACATGCAGATGATTGGTGTCGACGAGGGTCCCGTCGACGTCGAAGACAGCAGCTTTTCCCATGGCTCACCTTTCTCGAAGACGATCACATCCGCGCCCCTCAAGGGGCGCGGGGAACTGCGTGACCAGCCACAACCCCACCCGCGCCCGCCGACGCGCCGAACCCCCGAGCTCTCAGGCACTCACCACTCCCTCCGGCACCTCCCGATCACGCGCCCACCTCACCACCTCATCCACCCCCCACGTCGTCACCACCCGCTCGGCCGGCACCTCGCACTCCTCCGCCCGAGCACACCCGTGCACCTGCCACGTCAACTGCCCCGGTGCGTGCGCGTCCGTGTCGATCGAGAACAGCACCCCCGCCTCCACGGCCCGCCGCAGCAGCCGCCGCGGCGGATCCAGCCGCTCCGGCCGGGAGTTGATCTCCACGGCCGTCCCGGTCTCCGCGCACGCCGCGAACACCGCGTCCGCGTCGAACTCCGACTCCGGGCGGCCCCGCCCGGTGACCAGCCGCCCCGTGCAGTGCCCGAGCACGTCCGAATGCGGATCACGTACCGCGGCGACCATCCGCCGGGTCATCGCCCGGGCGTCCATCCGCAGCTTGGAGTGGACGGACACCACCACCACGTCCAGCCTGTCCAGCAGCTCCGGCTCCTGGTCCAGCGAGCCGTCGTCGAGGATGTCGCACTCGATGCCGGTGAGGAGCCGGAACGGCGCCCAGGTCTCGTTCAGCGCGGCCACCACGTCGAGCTGCTCCCGCAACCGCTCCGGGGACAGGCCACGGGCGACGGTCAGCCTGGGGGAGTGGTCGGTGAGCACCGTCCACTCGTGGCCGAGGCGCGCGCCGGTCCGGCCCATCTCCTCGATCGGGCTGCCGCCGTCCGACCAGTCGGAGTGCACATGGCAGTCGCCCCTGATCAGCTTCCTCAGCTCCGCGCCCGCGTCACCCTCCGTGAGCGGAGCCTCGGCCCCCTGCTCCAGTTTCCGCAGGTAGCCCGGCACCTCCCCGGCCAGCGCCTCGCGCGCCACCTGCGCGGTCCTCGGCCCGACCCCCTTCAGCGACTCCAGCGAGCCCGCGGCCGCCCGCTCGGCGACCTCGTCGGCCGGCAACGCGCCGAGCACGGCGGCGGCCGTACGGAACGCCCGTACGCGGTAGGTGGGGGCCCGGTCCCGCTCCAGCAGGAAAGCGATCCGGTCCAGGGCCTCGACGGGATCCATGGCACCTCCAGCCTCCCGCTTCCAGCGTCACCCAGGCCCCGGGTACCCGCACGACGGCCGGACGATCACAGGCGCCGTCGGACCGGCCCGTCCCGTCCTCACCCCGTCACCCGCCGCCGGACCGCTCTACCCTCGAAACATGACCGAAAGCGCGAGCCCCTACATTTCCCATCCCCGGGTCCTGGTGCTCGGGGTGCAGCCCGGTACGCCGCCGTTCCGGATCGTGGAGATCGACGGCCAGGTGGTCGGCGAGGCGAAGCGGCTGACGGACGTCCTCCAGACGGCCGCCGCATACGGAGTCGTCGTGCACGACCTCGACGATCCCGACCAGGTCCGATGGGTGGGCGGCGACAAGTTCACCTGGACGCCGCGCTAGCCCGCCCGGACGCCGGACCGGCCTCCTTGCGCCGGCCCACCCGCAGACGCCGGCCCCAGGCGCCGCGCGGCCCCTTCGGCTGGCCCGTCCCCTTGCCCTGAGCAGTTCCCTTGCCGCGAGGCGCCCCCGTGCCCCGCGCCGGTGTCCCGCCCCGAGCCGGTGCGGGCTTCGGCTCTCGCGGCGCCCTGGCGTGTACGGCGCGGCCGAGGCGCCGGCCCAGCAGCAGATAGCCCAGCAGCGCGCCCGTGGTGTTGAGGATGACGTCGTCGATGTCGAACGCCCGTCCGGTGACCAGCGCGCCCTGCACCAGCTCGACCAGCAGCATCATCAGCGCGGTCAGGGCGGGCACCCGCAGCAGACCGCGCGCGCCGGGCGCCAGCACCGGCAGCAGGATCCCGAACGGCAGGCCCAGCACGATGTTCCCGCCGATCTGCTTGAGCGCGTCGCGCGCGTCGGGGTGGTGCCAGTACAGCTCCAGCGAGGCGCCGGGGCGGAGGTTGCTGTGGGTGAGCGCCTCCGACGCCGGGGACGGCTGGAGGGTGAGCCCGGCCAGTACCGCGCCGAACGCCACCATCGCCAGGAAGGCCAGGGCCATCGCCAGCAGCCGCAAGGGCAGCGGGAGCGGTCGTGGCCCGCGCTCGGCCGCCGCGGAACGGCGGCCGGAGGTGGTGGAACGGGAACGTGACGTGGTGCCGGCCATGCGACCCTCCCGATTTCAACTTCCTTCTGTACCAGGCCTGTTACCCCCGAAGTGGTCCGCGATGCCCACCTGCGCGCCGTGTGCGGGAAGTCGCCGACCGGGCCCCGCCGGGTTTCGGCCCGCCCCTCGCGGGCATCCGGATCGCGAGTGACAGGGGCCCGCTCCCGTTCGAGGGACGCCGTCAGGCGCCCGGGAGCGGAGGGGCGTGGGAGGGCGCGCGGGTACGCCGGCCGCGGACGGGCCGTCGTACGGCGTGCCCTCCCCGCGGTGCGGGGAGGGCACTGATTTCCGGTCACGACCCGTACGTCACCTTCACCTCCTCGAAGCCGAGCGACTTCAGCAGTCCTTCGAGCATGTCGGTGGTGTTGGCCTCGGCCCGCTCCGTGAGCTTGCTCTCCTTCGCGGCGTCCCCGATGTGCTTGACGGCCAGGCGCTGCACCGCCTGTTCGCCGTTGGGGTTGTCCGAGAACAGGTCGCCGAGGCGGTCGAGCAGGCCGCGCTCCTTGGAGACGGCGTAGGAGTGCTCGGTGTCGAGGGCGGGTTTGCCGAGCTGGGCGTGCGGGAGGTCGATGGTGGCCGAGGTGCGGTCCTCGTTCATCTTCACGTCGTTCTCGCCGACCTTGCCGAGGTCGACATAGGCGTCCACGGTGCCCGCGCCCACGTACAGCGTGCGGGTACCGCGGATCGCGTCCGGCAGGTACTTGGCGTCCTTCTCCAGGTCGACGACCACCTGGAAGTTGCCCGAGGCGGCGTCGTAACGGCTCATGTCCTGGATGGACTTCAGGAGCGTCGGTCCCGAGCGGTCGTGCTCCTCGGTGCCGAACACGTCGTCCAGCCCTCCGAAGACCAGCATCCGCAGCGCGGCCAGCAGCACCACGATGAGGATGACCACGGCGGCGAGCAGCTTGGCCCAGCCGGGCACACGCGTGCGTTTGATGGACGTCGTCATGTCGACGGCCCTCCTTCCTCTTTCAACGAATGCCCTCAAAGACCGTGGAGGAACGCCCAGTTGGTGTTTGTTCGCCTAGCATGAGCCGCGCAACCCGTAATGATCATGTTCATGCGAGGAGCCGACCGTGCGTGACATCGCCGTCTTCACCGGCAGCGCCCACCCCGAACTCGCGGAGGAGGTCTGCGCGCACCTCGGGGTGCCGCTGAGTCCGTCCCGGGTGAGCCGGTTCGCCAACGACTGTCTGGAGGTGCAGCTCCAGGCCAACTGCCGGGAGAAGGACGTCTTTCTGGTCCAGCCGCTGGTCACGCCGGTGCAGGAGCACCTCGTCGAGCTGTTGCTGATGTGCGACGCGGCGCGCGGGGCCTCGGCCGGCCGGATCACCGTGGTCATGCCGCACTACTCGTACGCCCGCTCGGACAAGAAGGACGCGCCGCGGATCTCCATCGGCGGCCGGCTGGTCGCCGATCTGATGGTGTCGGCGGGCGCGGGCCGGGTGCTCGCCATGACGCTGCACTCGCCGCAGGTGCACGGCTTCTTCTCGGTGCCGGTCGATCATCTGCACGCGTTGCGTGAACTGGCCGCGCACTTCCGGCGCTACGACCTGACGCGTACGACGGTGGTCTCCCCGGACCTGGGCAACGCCAAGGAGGCGGCGGCGTTCGCGCGGATGATCGGCGCGCAGGTCGCGGCGGGTGCCAAACAGCGGTTCGCCGACGACCGGGTGAGCATCAGCTCGGTGATCGGCGAGGTCGCCGGACGGGATGTGATCGTCCTGGACGACGAGATCGCCAAGGGCAGTACCGTCCTGGAACTCCTGCAGCGGCTCAGGGAGTTGGGGCCGCGCTCGATCCGGGTGGCCTGCACCCACGGGCTGTTCGCTGCGGGCGCTCTGAAGCGGCTGAGCGAGCAGCCCGACGTGCTGGAGATCGTCTGCACCAACACCGTGCCGGTCCCTGTGGAGGAGCGCACCGACAAGCTGAAGGTGCTCTCCATCGCCCCCGCGCTCGCGGAGGCCGTCCGCCGTATCCACAACGGCGAGTCCGTCAGCGCCCTGTTCGACGCGCCCGTGGGAGGCGAGGGCTGACGGCCGGAGCGGGGTCATAACGTGCCGGACGTGGCCTCCGGCTGTCCCAGGGCCGCGTCCAGGGACGAGGCGGGCGGCAGCAGCCGGGCCAGGCCGGTGACCTTGAGGACGCGCAGGGTGAGCGGATGGGTGCAGACCAGGCGCAGTTCGCCGTCGCGGTCGAGTACCCGCTGCCGAGCCCGGTAGAGCAGTCGCAGCCCGGAGCAGTCGAAGAACTCGACGTGCCGGAGGTCGATCACGATCCGGGCGCCGGGGCGGCCGGTCTCCGTGTCGAGATGCGGAATGATCTCCACGGCCGCCGCGATGTCGATCTCACCGTGCAGTTCGAGCACGCTGTGGCCGCGGTCCGTGCGAACGCGCAGGTACCCGGTCGCGGGCGGTGTGGGGTCGCTCGACACGACGGCATCGCCTCCTACCGGACTCTGTGAGGGTGTGAGGGCAAAACCCTTCCCCGCCCTGCAAGTTACCCTCGTCAGAGTGAATTTCAGCATGTTCGATTGACATATGTCTTCGATTTCTTCGGCATGAAGTCCGGAGTTTTGCGCAGTGCCCCCTACGACAGCGCGTGCCATGCTTTGGACAGTGCCTGCCGGAGCTGGTCGGCCTGGTGCGGGGTGAGGTCGCTGATCATGCGTTCCTCCAGGTCGCGCACGGGCCCCGCGACGCGGGCGAGCAGCTCGCGCCCCTCGTCGGTCAGCAGGATGAGCAGCTCGCGCCGGTTGCGTGGATTGCGCTCCCGGCGCACGAGCCCCCGGTTCTCCAGGCTGCGGACGAGATCCGCGACGGACTGGGCCGTGACGAACGAGTCGCGGGCGAGCTGGGCGGCCGAGAGCCCGTCGTGGCGCTGGAGGACCGTGAGCGAGGTGTACTGCAGCGCCGTGATCCCGGCCGGCTTCACCAGATCGTCCAGGCGGGAGCGGACAACGAGCTCGACCTGCTTGACCATGTAGAGGAGCGAAGGAGGTGCCTTGGTGCCGACCATGCGGTCAGCGTAAAGCATTGACAGGAATCCTGGGCGTGGTGAAACTGCGAACCAACAGGATTCCTGTTGGTTGAAGATTTAGCGATCAAGGCTGGACCAAAGCTGAGGAGTGGGCAATGACGACCACCTTCGAGAGCGAGCCCGGGCGGCTGTTCATCGGTGGGCAGTGGGTCGAGGCGAGTGACGGGGCGCGGACCGACGTGATCGACCCGTCCACGGGCCAGGTGGTCACGACCGTCGCGGAGGCGGGCGCCGCCGACGTGGACGCCGCGGTGCGCGCCGCCCGCGAGGCCTTCGACAGCGGCGGCTGGTCCGGGCTGAGCGGCCGTGAGCGCGGCCGGATCCTGAACCGCGTGGCCCAGCTCATCAGGGAGAACGCCGACGAGATCGCGGCGATCGAGAGCCGCGACGTCGGCAAGCCCATCACGCTGGCCCACGCCGTCGACGTGACGAACGCGGCCAACGACTACGAGTACTACGCCTCCCTCGCCTGGACCCTGGACGGCTCCGCCCGCGACGTCCCGAACAACCGCCTCGCCTACACGAGGCGCGGCCCGATCGGTGTGGTCGGCGCGATCACCCCCTTCAACTTCCCGCTGATCCTGGCCGGTTCGAAGATCGCCCCCGCGCTCGCGGCCGGCAACACGGTCGTCCACAAGCCGGCCGAGGAGACCCCGCTCAGCGCCCTCTACATGGCGGGCCTCCTCAAGGAGGCCGGCGTCCCCGACGGCGTCTACAACGTCGTCACGGGTACGGGCCCGGTCGCGGGCGAGGCGCTGCTGCGCAACCCCGGCGTCGACAAGATCGCCTTCACCGGCTCCACCGCCACCGGCCGGCACGCGGCGAGCGTCGCCGGCGAGGGGCTGAAGCAGGTCACCATGGAGCTGGGCGGCAACGCGGCGCACGTCGTCTTCGAGGACGCCGACATCGAGAAGGCCATCGGCGCCATCATCAAGGGCTTCGTCTTCAACACCGGCCAGTTCTGCATGGGCGGCCCCCGGCTGCTGGTCGCCCGTCCCGTCTACGAGACCGTCCTCGGCATCCTCGCCGACGCGGTGCCCGGCGTGCCCCTCGGCGACCCCCGGCAGCCGGAGACCGTCATCGGCCCGATGGCGGGCGAGCGGCACCTGAAGAAGGTCGAGGAGTACGTCGAGCTGGCCCGCAAGGAGGGCGGCCGCATCGTGTGCGGCGGCGAGCGCCTGGACCTCGACGGCGGCTACTACTACAAGCCGACCGTCATCGCCGACCTCGCCAACGACTCCCGGGTCGTCCAGGAGGAGGTCTTCGGGCCGGTCCTCACCGTGCAGCCCTTCGACTCCGAGGACGAGGCCGTCGAACTGGCCAACTCCACGCCGTACGGCCTGGCCTCCGGCATCCAGACCACGAACCTCACCCGCGCACACAGGGTGGCCGACCGCCTCCAGGCGGGCATCGTCTGGGTCAACGACTGGCCGATGCTCGACCCCGCCGTGCCCTTCGGCGGAGTGAAGGCCTCCGGCTTCGGCCGTGAGTACGGCCCCGAGGCCCTGGAGTCCTACACCAAGGTCAAGTCCGTCGTCGTCTCGCTCGACTGAGCACCTTCCCCGGGATCCCCGGTGAGCCGCGGGACCGATCCGGTGGCTCACCGACGAACAAGGAGTTCATGAGCATGTCCACCACCACACGTGCGGCCGTGGTCGAGTCCGGGGGCGCGCCCTTCACCCTCTCCGAGGTCGTCCTCGACCAGCCCGCGCAGGGCGAGGTCCTGGTCCGGATGGTCGCGGCCGGGCTGTGCCACACCGACCTGGGGGTCGCCAGCGGCGGGCTGCCCTTCCCACTGCCCGGCGTGCTGGGCCACGAGGGCGCCGGTGTCGTCGAGGCCGTCGGCCCGGGCGTCACCGCCGTAGCCCCGGGCGACCACGTCGTCCTGTCCTTCACCTCCTGCGGCGGCTGTCAGAACTGCCGCGACGGTCACCCGGCGTACTGCGCCACCTGGCTGCCGCTGAACCTGCTCGGCGGCCGGCGTGCCGACGGCACCAGCACCATCAGCCGTGACGGCCAGGACCTCGGCGGCCACTTCTTCGGCCAGTCCTCCTTCGCCGAGCGCGCCCTGGTCGACGAGCGCGGCCTCGTCAAGGTCGACCCGGACGTCCCGCTGGACTCCATCGCTCCGCTCGGCTGCGGCGTCCAGACGGGCGTCGGCGCCGTCTGGAACGTGATGGAGCCCCGCCCGGGCAGCGCCGTCGTCGTCCTCGGCGCCGGAGCCGTGGGCCTGTCCGCCGTGATGGCGGCGAACCTGACCCCGGCGACCACGGTCGTCGCCGTGGACAAGGTCGGCGAGCGCCTGGAACTGGCGAAGGAGCTGGGCGCCACCCACACGGTGAACGCCGGCGACGTCGCCGACATCACCGAGGCGATCATGGAGATCACCGGCGGCCGGGGCGCCGACGGCATCGTGGAGACCACCGGCAGCGTCGCCGTGCTCCGCAAGGGCGTCGACGCCCTCGCCGCGCGCGGCACCCTGGTCATCGTGGGCGCCCCGCCGTTCGGCACGGAGGTCTCCCTCGACGTCAACGGCATGCTCGGCGGCAAGCGCGTCGTCGGCCTCACCCTCGGCGACAACGAGATCCAGACCGCCATCCCGGTCCTCGTTCAGCTCGTCAAGGAGGGCAAGCTGCCGCTCGACCGGATGATCAGCCGGTACGAGTTCGAGGACATCGACCGGGCGGTCGCGGACATGAGCGGCGGCCGGAGCATCAAGCCGGTGCTGACCTTCTGACCCGTGGGCCCGCCGGGCGTCCCGACGCCCGCGAGCCCGCCCACCGCCTCCGACAACCGAGAAGCCATCTCCCGCCGGGGCACGTTCTCCCCGCGTGACCTCGGCCCTGTGGGTGACCTGCACGCCAGGTCACCCACAGGGCTGTCGGGGGCATGAGGCATCGGAGCGAGAGAGGGCGGCGTACGCCCGGGGGCGCTCAGCGGCTGCGGTGCAGCGCGACCAGCAGCTGCCACGCCTGGTCGGCGATCTCCCGCGGGGTGCCGTCCAGCAGACCGTGCAGCCAGTCCGCGAGGACCCCCGCGAAGGTGGCCGCCACGGCGGAGGCCACCAGCGGCGCGTCCGCGGCCCCCGCGAGCTCGCGTTCACGCAGGCTGTAGGCGCGCAGGTCCCGGTGCAACACCCGGCCGAGCGGTCCACCGCCGCCGGGCGCGAGCAGCGCGCGGTACAGCGCGGCGTGCGGGGCGAGACCGGCGAAGAACTCCGGCAGGGCGTCCGGCGCCCGCACCGGGTCGGGGCGCCCGCGCCAGGCGTGCAGCGCCTCCACGGCCTCCCGTACGACATCGGCGCAGGCGTCGACCGCCAGCGCCTCCAGGTCCGGGTAGTGCACGTAGAACGTGGCCCGGCCGACCCCCGCCCGGCGGACCAGCGCCGCCACGCTGACCTCGTGCAGGGGGTGCCGGGCGCACTCGTCGAGGAGGGCCTCCCGCAGCCTGGCCCGGGTGCGGGAGGCCCGGGGGTCCTCCGTGCCCCGGGGCTCCTCGGGGGTCATCCGGCGGCGAGGACGGCGGCCAGGGCCAGGGCGCCGGGCAGAGCCTGGGCGACGAGGATGCGGCGGTTGGCGGTGGCGGCGCCGTACACGCCCGCGACGATCACACAGGACAGGAAGAAGACCTGTGCCCGGAAGCCGGTCGGGTCGTCGGCGATCAGGCCCCAGACCAGACCGGCGGCGAGGAAGCCGTTGTAGAGGCCCTGGTTGGCGGCGAGGGAGGCCGTCCGCCGCGCCATCTCGGCGTCCATCCCGTGGAAGGACATCCCCGGCTTCTTCTGCCACAGGAACATCTCCATCACCAGGATGTACGCGTGCAGCAGGGCCACCAGCGCGACCAGCACGTTCGCCAGGATCTCCATGGTCAACAGACTCCGTCGTTCACTCGATGTTTCCCGAACTTCTTGGACAGGTGCCCACTATAGCTGGACGACTGTCCAGGAAGGCCAGTCGGGGAGGCGTCGGCGTCGACCGGTGCCGACGGATTGTCAGAGCCGACCGCTAGGTTCCGGTCCATGAGTGCGCAAGAGGTGATCGTGCGGCGTGCCCGCGCCGAGGACGTACCGGGGATCGTCGTCTCCAGCTCCCTGCTGTTCGCCGAGGACGGCGGGGAGCGGGACCCCGGCCTGAACGTGGACTGGCCGCGCCTGCACGGCGCCGAGGCCTTCACGGCCGCCCTGAAGGACCCCGCCAGGCTGCTGCTGGCCGCCGTGCGCGACGGCGAGGTCGTCGGTCATCTGTCGGGATCGATGTCCGGCCCCACCACCATGCGGCCGGTCGCATCGGCGACCCTCATGGCGCTGTACGTCCGGCCCGAGCACCGGCGTTCCCGGGTCGGGGCCCGCATGGTCGACACCTTCCTGGCGTGGGCGCGGGAGCGGGGCGTGGCGCACGCGGAGGTGACCGCCTCGGCCGCCAACGCCGACGCCATCCGGTTCTACGAGCGCGAGGAGTTCCGTCCCCAGGCGCTCACCCTGCGGCTGAACCTGTAGCCGGCGGGTACCCGGGGAGCGTATGGGCGGCGGCGGACCGTCCCCCGCGCCCGGGATCCCGTACGGAGGAGACATGGCACTGGTACAGGCGGGCCTCGCGGTGCTGGACTGCGCCGAGCCGGAGAAGCCCGCGGTGTTCTACAAGGCACTGCTGGACGCGCGGGAGACGGACGCGACCGCCAACCGCGTCGAGATCGAGGGCGCCTGCGGTGCCCGGATGGCGTTCCGCCGCGACGTCAACGCCACCCCGCCCAGCTGGCCCCGGCCCGAGAACTCCCTCCAGGCCCATCTCGACTTCTACGTCGAGGACCTGGACGAGGCCGAGCGGCTGATCGTCTCCCTGGGCGGGCGCCCGGTCGACACCAAGGAGGCGAGCGGACCCTTCGAGGAGCGCGGCTACTCCGACCCCGCCGGCCACTCCTTCACACTGCGCCGCGAACACCCCACGGCCCCCAAGCAGGGCTAGGCAGGGTCAAGGGCCCGGAAGGAGCTCGGGTGGCCCGTGCGCGGGCCACCCGACCTCTTTGGGAACGTCAGTCCCGGCCCCCCTTCTGGTCGGCCGGCCACACCCCGGTGGACCGCTCGATGGCCTTGGCGCCCGTGCGGTCCACCGCGCTGCGCACGACCGCGAAGATCGCACCCTGGACGGCCGCCGCCAGCAGGATCTCGCCCCAGCCCCGGTCCCGGTCGAGCGCGTCGGGCGCGTCGTCCTCGTGCCGGATCAGCTTCCAGGTCTTGCGGAACGCGGCCGAGGCCACCGCACCGCTCACCCAGCCCAGCGCGAAGCCGAGCGGCTTGTAGGCGACAGGCAGCTTCTTCTTCTTGGACATCTGGTCCTCCTCCTTCGCGTGCGGATGGTCGTGCGGCGACGGCGTCCGGTCAGGGACGACCCCGCGGGGCCACGACCTCGGCGGCGGGCACCGGCCCCGGCGGCGTGCCGTCGCCGAACGGGCTGCCGCCCAGGTCCTCCCGCCCGTGGGGGGCGAGCCAGCCCGCGAGATCGGGCCCCAGCGGCACCACGGCGGTCGGGTTGATGCCCGTGTGCACCTGGTAGTAATGCCGCTTGATGTGGTCGAAGTCGACGGTGTCCCCGAACCCGGGGGTCTGGAAGAGGTCACGGGCGTAGGCCCACAGCACCGGGTCCTCCGCCAGCTTCCAGCGGTTGCACTTGAAGTGACCGTGGTAGACGGGGTCGAAACGCACCAGCGTGGTGAAGAGCCGGATGTCCGCCTCCGTGATCGTCCCGCCGACGAGATAACGCTGCCCCGCCAGCCGCTCCGACAGCGCCTCCAGCCGCCGGAACACCCCGGCGCAGGCCTCCTCGTACTCCTCCTGCCCGGTGGCGAAGCCCGCCCGGTACACGCCGTTGTTGACGTCCTCGTAGACCTCGGCCATCACCGTGTCGATCTCCTCGCGCAGGGCCTCGGGGTACAGGTCGGGCGCGCCCGCGCGGTGCAGATCAGTCCACTCGGTGGCGAGGTCGAGGGTGATCCGCTGGTAGTCGTTGGTGACCAGTTCGCCGCTCGGCACGTCCACGACCGCGGGAACGCTGACCCCGCCCGGGTAGTCGCTCTCCCGGGCGTCGTACGCCTCCTTCAGGAAGCGGATGCCCAGCACCGGATCGCGGCCGCCGGGGTCCAGCGTGAACCGCCAGCTCCGGTCGTCCTGGATCGGGTCGACGACGGCCATCGGCAGGGCGTCCTCCAGCCCCAGCAGCCGCCGGGAGATCACCGCCCGGCTCGCCCACGGGCAGGCACGGCTGACCACCAGCCGGTAGCGGCCCGCCTCCACCGGCCAGCCGTCGCGGCCGTCGGCGGTGATCCGGTCCGCGAAGTGGCTCCTGGACCTTTTGAACGCCTTCCGCCCGTACGCCTCGTTGCCCTCACCGACACTCATGCCGTCCGTCCTCCCGGCCATGTCCGGATACGTCTGCCCTGAGAGGAGTTCCCCGATTTCCGCGCCCCCCACGGTGTGAGCGCGACCGGTCGGGGCAAGCGGCGAAAGTGACCCGGACACCACAAGACACCGAGACGAAGGACGAGCGGGGCGGGGCGGTTCTCGAAGGACCGGGGACCCGGGAACAGAGCGGGACACGGCAACAGGGAGAGACACGGGCCGATCGCAGGACCAGGATCACCGTCCTCGTCGCCCTCGGCGCCAACCTCCTGATCGCCGTGGCCAAGACCGTCGGCGGACTCCTCGCCGGCTCGCCCGCGCTGTTGTCGGAGGCCGCGCACTCGGTCGCCGACAGCCTGAACGAGGTCTTCCTCCTCGCCGCGCTGCGCCGCAGCCGCCGTCCCGCCGACGCCCGGCACCCCTTCGGCTACGGCAAGGAGCGCTTCTTCTGGTCCCTGCTGGCCGCCGTCGGCATCTTCGTGATGGGCGGCTGCTTCTCCTTCTACCAGGCGGTCCACGCCCTGACGGGCGAGAGCACGGACTCCTACGGCGGCTACGTCGCCGGAATCGCCGTGCTCGGCGTGGCCCTCGTCTCCGAGGGCGCCTCACTGCTGAGGGCCCTGCACCAGGTGCGGCGGGAGGGCGGCGTCGACGGACTGCGGGACCCGGCACTGCGCACGGTGGTCGCCGAGGACGGCACGGCGGTCCTCGGGGTGACCCTCGCGATCGCCGGGATGGCCCTGCACATGGTGACCGGCGAGGTGATCTGGGAGGCGTCCGCCTCCTTCGCGATCGGGGCCCTGCTCGTGTACGTCGCCTACTGGCTCGGCCGGGACGCCCGCGAACAGCTCATCGGGGTCGCCGCCGACCCCGAACCCAGCCGGAAGATCCGCTCCCTGCTGGAGGTACAGCCCGAGATCGACACCGTCGAGGCCCTGCTCACCATGCAACTCGGCCTGGAATCGACCCTGGTGGCCGCCCGCGTCGACCTCGTCCCCGGCCTGGACAGCGAGGAGGTCGAGCTGGTCGCCGTCCGTATCAAACGCTCCATCGCCCATGTCGTCCCCGAGGCCGACCAGATCTTCCTCGACGTGACGGAGAAGACGGGCCCCGGAGAGCGGGCAGGAGAAAACCCCGCCGCGACGGGGGAACGCGGCGGGGCCTGAGACACGGGTGCCCGGCCCTTCGGGGAACATGCGTGGCCGGGTGAAGTTTTTGTTTGTCGGGCGCGGGTCCGGTGGGGGCTTCTCGCGCGGTTCCCACCGGACCCGAGAAAGCAGGGCCGCAGCCCCGCTTTCTCGGGTTCCGAAGAGCACGGGGCGCAGCCCCTGCTCTTCAGGGGCGCGGGGAACTGCGCGACCAGCCCCCACCGGACCCGCACCCGCCGACGTGCTCCCCTCACCGCCGACCGGGAACGGTCACCCCTCCACCGGCTCCAGCACGAACACGGGAATCTCCCGGTCCGTCTTCTTCTGGTAGTCCTCGTACGGCGGATACGCCGCGACCGCCCGGTCCCACCACTCGGCCTTCTCGTCCCCGGTGACCTCACGCGCGGTCAGGTCCTGCCGCTTGGGCCCGTCCTGGAGTTCCACCAGCGGGTCGGACTTGATGTTGTGGTACCAGACGGGGTGCTTGGGCGCTCCGCCCTGCGAGGCCACGACCGCGTACCGCCCCTCGTGCTCCACCCGCATCAGCGGGGTCTTGCGGATCTTCCCGCTCTTCGCGCCGCGCGTCGTGAGCACGATGACCGGCAGCCCGGTGTCCAGCAGCGTCGTCCCCTGCGTGCCGCCCGAGCTCTCGTACAACTCGACCTGCTCGCGCACCCATTGGGTGGGGCTGGGCACGTACTCGCCCTCAAGAGGCATGGCAATCGTCCCTTGCTGTCGCGTACAGACTCTTCCCCGCATTCAACACCGGCCCCTCGCGGAATCATCCTCATCGGGCCACGTCCGCACGGGGCTTGTGCGAACGCGGCCCGCCAGGGCGACGGCTATGGCATCAGCACCGCCAGTCCCGCGATCACGGCACTCGACACGAGGCCGGTGAGCAGCCGCCCCCGGTGTCCGGTCAGCGCCCGGCCCAGCAGGGCGCCGCCGCCCGCGAGCAGCAGCTGCCAGCTCGCCGAGGCGAGGAACGCGGCGAGCACGAACACCGCCTGTTCCAGGGCGCTCACGGCCTGTGTGGCGCGGCTGCCGAGCACCAGCGCGGCGAAGTACACCACCGTCGTGGGGTTCAGCAGGGTGATCCCCAGGAGGGCGACGTAGGCGCGCGCGGGTCCGACCGGATTCCGCTGGTCACGGGTGGGCAGGCGCCGGGCGCGGTACTGGCGCACGGCCCCGGTCGCGCCGCGTGCCGCCAGCGCGAGGAGCACCAGGGCGGAGGCCCAGCGCAGCGGTGTCAGCACGGGGTGCAGGGCGTTCGCGAGGGCCGTACCGCCGAGGGCGGCGAACAGGGCGTACAGCCCGTCGGCCGTCGCGACGCCGAGCGCGGCGCACGCTCCGGTCCGGAGGGACGTACGGGCGGTGAGGGAGACGAGGTAGGTCGCGACCGCTCCGACCGGGATGGCGATGCCATAGCCGGCGAGGAGCCCCGCGACGAGCGCGGCCGTCACGACCGGGGCGGTGCCGGCTCCCACGGTCGGCCCGGCTGCTGCTGCCCCCGCACCGGCGAGGCGGTGGCGAAGGACGGCGTCAGGGAGGCGTGATGGCTGAACATGCGCAGATCCTGGGGCCCGGCGCTCCGCCCCCGCAAGCGAATTAGGGCGATGAGGGGCGCCGTGCGCGAGTGATTCGCCGGCGGCCCTTGGTCATGGATTCGACGCCCGCCTGCCTTGTTTGCGCCCAAACGGTGGAGAGGGTGCCGGGGTGGACGGACGGGCGCGTCCGACGCGGAGCCGTCACGCCTTCGGGCGGCGGCCACTGCGCCGGGGCGCGGGCTCAGCGCCGTTCAGCAGGGTGCGGCGGCGCTCCTCGCCGTGCTCCTCGACCTGGAGCACGACACTGCGCAGCCCCTCCGCGAGGCTGCGGCACTCCGCGTCGCTGAGCTGCCCGGTGACGAAGGCCTCCTCTTCGTTGAAGGCCGGGAACACCCGCCGCATCAGTTCCTCGCCCTCGTCGGTGAGGGCCAGCAGCACCAGCCGTCCGTCCGTCGGGTGGTCCGCCCGCCGCACCAGCCCCCGCGACTCCAGCGTCCGGGCGACCCCCGTGAGCGTGCCCTTGGAGATGCCCGCCTCCTCGGCGACGTGCCGGGTCTCGGACTCGCCCCACACCCACACCACCCACAGCACCACGAAGGCCGTCCAGGTCAGGTCGGAACCGCGCAGCACGGAGTTCTCCAGGTGCTGCCGCACCGCCGAGGCGGCCCGGTAGATGTTCGCCACCGCCGTCATCTGGTCCCGGCGGATCGAGAAGTCCCCCAGCTTCGCCGCGGCGAGCTTCTCGACTTCGGTGATGGATCGCTGGCCGGGCACGGGTGCTCCTCTGATCGGTCGCTCGGTCATTCGGGATCAAATTGTACGGAGCAGAGCGAATCCACGATGAGTCCCCCATGAGTACCCCCCCGGCATGCCTCTGGTCCTCAGCGAGACTGGACCCTCACCGGCGACCGGGCCGACCTGCCCGCCGCCGTACGGTGGGCACGCGAGGCCGAGGACGCCGGCTTCGACTCCGTCATGGTCGGCGAACACATCGTGCCCGGCCCCGACGCCGCCGACGGCATCATGGGCACCCCCGCGACTACGCACTCCCCGGCGACCAGGACCCGTACACCCCCTGGCCCCATTTCCTGCTCCTGCTCGCCTCCATCGCGTCCGTCACCGAGCGCCTGCGCTCGGCCGCAGCGGCCCTCCTCGCCCCGCTGCGTCACCCCCGGCTGATGGCCAGGGAACTCGGCACCCCCGACCTGCTCAGCCAGCGGCCAAGCAGCAGCTTCTGCTGGTTGCCGCCGGAGAACGCGGAGGCGGGCAGCCCCCGGCCGCGCGGGTCGCAGCCCGACCGCCTCGGCGAGCGCGCGGAACACCCCCGCTCCGCGCCGAGGCCCCCCGTGCCGGGCGAGCGTCCGCACGCTCGGCAGCAGCACGTTGTCCTGCGCGCTCAGCCCTGCGAACAGGCCCTGCGCGCGCCGTCCCCGCCGGCACCGCGCGATCCCGGCGGGGAGGGCGTCGGCGGGGCGGGCCGGGGAGACGGGACGCTCCCCGGCTTCCCTGCTGTCCGCCCCGAGCGTCCTCGCCGCCCCAAGTCCCGCCCAACTTGACCACCTCGCCTGAGGCTTAACTACGCGGCATTGGTTCTAGCGCCGGGTAGTTGACTAGGGTCGACAGGTGACTGCGACTGCGAACACCGCCGGAGACCGGTCGGGGCGAGGCGGGCCCGGCCGGGGCGAAAGGCCCTTCCTCTACGTCGTCGTCTGCGCGGCCGGCGTCGCCGCCGGGGTCAGCAAGCTCGTCACCGCCGCCCAGGAGCGCGACTGGGAGGTCGGGGTCATCGCGACGCCCGTCGCCATGGGCGGATTCTTCGACACGGCCGCCGTCGAGGCGCAGACCGGGCGCCCGATCCGTTCCGCCTGGCGGCGACCGGGCGACGCCCGCCCCTTCCCGCCGCCGGACGCCGTGGTGGTCGCGCCCGCCACCTTCAACACCGTCAACAAGTGGGCCGCCGGACTGGCCGACACCCTCGCGGTCGGCACGTTGTGCGAGGCATGCGGCCTGGGCGTCCCGATCGCCGTGCTGCCCTGCGTCGCCGACGCCCTCGCCGCCCACCCCGCGTACCGCGCGAGCCTGGAACGCCTGCGCGGCATGGGCGTGAAGTTCGGCGACCCGTATACCGGTGAGGCCGAGGGGGAGGACGGCGGACGCGCCGAGTTCCTGTGGGAACGGGCGCTGGACCTGCTGGAGTCGGACGACGAGGGAGAGGCCCTCACACGCTGAGCTCCGTCGCCGTCCCCATCGACAGCGTCTGCCGCAAGCTCGGCACCGAGAACGGGGCGAGCACGGTCTCCGAGGCGGTCGGGCGCGGGCTGCTCAGACTGTGCTGAGACCCCTGGCCCCGGTCAGTGGGCTCCCACCGGTTCGAACTCCGTGCCGCACGGGCCCGCTCCCTCGCTCTCCGCGAGGGCCACGGGGGCGCCGCTCATCGTCAGCGTCTCGTAGTAGCGGCCGATGCGTTCGGCGGAGCGGCCCACGTAGTGGCCGATGAAGGAACGGCGGAAGCGATCGGCGGTGTGGTTGGGCTGGGAGCCGTGGACCAGGCTGCCGTTGAAGAAGAGGACGTCACCCGGGGACATGTCGACGGGCACGGGGGTCAGACCGGGCGGCGGTGCGACGTACTCGCGGGCGAAGGACACCTCCGAGTCCGCCACCTCCGGACAGAACAGATCCATGCGGTGCGTCCCCGGCACGACCTCCAGACCTCCGTTGTCCCGGTCGATCACGTCGCAGGCGATCCACGCGGCCACACAGGTCCCCGGTTCGACCCGCAGATAGAAGTTGTCCTGGTGCAGCGCCTGCCCCCGGGCCCCCGGCGGCTTGAAGTAGAACATGCTCTGCGCGGCCAGCACCTCCTCGCCGAGCAGGCCCTCCAGGATCTCCCGCAGCCGGGTGTCGAGGAGAACCCGCAGCGACATATCGTCGATGCGGTGCGGATGCATCACCCGGGGGTAGACACGCAGGGGGTCCGCCGGCCCGTCCGCCGGGACCGGGCGCGGTTGGAAGTGACCCGGGACGGGGCCGCCGGCCTGCAGCGCCGCGAACCGGTAGCACAGCTGCTCGATCTCGGTCGGCGAGAACAGCCCCCGCACCACCACATAGCCGTTCTCCTCGAACTCCGTGTTGTCCGTGACTGGCATCCGTGGCACCCCTCTTCGGCGTCGTCCGTGTACTCCAAGCTAGGCACAAGCGCTCTTCCGGAGGATGCCTGTGCGTGCTGACGACCTGCCCGAGACTGCTGCGCCCGTCAATCCGTCTCCGGGCCAGGTGATCATCGGACGCTTCGACCAGCGGCCGCCCTACGCCATGCACCGGGCGCGCGGCGCGGACAGCTGGCTGTTCACCTGGACCACGGGCGGCGGAGGACTGCTGCGGCAGGGCGGCACGCGGGTCCCGGCCGGCCCGGGTGACCTCGTGGTCCTCGGCCCGGGGGTGCCGCAGCACTACACGGTCCGGCCCGGTGCCGGGCACTGGGCGTTCTGGTGGGTGCACTGCCAGGCGCGCCCGTCCTGGACCGCCTGGCTGCGCCCGTACGAGACCGCCGACCGTGTGTACGCCGTGCCCTCGGCCCCCGACGGCATCCGCGAACGGGTCGACGCGGCCTTTTGCCGCATGCTCGCGGACGCCCGCTGGACCGGCGAGGGCTCCCCGCCCGCCCCGCGCACCGACGCCGAGTCGTCGCGGGGAGGCGGCACCTTGTCGACGCCCGGGGCTCTCGCACCCCGTGACGAGGTCGCCGTCGCGCACGGCACGGCGGCCCGTGAACTCGCCCTGTGCTCACTGGAGGAGGTGGTGCTGCTCACCGTCGCCAGGGCCGAGCCGCGCCGGTCGGGGGTGGATCCGAGGATCAGGCGGGCGCAGGACCTGATCACCGCCGACCCCGGCGCCCCGCACACCGTCCGCTCCTTCGCCGAGCGGGTCTCCCTCTCCCCGTCCCGCTTCGCGCACCTGTTCACCGAGCAGCTCGGCCACTCCCCGATGCGGGCCCTCAGCCAGGCCCGCCTGCTGCACGCCGCCCGTCTCCTGGAGGCCACCGAGCTCCCCGTGGAACGGGTCGCAGCCGCCTCCGGGTTCGGCAGCCCGTTCCACTTCAGCCGGGTGTTCCGGCAGCGCTACGGGGTGCCGCCGGGGGAGTACCGGCAGGGGCTCCGGGACCGCGACTGAACGGTCTCGCCCCCGCCGTCACACCGGTCGCGCCAACGACGGCGGCTGGACGGCGGGCCGCCTCAGCCGCCGAAGGCCAGCAGTGACAGCCACAGCGCCACCACCGACGACACCAGGGCCGCCGGGACGGTGAGGAGGCCGAGGCGGGTGAACTCGCCGAGGTCCACGCCGTGGTCGTGCTGGTGGACGATGCGCCGCCACAGCAGGGTGGCCAGGGAACCGGCGTACGTCAGGTTCGGGCCGATGTTGACCCCCAGCAGCACGGCGAGGACGGCGCCCGTGCCCAGCGGGGCGGCCAGCGGGACCAGCACCAGAACCGCGGGCAGGTTGTTGATGACGTTGGAGAGGACGGCGGCCAGGGCGGCGACGCCGAGCAGGGCGAGCAGACCGGTGCCGGACGGCATCACCCGGCCCAGCGCGTCGGCGAGCCCGTTGTCGACCACCGCGCGCACCACGACCCCGAGCGCCAGCACGAAGGCGAGGAAGGGCAGGGAAAGGGAGTGGAAGAGCGCGGCCGGGGACGTGGTCCGGCGGACCAGCGCACGGACCGAGAGCACCAGGGCCCCGGCCAGCGCCGCCCACACCGGCTCGATCCCGAGCACGGACGTCAACACGAACCCGGCGAGCGTGCACACGACCGTGGCCAGCGCGAACATCGGCAGCTCGGGCGCCTCGACGGCCTCTTCGGGCGCGGGTGCCGCCGCGTCCAGATCGGCCGCGAAGAACCGCCGGAACACCAGGTACTCGGCGGCCACGGCCACCGCCCACGGGGCCGCCATCAGCAGCGCGAACCGGGTGAAGGTCAGCCCGCTGGCGGTGAACGCCAGCAGGTTGGTGAGGTTGGACACGGGCAGCAGCAGCGAGGCCGTGTTCGACAGGTGCGCGGTGGCGTACAGATGAGGTTTGGGGCGGGCGCCCAGCCGGGCCACGGTCGCGAACACCACCGGAGTCAGCAGCACGACCGTCGCGTCCAGGCTGAGCACCGCCGTGATGCCGGAGGCCAGCGCGAACGTCGCCCCCAGCAGCCGACGGGGCCGGCCCGCCGACGCGCGCGCCATCCACGCCCCGCAGGCCTGGAAGAGCCCCTCGTCGTCGCAGAGCTTGGCCAGCACGAGCACGGCGGCCAGGAACCCGAGCACCGGGCCCAGCAGCTCGGCCTCGGCGCGGGCGTGGTCCAGGGAGACGGCACCGACGGCCACGGCGATCCCGGCGGCCGGTACGGCGACCACCGCTTCAGGCAGTCCGAAGGGGCGGGCGACCGCACAGCCGAGGACGACGACGAGCAGGACTACGGACAGGACCTCGGCGGGGGCGGTGTTCACGGCAGGGTTTTCGGGGCGTTCTTCGGCGGGGGGGGGAGGGGGAGCCAGGGCGCTCGACGGCGCCGAGACTGGTGCACCCTACAGCTGCCCGGCGACACTCGACGAACACACGTGTGACCGTGAGGTGAGATCCGGCTCACCTCAACGAGGCCGTGCTCACTCCTCCGACAGGGCCAGGTCCGCCCAGATCGTCTTGCCGTCCTCGGTGTGCCGGCTGCCCCAGCGCTGCGTCAGCTGGGCCACCAGCAGCAGACCGCGTCCCCCCTCGTCGAAGGTCTTGGCCCGGCGCAGATGCGGGGCGGTGCCACTGCCGTCCGACACCTCGCAGATGAGGGTGGTGTCGTCGTGGATCAGGCGCAGCTGGATGGGCGGGGCGCCGTGCCGGATGGCGTTGGTCACCAGCTCGCTCACCACCAGCTCCGCCGTGAACGCCGACTCGCTGATGCCCCACAGCGCCATCTGCGTCAGCACGTACTGACGGGTCCGGGCGACGAACGCGGGGTCGGCGGGTATCGACCAGGTCGCCACCCGCTCCGCCCGGAGCCCCCTGGTGCGGGCCAGCAGCAACGCCACGTCGTCGGGGGCGCCGTTCGCGGGGAGCAGGGACTGCACGACGTCCTGGCAGATGTCGTCCAGCGAGCCCTTGCGGCCGGACAGCGCCTCCGCCAGCAGCTCCTGACCGGTGTCGATGTCCCGGTCCCGGGTCTCGATCAGGCCGTCGGTGTAGAGGGCGATGACCGTGCCCTCGGGCAGTTCGAGTTCGGCGGACTCGAAGGGCAGTCCGCCGAGGCCCAGGGGCTGTCCCGACGGCACTTCGACCTCCATGGGCCGTCCGTCCGGGTCCAGCACCACCGGCGGTGGGTGCCCGGCACGGGCGAAGGTGCAGCGCCGGGTCACCGGGTCGTAGACGGCGTACAGACAGGTGGCGCCCACCTCACCGGTGACCCCTTCGCTGCCGGCCTCGGCGGACAGCCGTACGACGAGGTCGTCGAGGTGGGTGAGCAGCTCGTCGGGGGCGAGGTCGACATCGGCCAGGGTGCGTACGGCGGTCCGCAGGCGGCCCATGGTTGCGGAGGCCTGGACGCCGTGGCCGACGACGTCGCCGACGACCATGGCCACCCGCATCCCGGACAGCGGGATGACGTCGAACCAGTCTCCGCCGACCCCGGCCTGCGCTGCCGGGAGGTAGCGGGAGGCGGCCTCCAGGGCGGGCATGCACGGGAGGGTCTGGGGGAGGAGGCTGCGCTGGAGGGCGAGGGCGGTCTCGCGTTCGCGGGAGTACCGGCGGGCGTTGTCGATGCAGACGGCGGCGCGGGCCGTCACCTCCTCCGCCAGCAGCTCGTCGTCGGGGGTGAACGGGTCGAGCCGCTTGAAGCGGGTCAGGACGGCCACGCCGAGGGTGGTGCCGCGGGCCCGGATCGGCACCGACATCGTGGTGTGGACGCCCAGTTCCTTGACCCGCTGGCTGCGCACCGGGTCCCAGGCGAGCCAGTCCGAGAGGGTGTTGGCGGGGTCCGTCGCCACGATGGTGTGGCCGACGGAGAGGGACGCCGCCTGCGGGGAGGTGGCCGGGTACACATCGGTGTGGCCCACCTCGACCACCGCCTCGGGGCAGCCGGGGGTCACCGACTGGTGGGCGGCGCGGCGCAGCGTGAAGGGCGCGGACAGCGGGCCCTCGTGGGGTTCGTCGCCGTGGTCGAGGGACTGCATGAGGTCGACGCTGACGAAGTCGGCGAGGACGGGGACGCACACGTCGGCCAGCTCCTGGGCGGTCCGCCGCACGTCGAGGGTGGTGCCGATGCGGATGCTCGCCTCGTTGACCAGCTGCAGCCGCTGCCGCGCCAGGTACTGCTCGGTGATGTCGTGCCCGGTGACACAGACCCCGATCGGCACCCCCGAATCGTCGGCCAGCGGGGCGATCGCCGCCGACCAGGCGTGGGCCCGGTCCTCGTCGGCCGCCCGGAGGAAGGTCTGCACGTCCTTGCGGCGGCCCAGGGCCAGCACCTCGCGCAGGTGCTGCTCCAGCTTCTCGCCCTGGCGGCCGCCGAGGATCTCGGACATGTGCAGACCCCGGAGGTTGTCCTCGGGCATCCCCACGGCGTCCGCCATCACCTCGTTGATGCCGCGCAGTCGGAGGCGGTCGTCGAAGACGGCCATGGCGCACGGCGACTGGAACATGACGGCCGCCGCGAGCGGATCGTCCCGCACGAGCGGACCGGGATCGTCCAGCGGACAGAGAACCAGCCAGCTGCCGTTGCCGTCGGCACTCCGCAGGCCCCGGTGGTGGGCGAGCAGCCACGCCGTCACCGTGCGCCCGTCGCGGTGACGCAGCGCGAGCGTGCCGTTCCAGCTGCGGCTGCCCGGAGGGGGCGGCATGAAGGAACCCCCGGGGGCCAGCAACTCCTCTGCGGGACGGCCTACGATCTCCGTCGCGTGCCAGCCCAGCAGACGCCTGGCGCCCTCGTTCCACTCGACGATCGTGCCGTCGCCGTCCATGGCCGCCCGCGCGGTGGCGGCACCGTCCAGGGCATACGCAGGGGTGTCACCGTGCGTAACCTTGCGGCTCCTCATCGTCGCGTGTTCCATTCCGCCGGACCGAACGGGCTTACGGGCGAATTCCAGCCTATGCGCTCCGCCGGGAAAGCGGACGGGAAACCGTACCCCCGCGCGATTTGCTGAACCCGTGTTCGCCCAGTGGTGCGAGGGGCTCTGGACGTCCCTGGGGGCGGGTCGTCAGATTTTGTTCGGTCACGATCTGTTCGGTCGCGATCGCCCGTGATGGCTTGTGGGGCCTTGCGCTCCACCGGCTCCCCCGGAACGTTCCCGCGCACCGGAAGGTGACGTGCGGGCCACCCCGTAGCGCGGCAGGTCGACGCCCCGGCTGCCGCGTTCGAGCCCGACCGCCCGGCCGCTGTCATCCACCCGCACACCGACGCCGGTTGCTCCGGCCGCCCCGGCGACCTGCCCGTCGGCGTCGGGGTCGAGGTGTGGGGCGGCGGACGGTACGTCCCTGTGGAGGGGCCACGATCGACTGGGCCGCCGCCTCCGACGCCCCACGGCGACCACGTTCACCCCGGTGCGCGGCTCCCACGTGCGGAGCCGCCGCTTCGGTCCGGACGGAAAACCAGTCCTGTCCGGACCGTTGACGGGCTGTCATGTCTCTAACAGCATGGCCGGTGTCCGCATCTGGGAGCGCTCCCACGCGCTTACCCGTCCCCGTGCCACCCGTCACCGACTGCGCCCCCACCTCCCCCGAGGAGCCCAGACGTGAAACGACGCAGAACCACCCTGCTCGCCCTGACGACCCTCCTCGCGGCCGCGCTCACCGCGCTGCCCGGCGGCCCCGCCCAGGCCGACGAGGTCGAACAGGTCAAGAACGGCACCTTCGACACCACCACCGCCCCCTGGTGGACGACCGCCAACGTCACCGCCGGCCTCACCGACGGCCGCCTCTGCGCCGAGATCCCCGGCGGCACCACCAACCGCTGGGACGCCGCCGTCGGCCAGAACGACATCACCCTGGTCAAGGGCGAGTCGTACCGCTTCAGCTTCTCCGCCTCCGGCACGCCCCAGGGCAACGTCCTGCGGGCCATCGTCGGCCTGTCGGCGGCCCCCTACGACACCTACTTCGAGGTCAGCCCGCAGCTGAACGTCTCGGGCGACCGCTACTCGTACACCTTCACCTCGCCCGTCGACACCACACAGGGCCAGGTGGGCTTCCAGGTCGGCGGCAACGCGGACCCGTTCACCTTCTGCATGGACGACGTGTCGCTGCTCGGCGGGGTGCCGCCGGAGGTGTACGAGCCCGACACCGGGCCCCGGGTGCGGGTCAACCAGGTCGCCTATCTGCCCGCCGGACCGAAGAACGCCACCCTGGTGACCGACGCCGCCGCGAAGCTGCCCTGGCAGTTGAAGAACGCCTCGGGCGCCGTGGTCGCCCACGGGCAGAGCACCCCGCGCGGCCTCGACGCCTCCTCCGGGCAGCGCGTCCACTCGATCGACTTCGGCGCCTACCGCAAGCGCGGCACCGGCTTCACCCTGGTCGTCGACGGCGAGACCAGCCGCCCGTTCGACATCGACCCGGCCGCCTACGAACGCCTGCGCCTGGACTCGTTGAAGTACTACTACACGCAGCGCAGCGGCACCCCGATCCGCGACGACCTGCGCCCCGGCTACGGCCGCGCCGCCGGCCACGTCGACGTGGCGCCCAACCAGGGCGACGGCGACGTGCCCTGCCAGCCGGGTGTCTGCGACTACCGGCTCGACGTCACCGGCGGCTGGTACGACGCCGGCGACCACGGCAAGTACGTCGTCAACGGCGGCATCTCCACCTGGGAGGTGCTGAGCACCTACGAACGCGCGCTGCACGCCCGTACGGGTAAGGCCGGCAAGCTCGGCGACGGCTCGCTGAACATCCCGGAGAGCGGCAACAAGGTGCCCGACCTGCTGGACGAGGTCCGCTGGGAGCTGGACTTCCTGCTCAAGATGCAGGTGCCGAAGGGCAAGCCCCTCGCGGGCATGGCCCACCACAAGATCCACGACGAGCAGTGGACCGGTCTGCCGCTGATGCCCGCCGACGACCCGCAGAAGCGCGAACTGCATCCGCCGAGCACCGCCGCGACCCTGAACCTGGCGGCCACCGCCGCACAGGCGGCCCGCCTGTACCGCCCCTATGACCCCGCGTTCGCGGCCAGGGCGCTGAGGGCGGCCCGCACGGCGTGGACGGCGGCCCTGGAGCACCCGGCCGTGTACGCCTCCGAGAGCGACGGCATCGGCGGGGGCACCTACGCCGACAACAACGTCACCGACGAGTTCTACTGGGCGGCCGCCCAGTTGTACCTCACCACCGGTGAGAAGGCGTTCCGGGACCACGTCCTCGCCTCACCCGTGCACACCGCCGACATCTTCGGACCCATCGGCTTCGACTGGGCCCGCACGGCCGCCGCGGGCCGCCTCGACCTCGCGACCGTGCCGAACAGGCTGCCGGGCCGTGACAAGGTCCGCCAGTCCGTTCTCAAGGCCGCCGACCGCTACCTGGCCACACTGAAGGCCCACCCGTACGGCATGCCGTACGCGCCGGAGAACAACCTCTACGACTGGGGCTCCAACCACCAGATCCTCAACAACGCGGTCGTCGTCGCCACGGCCTACGACATCAGCGGTGCGTCCAAGTACCGTGAGGGCGCGCTCCAGAGCATGGACTACCTCTTCGGCCGCAACGCCCTCAACATCTCCTACATCACCGGTTACGGCGAGGTCGACGCCCGCAACCAGCACAGCCGCTGGTACGCCCATCAGCTCGACCCGGACCAGCCCAACCCGCCGGCCGGCACCCTCGCGGGCGGCCCGAACTCGGGCATCCAGGACCCCTTCGCGCAGAGCAAACTCCAGGGTTGCGTCGGCCAGTTCTGCTACATCGACGACATCCAGTCCTGGTCGACCAACGAACACACGATCAACTGGAACGCGGCGCTGGCCCGTATGGCGTCGTTCGTCGCAGACCAGGTCTGAACCCTCGCACCACCCTTCGGTACCGCGCGGAAGCGCCCGTGAGCTGCGGTTATTTACGGGTAAGTACCCGCGCGGTACCGTGGGCGCATGCCAGCTCTGAATGTGGAGTTCAGCGACCGCGAGCTAGAGGACCTGCGGCAGATGGCCAAGGAACGCGGTACGTCGATGAAGGCGCTCGTGCGCGAGGCGGCCGCGGCTGACATCGTGCGGCACCGGGCGCTGAAGGAGGGCGCGGAGGCCTTCCGGGAGTTCTTCACCGCGCACGCCGCCGAGTTCGCCGCCGCCTTCCCGGACGACGAACCCGCCGCCGAGGCGAAGGGACGGGTCGGCTGACCGATGGCCCCCGTCATCCACATCGATGTGCCCTGGCTGCTCCAGCGACACGAAGAGGTCATGCCCGAGCAGCCCACCGTCAACGACTTCTCGGCGCTCGTCGCCGCCGTGGCCCGGCACCGCGTCGACCCGCCCCGCCTCGGTGTGGACTCCGACCCGGCCTGGCGGGCCGCCGCGCTGCTGCACACCCTCGCCGTGCTCAAGCCCCTGCCCGCCGCCAACGCCCGTTTCGCCTGTGCGACGGCCTTGGCCTACATGTTCGTCAGCGGCGTCGGCATCGACCCGCCCTACGGGGCCCTGGTGGATCTCGCGCGTGACCTGATCTCCGGGAAGACCGATGTCTACGGGGCGGCGGACCGGCTGCGGTCCTGGCAGATCTGAGCGGGCGAAGACCTCGTCGAGCCGGTGCGGGAGGGATACGCGCCGCTTCCCCCGGGGCCGCCGACCGAGGGCGGGAGGATCAAGGTCGGCGGCCGTTTCGCGCGGGAGAGCCGCCGTTCCGCGCGGGGCCTTCCGAGGTGGCCGGGTCCAGTGAACAACGAACCATCGGCGCGCCGGGAGCGTGCGCGGACCACCGGGGTGTGCGTACGGTTCACACGGGGTGCTTGAATCCTCGAGTGAATTGGAAGCGGAAGGGTTCGTTCTGTGAAGCGGAAGCATCGGGGCCGGTCATCTGACCTGCTTTTAGTGATGCGGATGTTGCACGAGTGCCTTGTTAGCCATGAGTAACTTGTGCAAGGGTGACCTTCCCGCGCAGGGCAATGGCCCGGCCGGAAAGGCCACTTGACTTTCCCGGTAGCCCAAGGGCCCAAAAGGCTCAAGGGGGACGGCTGTCGTGTGGCTCGTTTCCGGCCGCTCTCCCGGCGCCCGCCAAAAAGGTACGCACCAATCCAGGGCCCTTTTCGGCGGTCACAACTCCGTGTGCCATCTTCTGCCTTGGAAGGAACCCGCTCTGTGCACACCCCCCACCCTCCCCGCCCCACTTTTCCGCCCGCGCCCGGCCCGGTGCCCGGAGAGTCCGACGAGACCCTCGCCGCCCGGCTGAGGGGATGGCCGGAGGGCGGCACCGGCGATCCCGTCGCCCTGCTGATGGCGCGGCACTGGCAGTCGACCCACGACTACGCGGCGATCTGTCTCGCCACCCCGTCGCAGGTCGCCTCGATGGTCACCGCGACCGCCTTCCACCGGGTGCTCGACGGGCTGATGCGGGGCGAGTCGGGTGTGGCCCTGCGGCCGCGGCTGTTGGTGGCGGCCCGCGACACCGTCAAGGAATGGTCCGCGGAAGGGGGTGTCTCCGGCGCGCTGTCGGATCTGCGCAAGCCCGCCGGCGGGCGCGGTATGCGGGCGGCGAAGTCCATGACGCCGGAAAACCGCAAGCTCATCGAGCGCTCATTCCAGGCCCTCCCGGCGGTCGCCCAGTGCCTGCTGTGGCACACTGAGGTAGAAGCTGAAACGATAACCATACCCACTGGTCTGCTGGGGCTGGACGCCGACAGCGCGGAGGCCACCCTGGAGCAGGCCCGCGACAAATTCCGTGAGGGCTGTGTCCGCGCTCACCGGGAACTCGCGCCGTCCAAGGACTGCCGCTTCTACAACCGGCTGCTGGACGTGCCCATTCGCCGCGGTGGCGCTCTGCTGCCGGACGTCCAGCAGCATCTGCTGGAGTGCCGCTACTGCCGTTACGCGGCCGAACAACTCAGCCATTTCGAGGGCGGACTCGGCGGGGTCATCGCCGAAGCCGTACTCGGCTGGGGTGCCCGGCGCTACCTCGACTCCCGGCCCGGCCGGATGCCGCAGAAGGGCGCGTCGAGACGTCCGGGGAGCGGCGGACGCCACCGACTGCTCTCCCAGATCCCCGCGCAGCGCCGCCGCCTCACCTCCGGAGCGCGCAACCCCCGGGCCCTGATCACCGTCGGCGTCTCCTCCGGCGCCCTGCTCGCGGCCGTCCTGGGTGCCGCGTTCCTCTCGGACGACGGCAGCGGCGCGGACCCCACCGCCTCGACCAGCGCCACCGGGGGCGTCGCCACCGCGCCGGACACCGGCAACGAGGCCACCAGGGGCGGCGCTTCGCCGACCTCGCCGTCCTCGGCCGGACAGCCCACGGCCCCCCAGCAGACCCGGCTGCGCAACCAGGCCGCCGACCTGTGCCTCGACATCCAGGGCGGCAAGGCGGTCAAGGGCGCCTCGACCGAACTCGCGGTGTGCGACTCGGGCTGGACCCAGAAGTGGTCCTACGAGGAGGACGGGCTGCTGCGCAGTGTCGCCAACCCCGAACTCTGCCTGGACTCCCAGGTGGACGCCGGTGTCGTCGTCCTCGGCAACTGCGCGGACGAGGACTCCGGGCGGGCCGACGACGTGCGCTACGACTTCAGTGTCCAGGGCGAGTTGCTGCCCCGCTGGGGCGAGGGGCTCGCCATGGCCCCCATCGCCACCGAGCCCAAGGCGGACATCGTCGTCAAGGTCCGGGACGGCTCCACCACACAGCGCTGGCTCACCGACGGGGTGACCGCCAGCCCCGAGTCCCTCTCGGTCTCCGGCTCCGAGGCACCCACGCCCGAGACCGAGCCGGTCTCCGAGGAACCGGACACGGCCGCCTCCCCGGTCCCGGAATCGAAGAAGTCCGACACACCGTCGCCGTACACGCCGCCGGAGGCCGAGGCGGAGCAGGGCGGTTCGATCATGTCGGTGGGCGACGACGGGAACGCGGACGGTTCGGAGCCGGGGGCGCAGTTGACGTCCGCGGACGTCCCGGCGCTTCTGACCGGCCTCGGCCTGTAGGAAGGGGCTGGGGGCTTCTCGCGCAGTTCCCCGCGCCCCTGAAAAGCAGGGGCTGAGCCCCGTACTTTTCGCCCCTGAGTGGCCGCAGGCCCTCAAGGGGCGCGGGGAACTGCGCGAGAAGCCCCACCGGAGGGACGCGTGGGGGTCGAAGGGGCGCAGCCCCTTCGTGGGGGCACCTCCCGCTCAAGCGAAGCCGAGAGTGGGGAGGGGACGGGTAGGGGCGGCGGGGGCGAGAAAGCCGTCAGGCACCCCCGGCGAGGCTGTCGCGCCCCACAGACCCCGGCCCCCGATGCCCGGCCAACGCCAACGTCAGATCGAACTCGGCGAGCAGACACCGAATGACATGCTCCACCCCCACCTGCCCGTCGAGCGCCAACCCGTACACATACGGCCGCCCCACCAACACGGCGGCAGCCCCCAGCGCCAACGCCTTGAAGACGTCATCACCCGTACGCACCCCACTGTCGAAGAGCACGGTCATCCGCTCACCCACGGCCCGGACCACCCCCGGTAGCGCGTCCGCGGCCCCGACACCCCCCGCCACCTGCCGCCCCCCATGGTTGGACACGACCACCCCGTCCATCCCCGCGTCCGCGGCGAGCCGCGCGTCGTCCGGGTGGAGCACACCCTTCAACACGATCGGCCCGGCCCAGTGTTCACGCAGGAACGCCAGGTCGGGCCATGTCTTGCCGGGATCGCCGAACATGCCCGCGAAGTGCAGCACAGCCGCGTTCGGATCCTCGTGGACCGGCTTGGCGAGCCCCGCCCGGAACGCCGGGTCGGTGAAGTAGTTGGCGGTGCCGACGCCGTGCAGGAACGGCAGATACGCCCGGTCCAGATCGCGGGGCCGCCAGCCGAGCAACGGCGTGTCGAGGGTGACGACGAGCACGGAGTACCCGGCGGCCTTCGCCCGCTCCAGGAAGCTTCGAGTGACCTCACGGTCCTTCGCCCAGTACAGCTGGAACCAGCGCTCCGCGTCCCCCATGGCTTCCGCGACCTGCTCCAGGGGCGTGCTGGACGCCGAGGACAGGATGTACGGCACGCCCTGCGCGGCGGCGGCCCGCGCAGCCGCCGGCTCCGCCCCCGGGTGCACGATCGACAGCACACCCACCGGGGCGAGCGCCACCGGCGCCGGCAGCGCACGGCCCAACACCTCCACGGACAGATCGCGTTCGCCCACGTCCCGCAGCAGCCGGGGGACGATGCGGTGCCGCTCCAGCGCCTCCCGGTTGGCGCGGGCCGTGCTGCCGTTGCCCGCGCTGCCCGCCACATAGCCGACGGGGCCGGCACCGAGCCGGTGTGCGGCCAGCTCCTCCAGCCGGGTCAGGTCGGTGGGCAGCCGGGGCACGGTCCCGCCCATTCCGCCCAGGTAGATCTCGTACTGGAAGTCCGCCCAGTGCTTCGCCATGCGTCGGCCCTGCCCATCACCGTCGAGAACGCCCCATGTCGCCGACGATCCTGGCGACCCGAACACGCGCCGTCCACCGTTCCGCACGCTTGATGGTCGCCCGGCCCAGGCCCGTTCGGGCGGTTGTCGTGAGCCGAAGCGGAATGTTTCAGGCCGATTGCCGAGCCGTGGAGATCCGGCCATTCATGATCATGGGGCGATCGAGAACCGCTCAGAATCGGGGTTTGCATGTTCGAATTCTGTGACTTCGAGCCACTGATTCAACACTCAAAGTTACCGAAACCTGTGGGGTCGATGTGTGTTCCGGCCGGGGACCCGGCAGACTCGCGCTCGCCGAACCGGCACCGTCCGGGCCGGCTTCGTACACGCGACCGATGTGGCGGAGCCGTCCGGGCATTCCTGCAGAGCGGAAGGATGCACACCATGCCGAAGACCGCGCGCCTGGCAGCGACTCTCACCCTGACGGCCGCCGCTGTCTGCGGCCCCTTCGCGGGGCCCGCGCTCGCGGACCCCGCGCCCGTGGCGAAGAGTCTCTACGCCCCGTCGGCCCTGGTGCTGACCGTGGGCCATGGCGAGGACTCGGCCGCCGTCACCCCCGAACGCGCGGTCACCCTGAGCTGCGCGCCGAAGCCCGGCGGCACCCATCCGGCGCCCGTCGACGCCTGCGCCGAACTCCGCGACAGCGGCGGTGACTTCGACGCCCTGAGCGCCAACGCCGGGGCGATGTGCACCAAGCAGTACGACCCGGTGATCGTCACCGTGCACGGCGTCTGGCAGGGCAAGCGCGTCGCGTACGAGCGCACCTTCGCCAACGAGTGTCTGAAGGACTCCGCCGCGAGCGTTCTCTACTCCTTCTGAACCCCCGTACGGCCTGTAGCTCTCGTACGACCTGAACCTCGTACGACCTGTACCTCCCGTACGACGTGAACGTCCCGTAGGACACGGTCGCCGACGGCGGCCGAGAGACCGGGGTTGTGTGGCCCCGTGAGTGATGAGCGAGGGCTCGTGGCTGGGGAGCGCGAGCCCTGTCACGGAGTGTCACGCGATCCCCGTTCGGGGGCCGGCCGAAGCGGAGTGGGGCCGCGGGCCGGCCCCCGGCATCATGCCCGGGGGCCGACCGTCACTCGGCGGTGACGGTCCAGCGGCCGACCTCCTGGTGGCCGGAGTCGTACAGGGGCTGTCCGTCCCCGGGGCCGATCTCGCAGTGTCGGAGGTTGCCGCCCCAGTAGCGCAGGATGCGCTCCAACTCCTGCACGGTGGTGGCCTCGTCCCAGGCCGTGCTGTCCAGGTCGACTTCGAGAAGGAACTTCACTTCGCGCGTCTCCACTTCTGTGTCGCTCGGATTCCGCGCCGGTGTCCGCCGGAACGGTGTGTGCCCGCCGCAGGTCCTTCAATCGTTTCATTGAACCGCTAGTTGAGACTTGGCCGTCGCGGAGGCGGGGGAGCGGGCGGGATGTCCGGTAAGGGCGGGAAGCGGCCCAACAGGCCTGCGCCGCGCAGCAGTTGGCGTATCCGGGGCTGGTCGGAGACAAGGCGGAGTCGCCCGCCGCGCGACCTGGCCGTGGCTTCCGCCCTGCACAGCACGCGCAGCCCCGAGCAGTCGAAGAAGGAGACGTGGCGCAGGTCGACGAGCACGTCCGGCGGGGCTGCCCCGGTCACGGCGGCCATCAAGTGCTCGGCGAGGGACCCCGCCGACGCCAGGTCGATCTCGCCCGAGACCTCGATGACGGCGAAGGGGCCGATCCGTCGGGCGCGGGCGTAGGGATTGTCCGCCACGGCCCCGGGCGCGGCCCCGGCTCCGGACTCGGGGGCCGTGTCCTCGGGATGAGGGGCGGCACGGTCATGGGCATCCGGCGTCATGGCGGCTCCACCTTGTCAGGGGTAGGGCGCATCGGATCCGGTTAGCTACCCCGGCGCGGGGCGCGCCATCCCTTTCGCGCCCGGCGCAAGATCTACGACACTCGAAAAGGTGAATTGCTGCCAGCGGTATTGACATTCAGCCGGGGGTTGCTGTCGACAGCGCCCCCGGCGCTCCCGTGGGGCGTACTAGTCGTGCTGGGAGGATTCCTCCTGGGCCCGCTCGTTGGGTGTGATCGCGTCGCCCGCCTCCCCGTCGTGGCGGCGCCGCTCGGCGCCGGTGACGTCCGTCTCGGCCCGCTCCGCCTCGCGCAGGACCTCGTCGAGTGCAGTGTCGGGCTCGTTCCTCCCGCCGCGCCGGTCGTGCTCACTGTGCTTACCGTGCTTGCTGTGCTTGCTGTGCTTGCCGTGCTGGTCACGCGTGTGGTCCGGGTTCTGCTCGTCGTGGTGGTTCATGGAGGGCTCCTTTCGGCGCGGCGAGGGGATGAGGTGGAGCGAGGCGGGTGAGCCGAGATGCGGCCGGGCCGGCCGGGTCGGCCGGGTGCGGTCAGCGGGCCGGGGCCGCGATGCGCAGGGGCACCGCGCCCGGCGTGCTCGCACCGGCCGACCTGGTGGCTTCGACGTCCCGAGTCACCTCCGACCACCACGCCGGGCCGTCCTCGATGTGCCGCAGCAGAACGCCCTCGCGGATCGCCCAGGGGCAGATCGTCACGCTCTTCAAGCCGGCGAGCTTCATCGTGGTGTGCCCGACCAGTGCCCCGGCGAGGCTCTGTGTCGCCCGAGGTGCGGAGATGCCCGGCAGGGCGGATCGCTGGGCCGCGGGCAGGGCGGCGAGCCGGGTGATGGCTTCGCCGAGGTCCGCACACCGCAACTCCCGTTCCACGAAGGGGCCATGGCGGCCCGGCGCGGATCCGCACAGCCGGGAGAGCTGCTGGAAGGTGCGCGAGGTGGCCACGGCGGTGCGCGGTCCCTCCCAACGGATACGGGCCGAGACGTCCCGGAGTTGATGACGGACCTTGCGGCGCAGGGCCTTGATGCTCTCCACCGACGGCGGGTCCTGCCCGTGGAAGAACTCGTGCGTCAGCCGGTTCGCCCCCAGCGGTAGCGAGGCCACGAAGTCCGGCAGTCGCCCCCGCCCGAAGGCCACCTCCAGCGAGCCGCCCCCGATGTCCAGCAGGGCCAGCGGCCCCGACCGCCAGCCCATCCACCGCCGCGCCCCGAGGAAGGTGAGTTCGGCCTCCACCTCGCCGGGCAGGGTGCAGATCGGCACGCCGGTCTCCGCGCGCACCGTGCGCAGCACCTTTCGGCAGTTCGGCGCGGACCGCACCACGGCGGTCGCGAACGCCAGCGGCGTCGCCGCCCCCCATCTCTCCGCGGTCCGCGCCGCGGCCGCTACCGCCCGGCAGAGCCGCTGCACGGCCTCGTCGGGCACATCACCCCCGGGCGGAACCTGCTCGGACAGCCGCAGGCGCCACTTGGCGGTGTGCACCGGCAGCGGCACACCCCCCTCGGCGTCCGCCACCACGAGCCGTACGGTGTTCGATCCCACATCCACCACGCTCATCCGCATGACCTCCGGAGTACCCGGTAGTGGCCTCAACACGCCTGTCCCGTACGGCGGCCGGTGGCACACCGTCGCATCCAGGCCGCCCGCGCGCCGCAGGGCACCACCCCGTCCGAAGGGTGGCGACCCGAACCCCTGATC